>NZ_CP115670.1:912907-1217209 GCF_027886475.1 Corynebacterium sp. SCR221107
GCTGACGCGGACGAGCACGCCGCTTGCAATGAGCTTCGGGATCGGCCGGTTCGGATCGGCCGTCGGTGAGGCATCCTTCGTGATGCCATGACCGCCAGAGCGCAGGAGCGTGTCAATGATCCGGCGGGAGTGCTCGTCGAGGTTTTCAACGAGCTCGCGGGCCTGCTCGGCGCTGATGAAAGGCTCGTCGGGGAGGACATGCAGCCCCTGGGGAATGACGGCCGTGAGGTCGTCGGCAAGCAACCAACCTGATGCCGTTACTGCAGTGTCCGCGGACGAGGAAGTAGCGACAATGGGGGAGTTATGGGTAGGAACCGGAAACACCAAAGCCAACTCGCGAAGGTGGATCAGGGCGGAATCAACCAAACCCTTGAGCCCGGCGGTGCGGTAGCCCTGATCTTTGGCGATGCGCCTGAGTTGACGAAGAATCTCGGGGGAATCCAATGGTTCTAAGCCACCCCCGGAACCTGCAATAATCTCGATAATTGCCAGTTCTAAGGCGTTGATGTGTTTTATGGCCTCAGCCAAGGAGCCGCGAAGCAGTAAACGCACAGCTAGGGAGCTAATTCCGGGTGGTGTTGGAAGGAGTGTATCCCAGCGATGTGAAAGTACACTTCCCAGCCCGGCATCGTCTAAACCGGCAAGCCACGATCGGAAAAGTTCGTTGCGCGTCTGTGGAGTGAGGGCGTTTGTCATGATGCGCCTAATATTAGTTGTAATTCAGATGACTTTTGCTGCCGAGAAATGAAAGAATGGGGCTTATGTCGAACATCGAGAAACAAGGTTATGTTGATCCGGGCTGGCCGGCCCACGTTCCTGGCGATGGCCACGCCGTCACCGAATTGATTGCCAAGATTGCTGGCGCCAACAGCCCTTACGGCGATGTTGAGTTCCCGGTTCCCGCCGAGGAGCTTGGCTACGTGCACCCGTACACCCGCATCAACAAGTAGTTCCTACTCGTTGATCCCGCCAGGCCACCCGCCGGCGGGTGCGCACTTTCCATTTCGAAACCTTCGCAGGCCCGGCGTCCACGTTGATGGATGCTGGGCCTGTGAAGGTTTTGTGCCCTTCAATCACCACGGCTCAAGAGCTTTGGTTTGGGGGCTGGGTAACCACAACCGATGGATTTCACCCCGCGCCTTGGCCTTGACAAGCAACAAGTCCCAGACATGATGTGTCTGGGACTTGAGCTCACCTTAGCGGGATGCAGCTAGATGAGGGGGTAAAACGCTTTCCTCGTGCGGGATTAGTGCTCGACAGCCTTTTCCACGCCGACGCCGGTCAGGGAGCGAACTTCCATCTCGGCTGCCTTCAGCGGCAGGTTGTCTGGCTTGCCGACGAGGGTGCCGATGATACCCAGGAGGAAGCCGGCCGGGATGGCGATGATCGATGGGTTAGTCAGCGGGAACCAAGCGAAGTCGGCGTTCGGGAACATCGCAGTCTCAGCGCCGGAGACGGCCGGGGAGAAGGCGATGAGAACGATCGAGGTTAACAGACCACCGTAGATGGAGAACAGGGCGCCGGTGGTGTTGAAGCGCTTCCAGTACAGGGAGTACAGGATGGTCGGAAGGTTAGCGGCCGCGGCGATACCGAATGCCAGCGCCACGAGGAAGGCGATGTTCTGGCCCATGGCGCCAATGCCCAAGACGATAGCCAGGATGCCGATGACAACCACGGTGATGCGGGAGACGCGAACCTGCTCCTCCTCGGTGGCCTCACCATTGCGCAGGACCGAGTTGTAGAGGTCGTGGGCAACAGAGGCGGATGCGGTGATAGCAAGGCCGGCGACCACGGCGAGGATGGTGGCGAAGGCGATGGCGGAGATCACGGCCATGAAGACGGAGCCACCAACCTCAGCGGCCAGCAGGAGCACGGCGGAGTTCACGCCACCTGGGGCAGCGGCGATGGTCTCCGGGCCGACGATGGCGGCTGCGCCGTAGCCCATGACGACGGTGAGCAAGAAGAACAACGCCACGATGCCGATAGTCCAGGTCACGGAGCGACGAGCCTCGCGGGCGGTCGGAACGGTGTAGAAGCGCATCAGAACGTGCGGCAAACCGGAGGTACCGAGCACGAGTGCCATGCCGAGGGAGATGAAGTCAAGCTTGGTCAGTGTGCTCTTGCCGTACTTCAGGCCAGGGCCCAAGATGGCGTCACCCTTCGGGTGGTTGGCAACAGCAGCCTCGAGCACGGCGTTGAACCCACCCTTGAGGTAGAAGAAGGTCAGCAGGGCGATGACGATGGAACCACCCACGAGCAGGACGGCCTTGATCATCTGGACGTAGGTGGTGCCCTTCATACCACCGAGCAAAACGTAAACGATCATCAGCACGCCGACGATAGCAACGACGATGTTCTGGGTGGCCTTGCCCTCAATGCCCAGCAGCAGGGCAACGAGGCCACCGGCGCCAGCCATCTGAGCGATGAGGTAGAACAGGGAGATGGTCAGCGTCGAGATAGCTGCAGCGGTGCGCACTGGGCGCTGGTTGAGGCGGAAGGAGAGCACGTCGGCCATCGTGAAGCGGCCGGTGTTGCGCAGCGGCTCCGCGACGAGCACGAGGGCAACCAGCAAGGCGATGAGGAAGCCCACCGAGTAGAGGAAGCCGTCGTAGCCGGAGACCGCGATGGCGCCGGTGACACCGAGGAAGGCCGCGGCGGACAGGTAGTCGCCGGAGATGGCGAGGCCGTTTTGCCAGCCGGAGAAGGAGGCGCCACCGGTGTAGAAGTCGGAGCCCTTCTGGGAGGTCTGGCGGGTGGCGCGCACGACGATGGTCAGTGTTGCCACGATGAATAAGACGAAGATAGCGATGTTGAGGATCGGGTTGCCCGTGTCAACCTTTTCCTGCGCGAGCAATGCGGCGTTCATTAGTGGGTCACCTCCGGAGTGCGGTTCGGGTTTTCCATCTCGGCGCGGATAGCCTCGGTGGCTGGGTCGATCTTGGTGTCAGCGAAGTGGACATAAGCCCACGTGATCAGTCCGGCGGTTGCGAACTGGGCAAGGCCTAGGACCATGCCGACGTTAATCGCGCCGTAGACGCGGGTCTCGACAAAGTCGACCGCGAAGGTCGCGGTGACGATGTAGAAGAGGTACCAGGCCAAAAAGCCGATGGTGACCGGGAATGCGAATCCGCGGAAGGTACGTCGTAGGTTGCCGAATTCCTTCGATTCGCTCATCGCGAGGAATTCTTCTGGGGTAGGAGCGTGCTTGACGCTTTCTTTCTGGGACATGGCTGCCTTTCGGTAGTCGTGTGTTCGCGTGTGAAGCTTAGATTTCGGGAAATTGAGTTTGGTCTAATGATGGCGGCCGATGAGCCACCGCGTGGTCCTGCCTTTGGGTGAGGGGACACGCCTTAATGCATCCTGCGAACTGCATCACTCAATTTTGGTGATGTGGGTTATTACACACTACTAAGTGGCCTCTGTCATAACTTTCCAGCTAAGGGGGCGAAAAAAGTTTGCAACTGACCATTGGCAAACTTGCAAAGTTTTGGAATTATTCGCGAAAGAGGGCGGCCGTCCGTTGTGGGAATTTGTGTTGTTTCTGCAGGTTAAGTGTTTGCAAATGCGCATGACTGTAAAGGGCTTCGCGCATAGATTTGTGAAGATTGTGTCGGTGGTCGAGAAAATAGGATACCCCTATGCGGGGGGGTGAATGTGTGGGATGGTTAGGCTGGATAAGTCGGGTTGGGGTGAGTCTGCGCCGTACTTTGTGTTCGTTACTTAAGGGCGTGAAACGAAGGTCTACAGATCGGCCGGCCACTTTCTCTTTCTTGCCTCTCGGACGCGTTGGCGCGATCGAAGACCATCGGCTGGGGGCGATCGATGACAAGCTGCCAGCTGCGTTGCATTGAGATTTATGCGTGTCGCCTGGATGGAGGTACCTGTCGAGCTATGTATGAATGATGGTGGCGCGCATGACCTGCCGATGGCAGGTTGAGATGGGCGGTGCGAAGCAAAAGCGGGCCGCATTCCCTGGGGTGGGGAATGGGCCCGCTTGAAAGCTGGGAGAGCAAATACTAGCCGAGGATCGAGTCGATAGCCTGGCGGTTTGCGGTGTAGAACGCGTTGAAGTTCTCGCGATGTGCGTGGTAGAAGGCGTCGAGCTGAGCGGGAACGCTCAGGCCGATAGCGGCCAGGCGCTCGCGAATGGCGTTGTAGACGGCGTCAGAGGCGAGTGCAGAGCTATTGCCGGAGGATTCAACGATCTGCTGGACGGCTACAGGAGCGGCAGCGACAATATCACGCGGGGTGGCGGCGGAATTCAGGCCCAGCTTCGCCGAGCAGGACGGCCATGCGCCCCAGCCCTGGCCAGCCAGAACCTTTTCGGCCACAGCGATCTGCTGCTCGCGGGTGGCCCCGTAAGCGTAGACAGCATATTGCTGACCACCGTAGGCATTCCAAGTGGAAGGGCTAAACTGAAGGCCGCCGTGGAAGCCGTTGCCGGTGTTGATTGCCCAGTTGCCACCAGACTCGCACTGAGCGAGGCGATCCCAGTCGGAATCCGGGGCAGCGTTAGCTGCGGGTGCCAGAAGAGCGGTCGCGGTACCGAGAGCGATGGTCGATGCGGCGAACTTGGTGAAAGTGTGTGCCTGACGTGCCATGTGAAAGTTTCCTCTCATTTCTCGCCTTGGGCGACCGGACTGTGGGGCGGAAAACCGCCGCCGCAAGAACGGAAGGCCCCTGTCTGTGAAAGTGAGTTTTAGGTAGTTGATGGATCCTTGCGCAACGCCAAGATTCATCTCGAACGGTAAGTACTCAGGTGCATCATGTGTCCGTCGCAGTCACGCTCAGACAGGGGACCGGCGAAGCGTTCGACTGGAACGGCGGACGATGCTTAGTGTCAAAGCGTAACGGTTTATAACGTTTATGTCACGTTTCGGATCGTAATCTTTTTGTTATATTCACCGCGAAGTTATGAAAACGGCAGGTCATTTATGCTAAAAAATTTTTCCTGAAATTTTCCTGAGCTGTTACTGCTGTGGCAAAAGTGGCGTCTAGGTGCGACGATTTGGTTGCCAAACATGAATCCGGACGTAAAAAACTCTGCGGTAGACAAAATGTGGAAGTGTTGTAAAATGAGACCTTTCGTGTTCGTAGCATTTCAGACTTAGCTGGCTCCCGTCGGGGTCGCGGACTAATTCGAGTCTTCAGCGTATATGGATGATCTGCTTGAATGCCTCGGCGGGAATCCGGGGCATCCAGCATGTATTGGCCAAGGCGAAAGCCTTAGGGGGGAAGACGGACGCTTTCGCGCGCACTTTTCCTCCCCCTCTCTGAGCTGAGGCTGGAGGTCGTTTTACGGCGGTGGTCTTTGCTGCCGTTGCGGTACGTGACAACCTTGGCTAGGTGTTAAGGCTCGAGATAGCTCGCACGCATCCTAAGGGCAATTGGGATGAAATTCTCATGCCTAGGTGTTAAGTGGCGGTGAACGAAGATACGAAAATAGCGAACACTCTAACTGTATTAATGACAGTGAACCTTCGAAAGCTGGTTCATTTCGGCAACGACGAGAAGAAAGGACGTACACGTGCCCATCGGAAAAGTGAAGTGGTTTGATGCGGAGCGTGGATTTGGGTTCGTCTCGAATCCGGGGGATGAGGACTGCTACGTCGGCAAGCAGGTCCTGCCCAAGGGGGTTACGGAACTGCACCCCGGCCAGCGCATCGAATTCGATTTCGTTGCAGGTCGCCGCGGACCGCAGGCCCTGCGGGTCAAGCTCCTCGAGCCACCAAAGCCACGCAAGATCATTCATAAGTACAAGCCAGAAGAGCTGCATTCGATGATCTCCGATCTGGCAACCTTGCTAGAGACCAGAGTCCAGCCCGGGCTGCTCAACGGCCACTACCCTGAGCGCAAGGAAGGCCACCAGATCGCCGAGATCCTGCGCGCCGTAGCCAACGAGCTCGACGCCTAGCGTCCCATCAACCGTCGGTCACGCGAATTGGCCGAAACACAACGAAGCCGCCGTCTTTGTCCACATCCACACGTGGGCAAAGGCGGCGGCTTGCGTGTGCGCGCTGTGTCTTCAGGCCCACTGGCCCACAGGCCTTCCTAGGGGGTTGCCTGAGCGCTGGTTACTGGTGTCTGCTGCATCGACTCCGATGCCGTTTCCGATTCGCTAGCAGAGGCACCAGCCTCGGCGGCTTTGGCTGCCTCCGATTCGGCCTGTTCTTCAGTCGCATCCACCTCGGCGGAAAGATCGGCGGTCTTTGCGTATTCGGTGCTGATTGACCAGGTTACGGAGTAGGGAGTTTCCTCACCGTTGTCGTCGAGGCCGATGAGAACCGAATTGACCTCCACGACTACCAAGCGCGGGCGGGTAGTGGAGTCATCGGATGTGGGATCCACGGAGCCGGGCACTTCGATGCTGGTGGCCTCGTTGCCCTTGTAATAGAGCTGATCATTAGCCGCCGGGTCATCGTAGATTTTAAGCAGCGTCCAGTCGTGGTCGGCGATGTCTTTGGGCACCTCGATGGTGAGGGTGTCATCTTCCCCGACGTCGATGGACGCGACATCACCTTCAGGGCATTCAACGCCCATTTCGCAAATAGCATAAGGGGAGATCTCTTGGCTGTTGTCGCCCACAGTGGCGGTTACCTTCACCTCTTCTGGCTGCTTGCCAGGACGGTTTTTCCACCATGTCTGATACGCCACGCTGGCACCGACGACCACCGCCACCGCAACGAGCAAGGCCAAGAATTGCTTGAGGTTCTTACGCTTTGTTTTCCGGCTCACCATAGTCGGTTATCCTACTGTGTCCGGTGCCTGGAGCCATGAACGGCGGTGCATAATTGGCCTATCGGCAAGCTTGTTTGCCAAGGCAGTCGGCGTGCGGTTGTATGCGAGTTACAGTGCGCCCAATCGCTACATGCCTTGACCGAGCATGCCTGTGCTGAGCACTCTGTAGCCTCGCTTGCATCGACCTTGCAACGCTACAGGCCGGGTGCTTGCCGACGTTGCCAGCGCCGCACGTCGAGGCCGTTTCCTTGGGTCAGCGCGTTGGAGGTGGCGGGGCGCCTCGGTTGTTTCTGCCTTTTGTTGCTTGCGCCCTGCTCATCCCGAGGTGGCTATCCTGCGGGGGAGATGCGCACCTCGTAGAGGTCTGGCCAGCGCTTGCCAGTGAGATAGAAGAGGTCGGTGCGACCTGGGATATGGGCAATGCCGTTGAGGACGTGATTGGGGTCTGGAGTCGCGTTATTCGGCAGTGTCGAAGCATCGATAACGCCGGTGACGGTGCCGGTTGCGGCATCGATGCGCACGATGTCGGTGGTCAGGAAGCGATTGGCATACACCGTATCCTGCCCAGTGGGGCTCTCGGAGGCCGGAACGCACTCTAGTTCGTTTAAGTCCTCGACGGGGTGGCCTTGGGAAGTGACACTGACGGTTCCGCGCTGCGCGAAGGTGGCGGGATCGAGTATGCGCAGCGTAGAGGTGCCGTCAGAGAAGTAGAGGGCATCTTGGAAGGCGCACAAACCCCAGCCTTCACCCTCGTAGGTGGTGGTGCCGATTTCTTCCAAAGTGCTGGCATCGCGCTTGATGGCAACGCCTTCCTGCCAGGTCAACTGCCACACGGTAGTGTTATCCAGCGTGCGGGTGATACCCTCGCCGAAAAATTGTGGGTCGATGTCATGGGAATCGGACTCCTGGCCATCCAACGTGGTGCGGTAAATGCGGGACTCGCCCCGCTTGCCGGTGGCTACCAGCAGGCTTGTGCCGTCGGCGTCGACCTCCAATCCTTGGGTAAAGCTCGTGGTGTCGAAGGGGTAGGTGTTGAGGATCTCCACCCTAAGGTGCTCGGGGGCCTTCGAATCCCGCGCAGCGAAAGCAGAGGAATTCGGGTCGGGGACAAAAGAGTCGGTGACCAAAGAATCGGAGGAAACACTACCGGTGCCGGAATTGCTCGAGACGCCGGTGTCGCAGCCTGACAGCAAGAGACCGAGGGTCGCGGTGAGAGTCACCGCGATGGTGGCGCGGGCGGGGTAGCTGTGAGCGAGGAGGTGGGCATTCATAAATTCCATCTTGCCCTAAAGCGGAAGCGCAAAGGCGATGGGCAATAATAGGGGAGTGTCCAGCAGACGAAATTCGAAAACAACCGACCGCAACCCACTGTTCGGAGCGCGTGCGATCGCCGTTGCTCGCGCCGCGCTGGAAGAACTCGACGAAGGCGAGGTCGGCCGCCACCTCGGGGTAAAAAGCCTAGGGCCCAACGCTGCAACCCACCGGTTCGCCGCCAACGTGCCAGGCTATAAGGGGTGGGAATGGAATGCGGTGCTCGCTTGCGCTGCGGGCACGCGCTACGTGACCGTCAGCGAGCTGGCGCTGGTTCCCGGTGGCAAAGCGCTCAAGGCACCCCGATGGGTTCCTTATCAGGAAAGGGTGCTCCCCGGCGATCTGGGACCTGAAGATGTGCTGCCGCCACCAAAGGACGACCCGCGGCTTACCGAGGATGCATCCGTGGCCGTGCTCGACCGTGGTACGGCACTCAAACTCACGGCTGCAGGCATTGATGCCGCCAAGGACCGCATTCTGCATGGCAGCTTCGGGCCGAATTCCGACTACGCGAGCCATGCGGCCCATTACTGCCGAAGCTGTGCTTTCTTCGTGCCCTTTGGCCAGCCCCTGGGAGAGGGGTTCGGGGCCTGCGTCAATGAGTATGCCGCCGATGGGCAGGTTGTCGCCGAAAGCTACGGTTGTGGCGCGCATTCCGATACTCCCCGGGAGGAGCTGGCCCCGGTTGTCAAAGAACCGGCCTTTGATGACGAGAAGCCCGTGGACGTGTAGTGGCCATAGGCGTCGGAAAGCACAAGGGTGCGGAAAGGAAACCGGAACGCAAAAGAGATATCTGTCGCATTATTGGTAGTTTGTGAAATAGGTAATTGCTCCTGTCGTGGAATTGATTGAATGACCTAGACAATGGGAACCTAAGTGCAGAAACTGCAACGTTTCCAAGCACAAAAGAAAGCTCTTATGTTTGCATGAAAGCGGCTTTCATAACGGGACTCATTCATTCGGGAGAATAAATGGCGACTGCGCCTACGAACGCCCCAACCAGCGGGCTCGATAGATATTTCAAGATTTCGGAGCGCGGCTCCACGGTAGGCACGGAAATCCGCGCCGGCGTGGTTACGTTCTTCGCAATGGCCTACATCATCATCCTCAACCCCCTCATCCTCGGCACCGGCGCCGATATCAACGGCAAAGTCCTAGGCATCCCCCAGGTCGCCGCTGTCACCGCGCTGGCCGCCGGCATCATGACCATCGCCTTCGGGCTGATCGCCCGCTACCCCTTCGGTATCGCCACCGGCCTGGGGATCAATACCCTCGTTGCCGTGACAATGGTGTCCACGCAAGGACTGACCTGGGAAGAAGCGATGGGGCTCGTGGTCCTCGACGGCGTCATCATCGTGATCCTGGCCGTCTCCGGATTCCGCACCGCCGTGTTCAACGCTATCCCGCACTCCCTGATCTCAGCGATGGGCGTGGGTATTGGCATGTTCATCGCCATGATCGGCCTGGTGGACGCGGGCTTCGTGCGCCGCGTGCCCGATGCCGCACACACCACCGTCCCAGTCGCACTGGGCATCAACGGCTCCATCGGCTCCTGGCCCACCTTCGTCTTCGTGGTGGGCCTGATCATCTGTGGCGTCATGGTCGTACGCCAGGTCAAGGGCGGGCTGTTCATCGGCATCGTCGCCACCACCGTCATCGCCATGATCGTGGAGGCGCTCACCGGTGCCGGCTCTTCTGCTGATAACCCGGCTACCGGCTGGAACCTCGCGGTGCCTGCGGTTCCTGACTCCTTTGGTGGCATCCCGGACCTTTCGCTGGTTGGCGAGATCTCCCTGTTCGGTGCCTTCAGCCGGGTGGGCGCGCTGTCTGCCACCTTGTTGCTGTTCACCTTGGTACTGGCCAACTTCTTCGACGCCATGGGAACGATGACCGCCCTGGGCAAGCAGGCGGGCCTGACCGATGAGAAGGGCATCCTGCCGAACATGAAGACCGCCCTGGTTGTCGAGGGTGCAGGTGCCATCGTCGGTGGCGCTGCGTCTTCTTCCTCCAATACCGTCTACATCGACTCCTCCGCCGGCATCGCCGACGGTGCCCGCACCGGCCTGGCTAACGTCGTCACGGGCGTGTTGTTCCTGGCCGCAATGTTCTTGACCCCGCTGTACGAGGTCGTCCCCGTCGAGGCCGCGGCGCCAGTCCTCGTCGTGGTGGGTGCCTTGATGATCTCCCAGATCCGCGACATCGACTTCTCCAAGTTCGATATCGCGCTTCCCGCGTTCCTCACGATCGTGGTCATGCCCTTTACCTACTCGATTGCCAACGGCATCGGCGTGGGATTCATCGCCTACGTCCTCATGCAGGTCGCCGCTGGCAAGGCCAAGGAGATCCACTGGATCATGTGGGTCCTAGGGACCTTGTTCGTGATCTACTTCGCCGCCGACCCGATCATGAACGCCTTCGGCTAAGAACATTCCTTTTCTTGACGGTCACCCAGTGCAGGTGACGGCAAGATACGGCCCCACGCCGGCGCATCTACTCCATCCATTTCTCGGAGGAGAAGACGCGCCGGCGTTTTTGCATAAGAGCCGATTTGGCTTTGAAAATGCTTGGGGTTCACCTTGCAAAGGGGGACAAAGGAGATCCTGGGTTTGTAGTGCGCGCAGGATTTAGACAGTTGTGGCTTCGGTGCCTACAGTGGATTGAGTGAACTTCCCGCATATCACTGCCGCCGATGACCCCTGGCTCGACGATTTCCGTGACCTCAACTCCTCCGACTCCCGCCCGGATCTCCCCGGCGGCAAGGGGCTGGTCATCGCGGAAGGCCCCTTGGTGTGCGGAAGGCTTCTTGAGTCGCGCTTTCCCGTGCGCCGAATCGTGGGCTTTCCGGCAAAGCTGGAGTCCTTCCTCAGCCAGCCGGGGATCAAGGGGCTGATCGCGGAAAAAGGTGTTCAGGTAGCCACCGTGGATCGGCCAACATTGGCCCAGGCGGCGGGCTTTGATATGCACCGTGGGCTTCTGGCCTCGGCCGATCGGCCCGCTCCGCTTTCCATTGAGGAAGCCATCGTCGGCGCACGCACCATCGCCGTGCTCGAGGGAGTGGGCGATCATGAAAACATCGGTTCGATGTTCCGCAACGCGGCCGGCATGGGTGTGGATGCGATCTTATTCGGCAATGGCTGCGCCGACCCGCTGTATCGCCGTGTCGTGCGCGTGTCGATGGGGCACGTGCTGCGCACGCCCTTCGCGCATTTTGATGGCAAGTACACCACGTGGCAGCGCGGGCTTACCCTGCTTGCCGACGCCGGCTACCGCCTGGTATCGCTGACCCCGGATGCGGCGGCGGTTCACCTTGCCGATGCGCTTGTCGAAGAAGACGGGCGCCCCTTCGACAAGGTCGCCCTTCTCGTGGGTGCTGAGGGTCCCGGTCTTACCGAGCACGCCATGCGCGCAACCGATGTACGCGCCCGCATCCCGATGGCGCCGGGCACCGACTCGCTCAACCTCGCAACCGCGGCTGCGATCGCCTTCTATGAGCGCGAACGCAGCCTGCGCGAGCAACAAGTGCACACCCTTGGTGGCTAATCCTCGTATTCTTCGAGGTCGTCGTAGAGATTGTCGCTTCGCTGGAACCTAGCACCACCGGATGCCGAGTCATCAGCCGGTGTTTCGGGCGCGGAGCCTTCTGCGCCACGGGTTCCAGATACGTCTGCCGGGCTGCGTCCCGAAGCGGTTGGGTTGTTGGAGGATTGCTGGGCGGTGGACTGAGCAGTGGACTGATCAGCGTTGCCCGTTGCACCGGGGCGCACCTCGTCCACGACGCTGTTATTCGCGTTGTCTTGCGTGCCGACGGAACCCGGCGCCTCAAGCGCTGGGCGGTGCTTTTTCGCGGGACGGTCGCTGTGGCGGATCCTTTCCTTTAGCGCCGAGAAGGTGGCGCTGACCTTTGACCGGACGATGCGTCGGGCACGTCGCGTGGCGTTGCTTGTGGCCTCGACAAGGCGTGCGAACTCCGCGCCGCCTTGCTCATCCTCATCGGGTTCCTCGTAGTCGTCGTAGTCCCGCTTTGCACCCAGCCCCAGCTTGGAGGCCGCTTGCGAGCTGAGGTCGACACTTTGGGGGTGTGCCCCCGGCGGTGGGGCCAGCTTTGGCTCCGGGCGGCCATCGATGGCATAGGCGACAACGTTGACATCCTGGGAGGTTGCCATATCAAATCCCAGCCAGCGTCGCTGTGCTTCTTCCATGAGATCCACAGGCTCAAAGGGGAGCGCGATGCCACCCATTGGTGCAGCCTTCTTGCCTGCCCAATAATCAGCCTCGAAGGGCTCTGGCAGGCCGACGTCTTCGTAGACACGCTCGCGCCGCGCACAAAAGCTGCGGCGAAGCTTGCCACCGCGCCAGTGGGCGAACCCGCCCATTCCTGTTTCCTCGTTGTGGGCGAAGGCGTAGACATCAGCCGCAGGAATAGAAGTCAACAGTTTCTGGTCAATCAGCGACAAGGCGGTGGCATCGGGGATGACGGTTTGTACCACTGCCACCCCGGGCAGCCCCGCGATGTAGAACTCGCCAGGGGACGCGTGCGCGGAACGATTGAGGGCAAATTGCCCAATCGGCGTGATTGACCAGGCGGGGTTGAGCTGGGCGAGATATTTTCGCCCAAAACCACGGTCGGCCTTGATACCCTGCTCGATGACCTTTTCGGGGTGAGCCGCCGAGACAAACCACAAGGTGACGACGGCGTCATGCGGGGTAAGCCCAAAGGAATCGTGGTCATCGCGTGCCATGAATCAAGGCCTTTCTTGTGGTTTACGGATGGACAATGCGCGAAGCTTCTCGCTGGGAATTCTTGAAGTTAGTGTGACGCAATTCTTCGATGGCCGGGCAGTTTTCATGAAGAAAACCATGACCGGGGATGCCCACGGCCTAGTTGCGCGGGCGCTTAGTATTCGCCCGGACCCCCAAAAGGACGTCCTCCCAGTGCGGGGTCACAGCCTTGCGGCGGCGTTTGGAAGCTGGCTTGTCCGTCCCTGGGTGCTGAAGGAAGTCCTCGCCGTGTGCCTCGGCGACCTGTTCATCGTGCGCATCGGCTTCGTGGCTGCTGTCGTGCTCGTCACCCTCGCCGTTCTGGGAGCCATCATCTAAACCGAGTGTTTCTTTTCCTGCGGAGGATCCATGATCGGGATCGTCTTCATTGTCGATCGTGACGGCCGGAATGTCATCGAGTGTGCGCTCTAACTCGGAATCGACGGTGCCGATGAGCGCGTCGATGCCCTTTACACCATGTGCCACGGCGCTGAGGGTGCGCACCGGCTTGGCGAAGTCTGGGTCGATGAGATCGGCAGCAATGCCATTGCGCGCCACCGCCGTTGCCTGCGAAGTGCCATGGCGTAGGTAGGCCCACTCGGCCTCGTTTTCCGAAAGGCCAGCCTTCCACGAGACCTTGACCACCCACTGGTTGGCGGCATCCCGATAGGCATCCCACGTCGTCGTAGAAAGATCAAGCCCGCGGGCAGCGAAAGCGGTAGCGAGCACCTCCCACAGGGTGAGCTTTGCCGGGCCGTCATCGCGCACCGGGTGTGCGGATTTGGCCAGCTCTGCGATACGCGCGCGTTCTAACAAGACAGGGTGCGCGTAGGGCTCGATGCGGGCCTCGACCACATCGTTTTCTGCGGCGAGCTCGGCGATGGTAGCGCCCGCACGAATGCGCTCCTGAATTTCTCGCGGACGGGTCTTCAGCGGCTTGGACAGGCGCGGATCAATGTCGCGGTGCGGTCGCGGTTGCTTGTGCTCGCCGGCAGCGGAGCCGGTTCCGGTTGTCTTTGAGGAGTCTTCGCCTTGCCCCTGGCCAATTGCGGCATCAGCCGTTTGGGATTGTGCGTCACCGGCGTTGCCATCGGATACCGAGTCCATATCCGAGCGTGCGTGATCCTCCCCGGCATGTTCGCTCGGTGCGAGACGATCGCTGGCTGGGGCAGTGATTTGACCCGAGTCCCCAGCTTCAACCTCATGATGAACCTCGGTTAATGCTGAGGCGGAGTCGAGGCCGGCATCCGAAGATGGAAAATCTCCCTGGGTATCTGTTACAGAGGCCGTGCTCGAATCGTCGGCAAGCGGTTGACCAAGCAAAACGGCGCGCAAGGAATCATCGACGGCGAGGAAGAATTGTTCGCCGGAAGCAACACCCGCCTCGTCGACCGCGTTGAAAACCAACGACGTGGTGGTCGACTCCGAAGGGCTGAGAATTAGTTCTCGCATAGTCGATGCTCCTCAATACAAGCGGTGGCCAGGTACACGTGAACTCCACTTTAATGCAGAATTCCTGCGATTTTGCTTACCGACGCCGAAGGCCCCGCAAGCTCATCGACAAAAATGCCATGAGTACTTGCGAGGCCGTGGAGTCACGGTGTCCATGGTGCCAACCGATGCACGAAAACCTCGTCACCTCAAAACGACACGTATGGCAGGAAACCTACAGTGCCAAAGAAGGTGACCACATGCCATCTGACCTGGACGAGGTGGTGTTTACTTGGCAGCGAAGCCGCCATCGAGCACGTAGTCGATTGCCTTGGTCAGGGTCTCGACATCGGTGGTATCGATAGCCGGGAACATGCCGATGCGCAGCTGGTTGCGACCGAGCTTGCGGTAAGGCTCAACATCCAAGATGCCGTTGGCGCGCAGGATCTTGGCCAACTTGGCGGCATCAATGGCGTCATCGAAGTCGATGGTGCCCACGACCAGTGAGCGCTTTGCCGGTTCAGCCACGAACGGGGTGGCCTCCGGGCGGGCCTCGGCCCACGAATACAAAGCGGAGGAGTTTGCGGTGGTGCGCTCGACCATGCCGGCAAGGCCACCGTTTTCATTCATCCACTGAACTTGGTTCTCCAGCATAAGCAGAGTACCGACAGCCGGGGTGTTGTAAGTCTGGTTCTTGCGGGAGTTGTCGACAGCAGTCTGCAGGTTGAGGAAAGCCGGGATGAAGCGATCGGAATCGTTGATCTTCTCGATGCGCTCGATGGCTGCAGGGCTCATGGCGGCAAGCCACAGGCCACCGTCGGAAGCGAAGCACTTCTGCGGGGAGAAGTAGTAGACGTCGGCCTGATCCATCTCGACAGGCAGGCCGCCGGAACCGGAGGTCGCGTCGATGACTACGAGGGAGCCCTCGGAGCCCGCCGGGCGCACGACCGGCACCATTGCTCCGGTCGAGGTTTCGTTGTGGGCCCACGCGATGACGTCGCAGCCTTCCATAGCGACTGGCTCCGGCGCATCGCCCGGGGTGGCCTCGATGACGGTTGGCTCGTCGAGCCACGGTGCCTGCTTGGAGGCCTTGGCGAACTTGGAGGAGAACTCACCAAAGGAAAGGTGACCGGACTTCTTCTCGATGAGCCCGAAGGTAGCGGCATCCCAGAAAGCGGTTGCACCACCCAAAGACAGCACGATCTCGTAGCCCTCAGGGAGGTTGAACAAGGAAGACAGTCCCTCGCGGATGTTGCCAACGACGTCCTTGACGGCAGCCTGACGGTGGGAGGTACCGATAACCTTTTCGCCACCTGCAACGATGGCCTGGATTTGCTCGGGGCGCACCTTGGAAGGGCCGCAGCCAAAGCGTGGGTCTACTGGGATGAGGTCGGAGGGCAATGTGGGGAACTGCTCGCTCATATCTGCGCTTTCTGCTCGGAATACTATGTGGAAAAAGGAATTCCAACGAGGACTAAGAAGGGGGACTTCGCGGGCGTGGTTAACACGCCGACACAACTGTGAACCAATACTAGGGCGTGAACGCAGGCGAACTCCTCCCCAAGCCCACTGAGCAATCCGCGCCGGATGCTGCCTTGAGCAATCTTTGCAAGCTCGGCGAAATTATTTGCAAAACTACGAGGTGGCATGCGGTGTTTTCGTCGACTCTTCAGCTGGACTTGCCAATGTGCCGGGGTTTCTTAGTAATTGGTGATGTTACCGTCTGTTGCCCTGTTTTTACTATCTGGGAGAGAAATTTAACCCCACATTCGTGTCAAGAAACTTTGCAAGTTTCACCGATGGGAATCGCGTGGTCAAGGATGAGTCCTGTTGTCTGGCCACATCGCCGAATTTGACCCACATTCGTGGGGTGTAAATGGATGATGTTGTCTACCAGCGATCTAAGGCGTGGGTTGTGGAATGAGGGGCGGGTATTGGGGGTGAGGCGGGGGTAGCTGCGGGGTGGCCTTTCGTGGCGATTTTTAACTTTGCAAATTCTCTTGTTGTGTGAATCACAAAATTTGCTACAATGTGCACAGCCCCACGCAAATCCTTGGCTATCGCCTTGAAAATCAAGTCGGATAGGCGAGGTGAAAGCAGAGCACATGCAGTGAAACTGCACGGTAAGGGCAGTGTAAAGGCAAGGCTATTGCTTGTATGGCTTCTTGGCTTCGCTGGACCAGGGCGTGTTAATATCCCGCATAAATTTCGGGAAAACTTCATATTTTTACGTCGCTCCGTCGCAGGGGTAGGGCGCGGCTAGGAAGGAACTAGCAGCGCGCGCCCCTTGGTGCAAGAATGGTTGGCAATCCCACAATTTTCGCGCGCTAATCCGTAATTAATTGCGGCCCAGGTGGCGTTATGGGCGGTCCATTGTGTGGTCCGCGCCCGCAGCGCGCCGTTATTGTGCACGGGTTGACAGCGGCTGGCGCGCATCGCGCCGGTTGCTGAGGATTGAGCGATTTGGAAGTCGACCCAAGACTTCTGCATGTAAGTAAGAACAGATTGAAAGGGAAGCTGTGGCTACTGAAAACAAGGATAAGGCTGTACTTCACTACCCTGGTGGCGAGTTCGAGATGGACATCATCAAGGCCACCGAGGGTAATGACGGTATTGTTCTGGGCAACATGCTTGCGCAGACCGGTCTGGTTACCTTCGACCCGGGCTACGTCAGCACCGGTTCGACCGAGTCCAAGATCACCTACATCGATGGTGATCAGGGCATCCTGCGCCACCGCGGCTACGACATCGCGGATCTGGCTGAGAACGCAACCTTCAACGAGGTTTCCTACCTGCTGATCAAGGGTCACCTGCCCAATCAGGAGGAGCTGCACGCCTTCAACGCTGAGATTCGCCACCACACCCTGCTGGATGAGGACTTCAAGAGCCAGTTCTCCATCTTCCCGCGTGACGCACACCCGATGGCTGTGCTCGCTTCCTCGGTGAACATTTTGTCCACCTACTACCAGGATCAGCTCGATCCGCTGGATGAGGAGCAGCTCGACAAGGCAACCGTGCGCCTGCTGGCCAAGGTGCCGATGCTGGCCGCTTACGCATACCGCGCATCCAAGGGTGCTCCGTACATGTACCCGGACAACTCCCTGAACGCTCGCGAGAACTTCCTGCGCATGATGTTTGGTTACCCGACCGAGCCTTATGAGGTTGACCCGGTCGTGGCGAAGGCTCTGGACAAGCTGCTCATCCTGCACGCTGACCACGAGCAGAACTGCTCCACCTCTACCGTCCGCATGATCGGCTCCGCCCAGGCGAACATGTTCGTCGCCATCGCCGGTGGCATCAACGCCCTGTCTGGCCCCCTGCACGGTGGCGCAAACCAGGCCGTGCTCGAGATGCTGGAGAAGATCGCAGCCAACGGCGGTGACGCAACCGACTTCATGACTCGCGTCAAGAACAAGGAAAAGGGCGTTCGCCTGATGGGCTTCGGCCACCGCGTATACAAGAACTACGACCCTCGCGCTGCCATTGTCAAGGAGACCGCTCACGAGATCATCGACCACCTCGGTGGCGACCCGATGCTCGACCTGGCAATGGATCTGGAGAAGATCGCCCTCGAGGACGAGTACTTCGTTTCCCGTAAGCTGTACCCGAACGTGGACTTCTACACCGGCCTCATCTACCGCGCCATGGGCTTCCCGACGGACTTCTTCACCGTCTTGTTCGCCATCGGCCGCCTCCCGGGGTGGATCGCGCAGTACCGTGAGCAGCTGGCGACCACTACCAAGATCAACCGCCCGCGTCAGATCTACACCGGTGAGACCCTACGCAAGGTCACCCCGCGTGAGGAGCGCTAAGAACATCCCGCTTCATTGAGCACACGTTGACCCTATACAATGGGCGCGTGTGCTCAACGCGCGTTTGGGGGACCGATTCGGTTTCCCAAGATTCACTCATCATTTAAAAGGAGCATGTGACGTATGGAAAAGCCACAGATTGAACTCCCTGAGGGCCCGGCCCCAGAAGACCTCGTCATCACCGACCTCGTCGTGGGCGACGGCGTTGAGGCTCGCCCAGGCGGCCTCGTTGAGGTTCACTACGTCGGCGTTGACTTCGAAAACGGCCAGGAATTCGACTCCTCGTGGGATCGTGGTCAAAGCATCGAATTCCCGCTGTCCGGCCTGATCGCTGGCTGGCAGGAAGGCATCCCAGGCATGAAGGTTGGCGGCCGTCGCCAGCTCGTCATCCCGCCGGAGGCAGCCTACGGCCCAGCAGGTGGCGGACACCCACTGTCCGGTCGCACCCTGGTCTTCGTCATCGACCTGCTCGACGCACGCTAGGACGCGCTCTTCCTCAAGCTTCCACATGCATGAGGAAATGACAAGGTCCGCAGCCACTCCTTTAGGGGAGGCTGCGGACCTTTGGTCGTCGGAAAGCAATCATGCCACCGCGCACAAACCCGACTCAGTAACGTCTTCGGCTGGTTGAATTCGGGACGGAGGCGAAATGGCTATCGTGCGCGGGCGCAATCACCAGTGACATGAATTGGCGTTGCTGTGAGCGCTACTCGGCGGTGAGATGATCGGCGAGACGCTCATAGTGGCGGAAACGCTGCTCGCGACCCACGCGGCGCGGGTTATTCACCAGCTCCCAGAGCGCATAACTGATGTGATCGAGCACCGTAGAGATGAAGCCCTCGGGATCATCGGAGGCATCGGTTGTCTCGGGGATGATGCTGTCAATGATGCCTGCCTGCAGCAACGCATGGGCAGCGACCTTCTGCTCATCCATCATCTGCGGGGCATGCTCGGTGTCTCGATAGATGATCGCGGAGGCGCCCTCCGGTGGCAGCGGTGACAGCCAGGCGTTGCTGGTGGCCAGCACCTTATCGGACGGAAGCATCGCCAACGCGCCGCCGCCGCAGCCTTGTCCCAAAATGACGGACACGGTGGGAACATCCACATCGACCAACTCACCGAGGGTGCGGGCGATGGAACCGGCCATCGCGGTTTCCTCGGCATGCTGGGACAGTTCGGCGCCGGTGGTGTCAATGATAGAAATCAAAGGAAGCTGCAGAGAGTGGGCCAGCCCGATGCCACGGCGCGCAAAACGCAAAGCCTCCGTGCTGAGCGGGGCGAAGCCATGGGGCGGTTGCTCGTGGCGATCCTGACCGATGATGACGACAGCACGACCGCCCAAACGCGCAAGCGCAACGGTAACGGCAGGGGACTTGCGCCCGTCACCGGAACCGGACAAAGCGATGTAGTTGTCGCTACCTATCGCCTCAAGCACGTGCTTCAGGCCGGGGCGCTCAGGGCGGCGGGTGGACAAAATCGCACTCCACGCCGAGTCTGGAATGACCGACTCATCTACCACAGGAGCCACCGGGTCGGCCTGGTTATGCGGTGACAAGACCACGTTCACGATCTTCCGTACCGCGCGACGCAGCCCACGCGGGGAGATCACGCCATCGATAATGCCCTTTTCTGCCAGGTTTTCGCCCGACTGAACACCGTCTGGCATGGCCGTGCCGGTGGTCAGCTCCACCACGCGCGGTCCCAAAAAGCCTAACAAAGCGCCGGGCTCGGCGAAGGTGAAGTGTCCAGCCGAGCCCCACGAGGCCATCACACCACCGGTGGTGGGGTTGCGTAGATAGACAAGGAAAGGAAGATGTGCGTCCTTGTGGCGGTAGACGGCGGTAGTTATAGAGACCATCAGTGCAAAAGCGGGACTGCCCTCCTGCATGCGGGTGCCGCCAGAGGAAGGTGAGATCAACAGTGGCAGGCCCAGCTCGGTGGCCTTGTGAATGCCGTCGATGATGCGGCGGGCCGTGGCGGCACCAATGGAGCCGCCGAGGAAATTGAACTCGGACAAGACAAAAGCGACACGATGGCCATAGACTTCCCCCTCGCCGGTCACCACGGCCTCGTCCACGCCAGACTTGGCTCGGGCTCTGGCTAGCGCGTCCTCATAGTCTTGGGAGATGGAACCGTAATGTGGAGGGGTGTCCCAGCTTTTGAAGGTGCCGGGATCGAGAACTTGGTCAATCAGATCGTGTGCGCTGGTGTGACTCATGGGGTACACCTTAAGGGTTGGTTGCCCCTCATGTGAGCATTTTTATACCCAATCACCCCCGAACCGCCCCGCTTTAGGTGTTCAATGGTGGGTATGACTTCGTACGAGCCATCTTTTGTCCCCACGCTCACGCTCAACGATGGTACCGAGCTGCCTGCCATCGGATTTGGCACGTGGAAGCTGCGTGGCGCCGATGCCATCGCGGCGGTTCGCAGCGCCATCGAGGTGGGGTATCGGCACATTGATACAGCAGTAATTTACGGTAACGAAAAGGAGGTAGGTACTGCGATCCGCGATGCCATCGCGGCCGGTGATGTCACCAGAGACGCACTGTTTGTCACCACCAAGGTGTGGCACGATCACCACGGGTCGACGCTGGTGAAAGAATCCTTTCAACAATCGCTGACCGCCCTTGGATTGGATTACATCGACTGCCTGATGGTTCACTGGCCCTGGCCACAAGGCGGGAAGTATGTGGAAAGCTTCGAGGCGTTGGCCAAACTGCAAGGCCTAGGACAGCTGCAGTCGGTGGCGGTAGCCAACTTCTATCCCGCAGTTCTCGATGAAATCATCGAGGCCACCGGCATCGCGCCGGTGATCAATCAGGTTGAACTGCATCCGGGTTTTAGTCAGTCTGAACTTCGTGCCTATCACCAGTCCCACGGTATTGTCACCGAGGCCTGGTCGCCGTTGGGGCGCGGGGAGTGTCTGGCTGACCCCGTGGTTACCTCCATTGCGGAAAAATTGGGGAAAACACCGGCACAAATCGTGCTTGCCTGGTTGACTCAATTGGGGTGCTCGGTGGTGCCGAAGTCAGCCAATCGGGCTCGACAGGAAGAAAACTTCGATATCTTCTCCTTCGCGCTTGACGATGAGCAGATGCGTGCGATCACCGCGCTCGATGAGACGGGCGGGCGCATGTTCGCAAGCCCATTAGAATTCCCTGGGGAGGAGTAAGACGATTATGGGTGAAACAATCGCACACTACGACAACATTCGGGTTGAGGCCGAAGACAAGGTCTGGACCATTGTCCTGGACCGCGATGGGCAACGCAACGCACTCAATGCGGACATGTGCCAGCAGATTGCGGGTACCATCGCTGACGCCTCTGCCCGCGCGGAGGCCAGCGATGAGGTGCGCGTCGTGGTCATTCGCGGCGAGGGCAAGGCCTTCTGCGCTGGCGCCGATCTGGGTTCCACCAAGGCCGAGGAAGGTAACCATTCCTCGGGCGTGTATGGCGGAAACTTCCACGAATCTCTGTGGGCGATGCTGCAGGCAATAGTCAATGCCAAGCTGTTGGTGGTGGCGCACGTTCAAGGTCCTGCCATCGGTGCTGGCAGCCAGCTTTCCCTGGCCTGCGACCTGCGTGTCGTCGGAGAGCGCGCCTGGTTTGGTGTGCCCGCGGCTTCCTTGGGCTTTGCCCTTGATGCGTGGACGATCAACCGTGCCAAGGATCTGCTCGGCGGCGCAGGTGCCCGCAATATCCTGCTCGGGGCGCAACGTGTCACGGCCGATCAGTCAGTGAACAGCGGGCTTGCCCTGGCCAAGGCCAGCGACGAAGAGGCGGAAGAGATCATCGGGGGGCTTGCAGGTCTGGCGCCGATGGCGGTGGCCTCGCTGAAGTCGGTGCTCAATTCCTATGATTCCGAGTACGCGCTTTCCCCGGCGCAGCAGTCTGCGTATGATGCGTGCTGGGCTAGCGAGGATGCCGAGGAAGCCAAGCGCGCACGCAAGGAAAAGCGCCCGGCGAACTTTAAGCGCCGCTAGAAAAGTCTGTGGCGAACAGTTAAGAGTAGGATTTGCGCATTTAGACAAATTCTTTATCTCCCCGGCTCGCCTCGAGCCGGTTGCAAAATAGAAGCCAATTCTTCCGAGAAGCCTTGTGCCTTGGGGAATTGGCTTTTTTATGCGCAACTTCACAGCGTTGTGAAGACTTGTTTGTTTGTTATGGATAGCTTTGCAATCTTCGCAAAGGGGCTGTGGTCCGGCCCGCGGGGGTGGATTAATCATTCTTAAAACAAAAGGTTATGGGCGATGGTGGGGGTGGTGAGCCAGCCCCAAAAAACTTTTGGGGTGTTAACACTTCCTCATTGCAATGTGAGGCAGGTAACTTTCTCGTCAGGCAAGGAAAGTGGCTCACAGCGCCGGTCGTACAAGCGCTGCGTGCTTCCACTTCTCATCCCCGGCATCGCGTCCAGAGTTCGTCTCAGGCGAAGGCGTGGGCGGGGTGGCCGAGCTTCATCAATGAGATTTGTTTCCAGTTACGCGTTTCCCCTCACAGGGCCACCACCAGGCACCTAAAAGTAGGGCAGATCTTTTAAGAAAAGAAAGGGAGGATCTGAAATGACTAGCAGCGTGCAGCGCCAGCAGCAACGTCGTGAGCCCACCGCTCAAGAGTTCCGCGAGATGCAGGTAAGCCCAGAATTCGTCGAACTGAAAAAGACGTTCCGCTCCTTCACGTTCCCCATGTCCATCGCGTTCTTCGTGTGGTACCTGGCCTACGTGCTCATGGCAACCTACATGCCCGATCTCATGGGAAAGCAGGTATTCGGATCCGTCAACGTCGGTGTAGTCCTCGGCTTCGCCCAGTTCGCCACCACCTTCCTGATTACCTGGATCTACATTAAGTACGCAAATAAGAACATCGAGCCGCGCGCCGCCGCGATTCGCCAAGAGATGGAAGGCTAAGGAGGGATCACAATGTCGTTTTCATACCTTGCACAAGAATCCGCCAATACTGGCAACCCGATTCTCAACATCGCCGTGTTCGTCGCCTTCATCGTGGTCACCATGACTGTGGTGCTTCGCGCGGGCAAGTCCACCAAAGAGGCCTCCGACTTCTACACTGGTGGCGGTACTTTCTCCGGCCGCCAAAACGGCCTGGCCATTGCCGGTGACTACCTCTCGGCAGCCTCCTTCCTCGGTATTGTGGGCGCCATCGCCATTTCCGGCTACGATGGCTTCCTTTACTCCGTCGGCTTCTTCGTGGCTTGGCTGGTTGCCTTGCTGCTGGTTGCTGAGCCACTGCGTAACGTCGGCCGCTTCACCATGGCGGACGTGCTCTCCTTCCGCCTCAAGCAGAAGCCAGTTCGCGTGGCGGCGGCCTTCGGCACCTTGTTCGTGTCCCTGTTCTACTTGATTGCTCAGATGGCCGGCGCCGGCGCACTGGTATCCGTGCTGCTTGACCTGCACGATCACACCTCTCAGGCCATCGTGGTCGCAGTGGTCGGTGTCATCATGATCATCTACGTGTTGGTCGGTGGCATGAAGGGCACCACCTACGTGCAGATGATCAAGGCCGTGCTCCTCGTCGGCGGCGTTACCATCATGACCGTGCTCGTGTTCATCATGGCCAAGGGTGGCCTGTCCGCCCTGTTCGACCAGGCTGTTCAGACCCACGCCGCATCCAACTACCTGGCGGAGAAGGGCTACGAGGCCTCTAAGATCCTCGAGCCAGGCCTGAAGTACGGCAAGGACGCAACCTCCAAGCTCGACTTCATCTCCCTGGGTATCGCATTGGTGCTCGGCACCGCCGGTCTGCCACACGTGCTCATGCGCTTCTACACGGTTCCGACCGCAAAGGAAGCTCGTCGCTCCGTGACCTGGGCTATCGTTCTCATCGGTGCCTTCTACCTCATGACCCTAGCGCTCGGCTTCGGTGCCGCCGCCTTCGTTGGCCCCGACCGCATCATGAACGCTCCTGGCAAGGCTAATGCAGCCGCACCGCTGCTGGCACTCGAGCTCGGTGGCTCCATCTTCATGGCCGCGATCTCCGCAGTCGCCTTCGCGACCGTGCTCGCCGTGGTCGCCGGCCTTGCGATTACCGCCTCCGCCTCCGTAGCTCACGACATCTACGACGCAGTTCTTCGCGACGGTAAGTCCTCCGAGGAAGAGCAGGTTCGTGTCTCTCGCATCACGGTTATCGTCATCGGCATCCTCTCCATCATCTTGGGTATCCTGGCGATGGAGCAGAACGTGGCCTTCTTGGTCTCCCTGGCCTTCGCAATCGCGGCTTCTGCTAACCTGCCGACCATCCTGTACTCCCTGTACTGGAAGCGCTTCAACACGACCGGCGCCGTGTGCTCCATGTACGTCGGTCTTGGTGCAGCCCTGCTGCTGATCATCTTCTCTCCGGCAGTGTCCGGCACCGCCACCTCGATGATTCCCAACGCGGACTTCGCATGGTTCCCGCTGTCTAGCCCGGGTATCGTCTCCATTCCGCTGGCCTTCATCGCAGGCTACCTCGGCACCATCTTTGGTAAGCCGGACAATCTCGATGACCTGCAGGCCGAGATGGAAGTTCGTTCCCTCACCGGAGTTGGTGTCGAGGCTCCGGCTGATCACTAAAAAGCACACCTTTGTCGCCTACTGCGAAGCTGACAGCGCTTAGCAATGAGCGTTGGTAATGCCCGATGTTGAGTTATCAGCATCGGGCATTACTATTTAGCCCTATGACTGATGGCGCTAACTCCACAGTCCATGGACCGCGCCGAGGTGAGGCGCAGCTGAAGGTCGTGGCTGTGGCTCTTCCTCTCTTTGCGGTGATAGCCATACCGTTTGTGGTTACCTCCGGGGTTGAGGCCCCTCGAGAAACTGGTGCCACACCGGTTATTGAGAGCACCCATACCACGCCCTACATCAACGAAGACATTGAGTTGGTAACCGACACCGCGCCGGCGCTTCACGAGCCGCGCATCAATACCGACCTCAACCAGATTAGTTACATCAACTTAGGTACCGGTGAGCATGTTGCTACGGCCTCGGAGCGCTTCGCGCGTCCCGCGTTGAGCCTGGCCAAGCTGTACATCGCCGACTACGTGCTCGATAACGGCACGGAGTCGGAGAAAGCGACGGCGATGGAGATGATCCAAGATTCCTCCGATGCGCAGGCGGGCGTGCTCTTTAGTAAGTATCCCAAGGCGATTTCTGCGACCGCGGAGAAGTACAACTTGGAGTCCACCATCTCCTATGGCAAGTGGGGATACTCCTACACCTCCACGTTTGACGTCGTCCGCTTTGTATCCACGCTGCTGCGTGAGGATCCGCAGTCGCCAATCCTTTCGGCGATGGATCATGCGTCAGCAACCGCGGAGGATGGCACGATTCAAGATTTTGGCACCGCGCAGCTCTCCGGGGTCGTCGGTACGAAGTGGGGCTGGTCGGACGATGGAACCCTGCATTCGTCGGTAAGCTACGGTGTCGATGGTGATGGTAACTATTACGTCGCTGCCGCGATGATTCAAGGCAGCGAGGACGAGCTGAGTGAATACGCCCTTGCCCAGCTGGGCAAGCAGGTCGATTAGCTTAGTGCTTGCCGACGAAAAAGGCGCCGCATCCACGCAAGGTGGGCGGCGCCTTCGGCATTACTCGAGCGCAGGCGTGCACTTAAAGCGTGCTCGACAGCTGTGCCAGGCGGATAGCCGCGTCGATCTCGGCCTGCGAAGGCATCGGGATGTTGGCCAGTTCTGCGGGCACGGCGGAAGAAAGACCCTGCAGCGCGCTGAGGTCCAGGGTGATGGCGCCGGTGTTCGTGTTAATAACGGGCGCTGTGGCGTTCGTGCCCGTCGTGGCCTGGCCGGGGGTCCACTGACCCCAATCGGTAGCGTAGACGTTGTTGACGTCTACGGGGACACCGTCGACGGTGGCCTGGTAACCGGCCTTCTGATGGATGGTGGTGCGGGGGTGGATCATGCCATTGGATCCCCAGTCATGCTGCCAGAAGAAGCTGCCCAGGCCGTCTTGGATGCACCATTCGATGGTGCTGTAGTTGCCGTAGACGCCCATCTGATACCCCGCGGCGGCAAGAGCCAAGTTAAACGCCTGCAGGTAAGGTTTGATCAGGCTTTGGTACTGCGCCTGGGTGGGGTTGTCGTCGATAGCGACGTAGATGGGTCGGTTCTTCGGTCCCCCTGCTGCCTGGTGGATGGCGATTGCCTGCGGGGCGTGGGTTGCGGCGCCTGCGGCACCCTGCTTCCAGTCGGCGGTGTCTTCCTTGCCGTACTGGTAAATGGAGGCGGTGGCAAGTCCGACGGCCGCGTTGGCGGTGGTCTCCGCCAAGGTGACAGGCTTGCCGAGCATCCAGGAGGCGCGGGCCTTGGAGACGTAGCGCACGGCCCCTAGGTGACCAGCGTTTTTGATTGCCTGTGCCGAAGGCACGCCGGCGGAAAAGTCGATGACTGTGCCGAGGATGGGGCCCCGCGCGTGCGCGCGGGGCGCGTTCATGGTTCCGAGCAGCATTCCGCCGCCTAGGGCGAGGGCGGATGCCTGTAGGAAGCGGCGTCGGTTAAGTGTTGTCACGTCTCGTTGAACCTCTCTGGCGGATCATTAAGGGTAGGTCCCGAACCTTTCATCCGGGTGCGACTCGAAGCAAAACAACATAACAATACTTGCATCACTTCAGCCACAATTGGAACAAGCGTAACACCTGAAATGCTTACTTTCTATTGCCTTAGGGTGACTTATCCATAACCCAAAGGTAAAGAAAATAAAAAAAGGCTCAAGAATCCCCAAAAATCAGTCGATCCTTAATCAGACTCAGACCGAATGAGAAAACCCCTCAGGCAAAGGCCCAAGGGGAGTATCCGCGACAGATGGGGTGGAACTTCTAACGGGTGCTGCGTGTGAACCTAGGTGAAGGTCGATGCAGCGTGCGCCACTAGTCCTGGGGATCGGCGGTGACTTGCGCGGCTGGTTTGAGAAGGGCAGCGATGAGCGGAAAGAGCAGGACCGTCGCGGCGCCAGCCGCCACCATTACTGAAGCGAAGTCGGCGGAGACGATCTCAGATTGCACAGCAATGTCAGTCACCGCGACGATGATAGGCAACGCCGTTGCCGAGTACAGGGCAAGCTGCATCCGCTCACGCCAATCGCCAAGGCCTGAGCCGGTGTCTAGGAACTGCTCGCGCAGGAAGATCGGCAGGCCTCGGACGATGAAGATGACGGGTACCAGTAGGATCAACAATCCCGGGCGTTCCGCGACGGCCTCGGGGTTGATTCCCATGCCTGAGGCGATGAAAAAGACCGGGATTAACAAGCCGTAACCTACCACATCGAGACGCTGCTCCATTGCGGTTTGGTAGTTCTGGGGGATGAGCTGCCGGAGAATGAATCCGGCGGCGAAGGCGCCCAGGACCACATCGAGTTCGAAGACGGCGGCAACGGCCATGAGGATTGCCAGCATCCATAGCACCATGCGCACGATCGTCTGGTTGGTGGAACCCGCGCCGTCGAGCATTGCCTTGGCCGTCCATGGCAACAAGGCCTGCACGGTCTTAGGCACCAGCGCGACCACTACAGCGATGGCGCCAAAAGCGAACAGCACCGCCGCCGTCATCCACGTGGCGCGGCTAGAAAGGAACAAGGCCATCGCCAAGATGGGGGCGATCTCACCGATGGCGCCATGGATGAGCAGGGAGGAACCCACGCGGGTTTGCAGCATTCCCTGCTGTTTCATGATGGGCATGAGCGTGCCCACGGCCGTGGACGTGGTGGCAATTGCCAAAACGATGGCGGTGGGGGAGTCGTCGAAACCCGTCAGCAAAAACGCGCCCGCAAAGCTCAAAAGCGCACAGATCACCCACGTGTTTACCCCTTTGCGCGCCTGTTTGCCACGCAAGGAATCCGGATCGATCTCGTAACCGGCCAAAAGAAAGAGTATGCCCAGGCCCAAGTCTTTGACAAGTACCACACCGCCTTCCGGGCTTGCCAGATCGAAGGCGTTCGGCCCTATGAGGAATCCACACGCGATCAGGACGACGGTGGCGGGGATGCGTTTGCCGGTGGCATAGGAGACGATGGGGGCGAACACTGCGCAGGCCATGATCCATGCGAAGGACACCAAGAGGGAAATATCAACGTTTCCGGCCGCAAGAACCGTCACCGTTGCGGCATTCTCACCGCCAGCGTTACTAGCAACGTCGGCAACAGTGATAATGTGCTCGATCGACGGTGGAGTACCCGTGGCGGCAAAGTCGGCGAATGGCATGCATCCATCTTAAAGGTGGGCACCTATCGAGCTATCGGTTACCTGTGGTTGTGCGCCATTGCTTTACGACGAAAACGTGGCCGATCGCATGAGGGAGTACATGCCCTCGGTTTGTTCCTCTGGGGCTGCCTGCAAGGAGCTAGTCAGGCGTGAGTGCAAGCGTTGGGACACCTGCTTTATGAGAGAACACGAAAACTGCGCAACCCGGACCAGGCCGGATTGCTGCGCGCTGCGCGAGATCGTGTCACGCTTTTTTGGATCCGTGTTATCGAAGATTTCGACTATTCAACCCGCCTAGCTTTGCGCAATTTGCTCATTAATACTTTCCTTCTTCAAACTGATCCAGAAAGAGATCCAGCCCACTCCGAGAACTCTGTGAGTTGCTCGGGCGGGCTGAACGATTAACACCAGTCTAACCACACAAGGGGGTATGAGCAAGATGGATCGCTGATATGAATTGGTCACATCTCGAATTGGATCCATTAAGGTGACAACGCTAGGGCCGGGTTGCGCAGCGGTTCAACCAAGAACTCGCTAACCTAATCGTGTCCTCGTAGTCAAAGGCACATCCAACCTTGGGTGCAGTCACCTACCCGTCATTCGACTTCAGATTGATTGCCATCGTAGCTGCGCCTGCAAGCGCCCTGATAGTTTCGTCAATGCGTCCGCAGGAAACTAGCCCTCAACAGTCTAGGTAGGTCCTTCGAGGTCATGAATGATGAATCCGGGTAGTAGCCACTTCCCGTTTGGTAGCGAATAGATGATTTGTCTTTGCGAATTCAGCCGGATTCACAGCTTTACCTTATGCGTGAACCCTCCTCGACTGAGATCGTGAACCTTGGCGACTTAATCCCATTCCTCGTTGCTCCTGCGTGGTCCGCTGAGAAAACAGCCTAGGTTAGCAGGTGAGACCAGACGGTTATTCTCACTCCGCCAAATTCATGATGCGTGGTTCCATCGAGTTCGTGGAGTAGCGGACGGGCATTTTTCCTTAAAGCTCCAAGGATCGAAAGCCCACGAGACAGCAAAATGAGCAAAATTCTCGTCACGTTTACTCACGATGGCGAGGAATTTTTAAGTAGGCTGAGTTTTGTAAAGAGTCTGGGACTCTTTTCGTAATTCAACCGAAAGTGCCCCAGACTGGAATCGAACCAGCGACACCGGCTTTAGGAGAGCCGTGCTCTATCCACTGAGCTACTAGGGCAACGCATCGTAGGCGTTTTGTCGTGGTGCGGTGATCGTCGGAAAGCAGTATGGAATGCGAAACCAACGAAAAGCGGCGACAAAAATGAATGCCTGAATGCGTTAGATAGATTACCCCAACGAATCTCGCTAGTGCCAAACCGGTCGCCGTTAACGACGTTTTACATGCAAAAACTTCTGTCTATGGGCATAGACAGTGCCGGAACCTCGAGCAAGGGGGCGGTGGGGGGAGTGCAGTTTATTCGTATCTGCCCGCAAAACCTCGCGCCCGCGCCTATGCTGGATAGGGAGTACAACGGATAACTATCGCTTTCCCCAAACACTCAAGAGGAGAAAACTATGGCAGAACTTCAGCCTATTTTTAATGACGTTGAGCGCAAGGCAGTTGCAGCTGTTGTCACCGATCATGATGGCAACTCTGTGCTCGCGCTCGAGCTGCTCGCCGAAGACGGCTCCACCACTCGTCTGCTCACCTTGAACAAGTTCGACGCCAAGCAGCTTTCCGCAGCTTGTGACCGTTACGTTCACCAGCAGCAGTCCATCGATTACTCCAACGTCAACACCCTGCTGACCGAGATCGACCGCGTCGAGCTCCTCGGTGAGGATGATGACGACTAAAGTGCGCACGCTCCATGTAATTGGAATTGGCGCCGGAAGCCCCGAGTTTTTGACCCTTCAGGCAATCTCGGGGCTTTCTGCTGCCGATTGCGTTCTCGCCCTCGACAAAGGCGATGCCAAAGCAGATCTCTTGGCTTTGCGCCAGCACATCGTTGATACTCACGCGCCGGGAACGCCCATCATTACGGTCGTGGATCCGCCGAGGGATCGCAACCCGGTCGACTACGATGCCGAGGTGCGTCGCTGGCATGCGAAGCGTGCTCACCTTTTGGCCCAGGCCATTCGCGAGAATTCCGCTGAGGATGGCCACGTGGCTTTTCTCGTTTGGGGAGACCCCTCGCTGTATGATTCCAGCCTGCGCATCATCGACAACATGCGTCAGCACGACGATCTCGCGTGCGAGGTAGTGGTCACCCCTGGCGTTACCGCCATTCAGGTGCTCACCGCGGCCCACGGCATCCTGCTCAACCGCATCGGTGAGGCCATTCACATCACCACAGGCCGGAATTTGCCCGAGACCTCGCCCAAGGATCGCCGCAATTGTGTGGTGATGCTCGATGGCGCGGATGCCTGGAATAGGGGATATACCGACAACACCTACATATGGTGGGGTGCTTTCCTCGGGACGGCGCAGCAAGTCTTGCGCGAAGGGTTCGTCAAAGACATCGGGCACGAGCTTGCCGAACTCAAAAAGGCACTGCGGGTCGAGCACGGCTGGATCATGGATACCTATCTCTTGCGTGAGCTTGACTAGGACCTTCTGGGCGGTGTGCCGTCGGTATAGCTTCCGTACACCGCAGGTCGAAGGCTTTGCACGTGGCAGTCAAACGGCATGAAACGCCTCGCCCGGTGTCCCGGAGAACCTAGAATGCGGTGAGTATCGCAGTGGCGGCTCACCAGGTATGTTCCGAGGCGCGGTGCGAGGCGTTGTCGGTCCTGCAGCAGTGCTGCATTCTTAAGAAAACAGCATGACCAGTGGTTATGGAGCATTGTGCTGGGCTTTGAGAGGACGAGCTTTGAATCCCAACGCGAAACCTTAAGGAGGGATGCACTAAGGGGGAGCTCACCTTGTCCCTTTAGGAGCCTTGGAGCTCCTCAAGCTTGCGTCCCACGGCTGCCGCGCGGGGATTGGTCATGGTCGTGCCGTCGGAGTAGCGCACGGTGGGGACCACGCGGTTGCCGTCGTTGACGGATTTTACCCATTCCGAGTCGGCCTCGGCGTTGGGTCCGTTGTCGACATCGACAAGCTCATAAGGGATGTGTTGTTGATCAAGGTCGCGGATGAGGCGCTGGCAAAAGGGGCACCAGTCGGCGGCGTAGACAGTTACGTGTGCATTGGTCATGTGCCCATTGTGGTAGCTTGCCGACAATTCAAGCAAATGTGGACCCCTCAACGATGAAGTACACACAGGTGTGAGGTGAGTGCTGAATTTTCCAGCAGCGAATGTCTAGACCTCATGCCAGCCCCGGCGGGACGTGACGTAGAAAATGTTCAAAAAGCAGGGCAAGCAGCTGGTGGGCTTGCCCTTGTCACTGAGGCGCTGGTTGTCTCACACGCGGTGGTACCACTGGAATCGGTAGCGCAGCGGCATGGGGCCGTGGGCGCGATACTTCTCGTGCAGGTGGCCCTTGTCCGATACCAGCCAATCGGTTTGCTCCCGCAGTTGAAAGCCCTCCAAGCGTGGTGCGTAGACGGCCTTGTCGCCGAGAGCGTCGGCAAGCGTTGCATCCACCAGCGTCACAACTACCTCGTCGGTATGCGGAAGCGTTGCGGCATACACTTGCCCGCCGCCCATGACCCAGCCGTCGAAGCTATCGGGCAGCTGCGCTAACACGCGTGCGCCCTGCGACCATTGTCCGGCTGGGCGGGTGGATACCACGACGTTCTCGCGATCCCGCAAAGGGCGAAAACGCTGCGGGATCGACTCCCACGTCGAACGCCCCATGAGAACCGGCTCGCCCACGGTCGTGCGCTTGAAATGCGCGAGGTCCTCGGGTAGATACCACGGCATGTCGGTGCCGTCGCCGATGATACCGTCACGGGATTGCGCCCAAATTGCACGCATTAAACGGCAACCTCGGCGCGAATTGATGGATGTGGGTCGTATCCCACGATCTCGATGTCCTCGAAGGTGTAGGCATCGATGCTCTCGGCCTTGCGCAGCTTGAGCTGCGGGTAGGGGCGGGGGGTGCGCGAAAGCTGCAGCTCTACCTGCTCACGGTGGTTGTCATAGATGTGGCAATCACCGCCGGTCCAGATGAATTCGCCTACCTCCAGCCCCGCCTGCTGGGCCAGCATGTGCGTCAACAGGGCGTAGGAGGCGATGTTGAATGGAACCCCAAGGAACATGTCCGCCGAGCGTTGGTAGAGCTGGCACGACAGCTTGCCATCGACCACATACAGCTGGAAGAGGAGATGGCAGGGAGGAAGTGCCATGTTGGATAGCTCCGAGACATTCCACGCGCTGACAATGTTGCGGCGGGAATTGGGGTTGGTCTTCAGCGTTTCAATTGCCTGGGCAATCTGATCGACGTGCTGGCCATCAGGAGTAGGCCAGGAACGCCACTGCACGCCGTAGATAGGGCCGAGCTCACCGTCTTCGTCCGCCCACTCGTCCCAAATGGTCACGCCGTTGTCGTGCAGGAACTTCACGTTCGAATCGCCACGCAGGAACCACAAAAGCTCACCCACGATGGACTTGAGGTGAAGTTTCTTGGTGGTGATCAACGGGAAGGAATCGTGAAGGGCAAAGCGCATCTGGGCGCCGAAAAGACTGGTTGTGCCGGTGCCGGTGCGGTCGTCCTTGTGGGCACCATCGGCCAAAATCCGGCGCAGGAGATCTTCATATGGTGTAGCGATTGCAGATGCAGACATGCATACCAGTGTCCACCAGCAACTGCCATGCTTTCAAGTCGAATCCCCGCCCAACAGCTGTGCCAGCCGGTAGGCGTCGGCAAGCGCGAAGAAAGCGCACACAAGAGGCGACCGCGGGAAGATAAAAAAGCCAACGTGGCAGACCGAAAAAGCCCCATGCGCATCGAGCGAGCACGAATCGAGCAAAGCCCGAACGATGAGAGCCACTCGTATGGGCTTTGTGTGCGCGGAGGCGACGCCTTCGTGCGTGCCGAGGTGGATTGCTGTAATAAAAGACAAAAGTTCGCACCTCGTGCGCAGCAGAAGCAATCACCATCGAGACCGTGCTGGGCGGCTACCGCGCAATGATGACGAGGCTGCCTGCAGCGGGAAGCCAGGTTAGTAAGAACCGTTTTCCTCGCGGAACTTCGCGGCCAGCTCCAGAATCTCATCGGCCAGCTCAGGGCGGCAGATAAGGATGTCCGGTAGATAGGTGTCTTTGTTGTTATAAAGCAGGGGGCTGCCGTCCAGGCGCGAGCAGTGCAGGCCCGCGGCCATGCAAACGCCCACTGGTGCGGCTGAGTCCCACTCGTACTGGCCACCGGCGTGAATGTAGGCATCGTAATCGCCCAACAGTACGTGCATGGCCTTCGCACCAGCAGAGCCCAGCGATTCAGTGCCGAAGCCGAGCTTTTCAGCGATGTGGATGGCTACCGCCGGCGGGCGGTTATGAGACAGTGCAATCTTGTTGGCGAATGGGCCGGTCACCGCGCGGGCCTCGCTGGAATGGAAGACCACACCGAGGTCGGGAAGGCCAACCGAGGCATGGGTAGGAACACCATTTTCCACCAGCGCGATGTGCACAGCCCAGTCCTGACGGCCGGTGGCAAACTCCTTGGTGCCATCAAGGGGATCGATGATCCACACGCGCTCCTTGCCGAGGCGCTCTGGGTTGTCGGCAGCCTCCTCGGAGAGGAAGCCATCATCGGGGCGGTGCTGCTCTAGAACTCGGGCGATCCAATTCTGGGCAAGATCGTCACCAGCGTCACCCAAGGCGCGACCGCGCAACACGCCAACGTTTCGGACGCCCTTGAGGATCTCACCGGTTCCCTGTGCAAGGCGCTTGGTCAAAGTTGCATCGTCAAACTGTGCAGTCATAACACCAGAGTCTAGTTGTTTGATTGAATAAGGACATGTCCGAATCAGCCACAGAGAGCATTCTCACCCGCTTCAGTCCGCAAGTTGCAGGCTGGTTCCGCGATGTTTTCGCCGCACCAACACCGGTCCAAGAAGGCGCCTGGCGGGCAATCTCCGCAGGTGAGAACGCACTTGTGGTGGCGCCGACCGGATCGGGTAAAACCCTGGCCGCCTTCTTATGGTCACTAAATACCTTGGTGCAATCTGTAGGGCAAACCACACTCAATATCGGGGATTTTGATGCCCGAATAAAGACGAGCGGACGTGAAAGAGACGGCCGGGGCGTCAAAGTGCTTTACATCTCACCGCTAAAAGCACTCGGCGTCGACGTCGAACGCAACCTCCGCGCACCCCTCGTCGGCATCAACCAAACCGCCGCCCGCCTCGGGCTCGAGCACACCGACATCTCGGTTGCGGTGCGCTCAGGAGATACCCCGGCATCCGAACGTTCGCGCCAGGTGCGTAAGCCGCCGGACATTCTCATCACCACCCCGGAATCGGCCTATCTCATGCTCACCTCCAAGGCGGGGGAGATCCTCAAGGACGTAGACACAGTCATTATCGACGAGATCCATGCCATTGCTGGCACCAAACGAGGCGTGCACCTAGCACTGACGCTCGAGCGATTGGAACGGCTGTGCGGCCATCCCGTGCAAAGAATCGGGTTGTCGGCGACGGTGCGCCCGCTGAAAGCCGTGGCGGGATTCCTTGGCGGGGATCGCCCCGTGGAGATCATCAACCCCATCCAGGAAAAGCGCTGGCAGCTTGATATCCACGTGCCGGTTGCAGACATGAGCGACCTGCCCACCCCGGAGGCTGCATCCCCCATCGGCGATCTCGTCTACGATGACCCCTACGGGCTGACCACCCCGCTAGCGCAGGGCGAGGAGCCAGACTTTCTCGGGGCCGCCGGTGCCGGCAGCGGGGGCCAAGCAGGCGCCGTGGACAAGGAATCCGCCCTACCCCCGCAAGGCTCCATCTGGCCCTTTATCGAAGAAAAGCTCTATGCCGAGATCATGGAACACCAATCCACCTTGGTGTTTGTCAACTCCCGGCGCTCTGCTGAAAGGCTCACGGCTCGGCTCAACGAACTCTATGCCGCCGACCATGCCCCGGAAGAGCTCTCCCCGCAGCTGCGCCGCCCGCCCGCACAGATCATGGTCGCCGGCGACATCGCAGGTACCGCACCCACGCTCATCGCACGCGCCCACCACGGATCGGTGAGCAAGGACGAGCGCGCGATGACCGAGACGATGCTCAAAGAGGGCCAACTCAAGGCGGTGGTGGCCACGAGCTCTCTGGAGCTTGGCATCGACATGGGTGCGGTGGAACTGGTGGTGCAGGTGGAATCCCCACCCTCGGTAGCCAGCGGCTTGCAGCGGGTGGGCCGCGCAGGCCACGTCGTGGGTGCGGTTTCGAAGGGCTCTTTCTATCCCAAGCATCGAGCTGACCTCGTGCAAACGGCGGTGACGGTGGCCCGCATGCGCCATGGCTTGATCGAAGAACTCCACGTCCCGCACAACCCACTGGACGTGTTGCTTCAGCAAACCATCGCCGCGGTAGCGATCGAAGATATCGACGTCGAGGACTGGTATGCAACGGTGCGCCGCGCCTATGCTTATCGCGACCTGGCGCGGGAAGTCTTCGATGCCGTCATCGACCTTGCCAGCGGGGTCTATCCTTCCACCGATTTCGCCGAGCTGCGCCCCCGCATCAACTTCGACCGCACCGCCGGCATCCTGTCGGCGCGCCCCGGCGCGCAGCGGGTCGCGGTGACCAGCGGCGGTACCATTCCGGACCGCGGTTTGTTCGGGGTCTTCCTCGTCGGGGGAGAGCAGGGGGCGCGCCGGGTGGGCGAGCTCGATGAGGAGATGGTGTATGAGTCGCGGGTCGGCGACATCTTCACGTTGGGGGCGTCGAGCTGGCGCATTGAGGAGATCACCCGGGATCAGGTGCTGGTGACGCCCGCGCCGGGGCATACCGGCAGGCTGCCGTTTTGGACCGGCGATAACGCGGGGCGCCCGGCGGAGCTGGGCAAGGCCTTAGGCGCGTTTCGGCGCGAGGTGGCCACCCGCGGGGCGCAGGTGTTGGCGGAGGCGGATTATGAGGCGCTCGACGCGTTCGCCCACGATAACCTGCTTCGCTTCATTGATGAGCAACGTGAGGCAACTGGGGTGGTGCCCGACGAGCAGACTCTCGTGTTGGAGCGTTTCCGCGATGAGCTCGGTGACTGGCGGGTGGTGTTGCACACTCCTTATGGCCGCGGTGTCAACGCCGCGTGGGCGCTGGCGGTAGGGGCACGGTTTTCCGCCGACACCGGCATCGACGCACAGCCCATTTCGAGCGATGATGGGATTGTGCTGCGCGTGCCGGAGGCAGATTCGGAGCCGGGTGCGGAATTGTTTCTCATCGATCCCGATGAGATTGAGCAGGTGGTCACGGAGCAAGTAGGCAACTCGGCCTTGTTTGCTTCTCGGTTCCGAGAGTGCGCGGCGCGTGGCTTGCTTCTGCCGCGTACCAACCCCGGAAAGCGTGCGCCGTTGTGGCAGCAGCGGCAGCGGGCGGCGCAATTGTTGGATGTGGCACGCAAATATCCGAGTTTCCCCATCATTTTGGAGACGGTGCGCGAGTGTTTGCAGGATGTCTATGACCTCCCCGCCTTGGTCGAGCTGATGCAGCAGTTGAAACTGCGCAAGGTGCGGATTGCCGAGGTGACAACATCAAGCCCGAGCCCTTTCGCCAGCTCGGTGATGTTCAATTACACCGGCGCTTTCATGTACGAGGGCGATAGCCCGCTGGCAGAGAAGCGGGCGGCAGCGCTGGCCCTGGATCCGGCGCTGTTGGCCAAGCTTCTAGGCACGGTGGAGCTGCGGGAGCTGCTGGATGCGGAGATCATCGAGGAGGTTGACCGTACTTTAAGGCGCGTTTCTCCCCATCGCGTTGCCCGCACCGTCGAAGAGCTTGCCGACGCCCTGCGCATCCTAGGACCCATCCCGATTGCTGAGCTGGCCGAGCATGTGAGTGAGGAATTGCGGGATGCGTTGACGCAGAGCTTTGCCGATGAGGATCCCGATCCCGAAGAGTTGGCGGAGGCGGTCGTGGCGCAGTTGCCGGGTCGGGTGATGCGGGTGCGTTTTGCGGGGCGCGACCATGTGGCGCAAACCCTCGATGCGCCTTTGCTTCGCGACGGCTTAGGTGTCCCGGTTCCACCGGGTGTGCCAGCGCAGGTTGCGACTATTGCCGATGCGCTGCAGCAGTTGCTTTCACGCTGGGTGCGCACCAGGGGGCCTTTCGTCGTGGGTGATGTGACCGATGCTTTTGGCATCGCCGCCAGCATTGGGTTCGCTGGGCTGCAGGTGCTTATCGATTCCGGGTTGGTCGTCGAGGGGCACTACCGTCAAGGCGTGGATGAGCAGGAGTTTATCGCCAAGGAAGTCCTGGCGATCGTGCGCAGACGGAGCCTGGCCCTGGCGCGTTCCCACACGCAGCCGGTATCTGAATCCAGCTATGGAAGGTTCTTGCCACAGTGGCAACAGGTTGCGCCGGTGGGGCAGCGCCCCACGCTCCATGGCGCAGACGGCGTGTTTGCGGTGTGCGAGCAATTGGCGGGGGTTCGCCTGCCGGCGTCGGCGTGGGAGAGCGTGGTCTTGCCCTCCCGGGTGCGCAATTATTCGCCACTGGATCTCGACGAGCTGCTCACCGGCGGGGAGTTGTTGGTCGTGGGCGCAGGCAGCGCCGGTGCAGCTGATCCGTGGGTGCAGTTGCTTCCCGTGGATTACGCCGCGGAGCTACTAGAAACGCCCCAAGACTCCTCCTTGAGTGTGCTTCAGGAGCAGGTCATGGACGTGTTGGGGCGCGGCGGTGGGTTCTTGTTCTCAGACATCCAACGCGCGGTCAGCGGTGAAGACCTAGGTTTGGTGGCGGGGCAGGCTAGCGAGGCTGAGATCCGTGAGGCCCTGTGGGGCCTGTTTGAATTGGGGTTGGTCTCGCCCGATGGATTTGCGCCGTTACGCGCCCGGCTTGCTGCGGGGACCGGCTCGAAGTCGGCGCATCGTTCGCGGCGCACGCCGGGACGTTCGCGCCTGCGCATGGGGCGCACGAGCTTCGCAAGCAGCCAGCGCACGTCGGTGCCATTGGACATGGTGGGGCGGTGGGCGCTCACGCCTTCCGCGGACACGAATGCGACCGCGCGGTCGGTTGCCCACGGTGAGGCCTGGTTGGATCGCTATGGGGTCGTGACCAAGGGGGCGGTCGTTGCCGAGGACGTGATCGGTGGGTTCGCGCTGGCCTATAAGGTGCTCAGCCAGTTTGAGGAGGCTGGTAAGGCGATGCGCGGCTACATCGTGGATGGGCTTGGGGCGGCGCAGTTTTCCACACCGGCGGTCATCGATCGGCTGCGTGGCCATGGCGACGGTGAGGATATCGGCGGGTGGCCGTCGGGAAGCTCGCAACCGCACAGTTACCTGCTTGCCGCCTGCGATCCGGCAAACCCCTATGGGGCGGCGTTGCCGTGGCCGGTGCCGAATCTTACCCGCTCGGCTGGGGCGTTGGTAGTGCTTGTCGACGGCCTGCTGGCGGCGTATCTCACCCGTGGTGGAAGAAACCTCACGTTGCTCACACCGCCGGAGCCGATCAGCGATGAGGAATCACTGGGCTTTGTGGTAGCAGCGCTCAACGAACACATCGCCGCCGGTACGGTGGGACGAATCATCGTGGAAAAGATCAACGGGCAGCCAGCGCTCACGCACCCCCTGGTGCCTACCCTGCGCGCTATGGGAGTGGGAATTACCCCGCGTGGACTGCGCTTTTCGGCAACGAGCGCACGAAGCGGCGCGGGATCTACCGGTGCGGCTGACGATTTGCCCGTCGCAGGCAGAAAAGCTCCACGTACGCTGGGCAGGCAAGGCGAAGACCCGCAACCTGCGTCGTGGTCACCTGCACAATCTGCTTCACAGCCGGATTCCTTTGATCGTCCAACGCGAAACGACGGTGCCCTAAGCGCGCGGTGGGACGACTCTTTCGACGAACGCGGGGAATTCGATGACGCCGCCTTGGACAGCGATGATCCCCGCGTGCGCTGGGATGCCCCGCAACCGGGAAAGCAATTCGGTGGGGGTTTTGGTTCCAGTGGGCTGGGTGACCCGAATCCCCGCGGCTTTCGTGGCACCGGCCGCGGGGGGTACGGGCGCAGGCCAGGTGGCTATCGTCGCTAGCTGGCCGGGTGCGTCTGCGCTAAGCGTGCGGGTGTTGCTTGGCCTCCTCGGCACTGCGCTGAAGCTGGAGGCCCCAGAGGTGCATGGCGTCGAGGACGGTGTGAAGTGATTGGCCCAGGTCGGTGAGGCTGTACTCGACCCGCGGGGGCACCTCCGCGTATACGGTGCGTTCGACGATGCCTGCCTGCTCTAAATCGCGGAGGTTGGTGGTGAGAACCTTCTGGGAGATTCCGGTGACCGATCGTTTGAGCTCGGTGAAGCGTTTGGTTCCAGTCAGAAGGTCGCGCATGATCAACGCGCGCCACTTGTTGGACAAGATGAGCAGCGTGGTTTCCACCGGGCAGGCAGGAAGTTCCATCTCCGCGAGGGAATTATATTCAGACATTTTTCGTACCTGACCTTAATAGTTTCCGAAAGGGTGTTACGGAACTTTTCTTGTATGACTTTCCAAAATATACCACATCGGTTATTGTGTGAAACGTCAACAAAAACGGTCTGTTGATGGCGCCTTCAAGGGGTGACGTACCAATCAGGCAAGCAGCGAGTTTCGCCATTGCCAAGCTGTGCAATCTACCCCGAATAAGCCCGCCATGAACGAACGAAACGAGCCCAAGGAACAGGATTACAGACCATGAAGATCGCAGTCATCGCAGCAAATGGCAAGGCCGGCTCCCTCATCGTCGATGAAGCATTAAGCCGTGGCCACGAAGTCACAGCCATCGTCCGTGGCGAAAACCGCACCAAGGCCCAGCACGCCATCATCAAGCCCATCCAAGACATCACCGCTGCTGACCTAGAAGGCTTTGACGCAGTAGTCGACGCCTTCGGTGCCTTTGCCGAACAGGACCTCCCCCTGCACACCGCCACTGCCCAGCAGCTGGCTGACATCTCCGCACACACCGGCGTCCACTTCTACATCGTCGGCGGTGCGGGCTCATTGTTCGTGGATCCGGAGCACACCACCCAGCTGGTCGACACCGACGAATTCCCGGCCGAGTACCGTCCCCTGGCTAACGCCCAGCGCGTGCAACTCGGTGACCTGCGCGCCCGCACGGATGCCGCCTGGACCTTTGTTTCGCCAGCCGTCGTCTTCGATGCGGCGGGGGAGCGCACCGGCTCCTACACGCTTTCTGGCGAGGAGCTCTCCTTTAATGACAAGGGCGAAAGCGTGGTGAGCTACGCAGACTTTGCTATCGCCATGGTGGATCTGGTCGAAGACGGCGGTCACGTCCGCGAGCGCGTCTCCGTTCGCTGGTAAGAGCCCCAACCTAGAGGTTGTCATAGCCAGGCCACGGGCACGCCCCACGTTAACTGTGCTTTCGGGCCACAGGATGATGGTCACCACCGTTGAGGCTTCTCCCCGCGTATGTTTCGTTAGTGTTTTGTTTGCTAACGAACTGGAAAGCAACACAAGACGAGAAGAAGATGCGCGGGGTTTTCGCCTTTGGTCAAACCGCGCCCCTGGGGCTTAAGGTAGTCGGTATGCCAGAAGGAGATTCCGTCTATCAGCTGGCCAAGCGCCTGCAGTTCCTGCGCGGGCGGGAGGTGGTCGGCACGAGTGTGCGCGTACCACGCTACGCGCTCGTTGATTTCACCGGAACCAGGGTTGAGCGGGTGTGGCCCTATGGCAAGCACTTGTTTATGCAGATGGGGTCAAAGGTGCTCCACACCCACCTGAAAATGGAAGGCCACTGGGCGATCCACCTTCAAGGCGATCGCTGGAAATACCCCGGTCACACAGCGCGCGTGGTGCTGGACTTTGACGGAACTCCCGCCCCACGTCCCATTGAGATCGTCGGCCACGAACTCGGCTTCGTCCGCGTATTCCCCATGAATACCTATTTCGACCAGATAGCCGACTTTGGTCCCGACGTCCTCGGCGATGACTGGGCAAGCGGTGGTCGCGAGGAAGCCATCCGCAGGCTTGCCGCCCGCCCCGACCGTCCCATCGGGCCAGCCTTGCTCGATCAACGCAACCTGTCCGGCATCGGCAATGAGTACCGTGCCGAGATCTGTTTTATCTGTGGCATTCATCCGGCCACCCCTGCGGGCTTGGTCGACCTTGCACACGTTGTCGATGTGTCGCGAAAACTCATGTGGGCCAATCGTCTCTCGCCGGTGCGGGTAACCACGGGCATCAAGCGCGCCGGGGAAAACGGCTACGTCTTCGGCCGTAATAACAAACGATGTCGGCGCTGTGGCACGCTCATCGTCAAAGATGTCCTCGGTGGTGTCGATGCGGGTGGCGATGAAGGCGAACTCGAACGCATCATCTGGGTATGCCCGCATTGCCAACCTCAGCGTGCCACGTAACCGTGGACCGTGGAGTGGCCGCCGGCGCCTGCTTGCCGACGACCACAGGTCGCGGTGGTCACGGTTGCCTTCTTGCGAACGGTCCCCGGCGCCAGCGCTGCTTGTCCCGAAAGTAACGGAAACCAGTCGGGGCTACATCATGCGCTGCAGCCGCTCGATCTGCGCCTCCCAGGTGGTGAACGGCCACGTTAGCCACATGAAGGCCAACTGGCGGTGTCGCAGGGTAGCCACCTGGGCCTCGTCGAGGATTTCACCCTCGGGCGTTATCCCATCGGCAAGCCGCTCGCGCTGATCGATGGCCAGATTGTCCAGGCAACAGGCGTATTCGAACCCGTCGCAGATCTCCTCCAATGTCCTCACCTTCGCTTGCGCGTACAGCTGGTCGGCACCGCGCTCGAGCAGCTTTTTTGGGGTGAGGATGCCCTTCGGGTTGACGAGGTTTTGCGGGTGCGGGTGGTGCGTGCCAATGCGATCGCCGGGGATCTCCCATAAGCCCACACTCCACGCCAAAGGCTCGAAGGCCGCCACCATATCGAGCGCATCGCTGACCAGCTCCTGACCCTCGCCCCGGGAGAAAGCCTCCAGGTAACGCTGCTCGGTGTCGGTGGCGGTGACCAGCCCCAAGTCGAATTGCTCGCTGAGGGCATCGACATCTGGCCGCTTGCCACGCCACACCCATCGTGCCGCCTCTATGACCACCGCTAGGCAGATTACCCGGTCGACAACCATGCTTGCCTCCGGCAGCAGTAGCTCGGTGACATCTTGAACCGGTGGAAGGTCGAGATCGACAAGATAGCCCTGCCTGTTGAGCGCAGTACGAATCCTGTGTGCACGGGCTACTGCTCGTTCGTTGAACATCGGACGCAACTGCGGGGTGTGCAAGACGTCTCGACCATGAACGTCATACAAGGCCCCCGCATCATCGAGGAACAAGACGCTGGTGCCGTGTGCCCATTCCGGGGCATTCGTGGGCACCGTGTCATCGGGAAAGTCATAGCGGGTCAGGGAACGGACCAGCTGATGAACAAAGGGCTGAACCGCAAAGGGATCAATGTCCTTGTCTACTGCGATGCGCTCATTGATGCGACCGACGGAATCGAGGAACTCCTCGCGTAGCGTGCGCGAGCGAGCGGTATTCGCATACAGCGGCTGGGGCTGAGGCCCGGAAGGAAGTGCTGCGTTTTCTGCGGAATAGGCAATGATGCTCATAGCTTTAGATTGTGCCATCACTTTCTTTGCAGCTGATCTTCAACGTAAACCGTGCGGGTGGCGAAGAATCCACCCACTAAGGCGCACACTGAGGCGATCGCCATCATCACACCGACGCCGTGGAAGCTTCCGGTGTGCTCGTGTATGAATCCGGCGGCCACCGGTCCACAAGCGGCGATAGAATAGCCCATGCCTTGGCCAAAGGAGGACAATGCCGTGGCACCGTGCATCGTGCGGGCGCGGATATTAACCAAGGTCAAACCGACGGGGAAGGTGATGGGACCCAGCCCGGAGAGGATGATCCACAACCACGGCGCTGCCGCCGGTGCAAAGGCCAGCCCCAGATGAGAGACGATAAACATGCTTCCGAAAATGACCAGCCATGGGTACGGGCGTTCGAATCGGCTGACGATCCACGGCCCGACGATGTTGAGAACCCCGCCAAGAATGGACCACACCGCGAGCATGGACGCCGCGAATTGACGGGATAATCCCGCCTCGACATACATCTGTGGGATAAAGGCCATGAGAATATAGGTGGTAAAGCTGGTGGTGCCAAACATCACGGCGATGCCCACGCCTACCTTGGTGCGCCAGACTTTCATCCGGGGTTGCCTGCCGGATTCCTGCTGGCTGCCTTCTGCAAATCGTTGGGTTACCGCGGCCTTGGGTTGGTGCAGCAGCGGTATCCAGGCCAGCGCCGCCACGACCCCCAGCAAGCCCCACGATCCCAGTGAGAGCTGCCAGTCGGGCGCCTGCTTCATTGCCACGACAACTGGAGCTACGGCTTGGACGACCTGTGAGGCGCACAAGTAGGTGATGGTCAGCGCGGAGACTTTCGTGGGGAAGTAGGCGCGTACGGCCAGCGGGAGGACGGCGTTGGTGATGCCAATGGCGAACAAGGCTAAAGCGGTACCTGTCAGCAATAGAGCAACGCTGGGTCCGAGTACGCGAGTGATCTGACCAAGTCCGGTCACGGCCATCGCGATTGCCAGAGCTTGTGAGACCGTGAGATGGCGCATAAGCCTAGGGGCACTAAATGCCGACAGTGCGAACATGATGGTGGGGATGGTGCCCAAGATGCCCACTAAGCCCGAGCCAACGCCGAGGGATTGTTGAATGTCAGGTACCAGCGGGGAGATGGCCGTGACCATCGTGCGCAGGTTGAAGGCTGTTAAGACAATGGCAACGAGGGCGATCGGAGTGGGATTTTTCACGGAATTACTCTATGCCCGCGCACAACCGACGGCTTGTTGAGGGGGCGCTTCAATCATTGATGTGCACCAAAAGTGGAAAATTTATAGGTACTTTCAGTTGGCGGTGGCGGCCGTGACCGCAGCTGCTCATGTCACTTCCCGGACTGTGTGATGCGTGCCGACGCCGTGAGCGCCACCGCAAAGACCGTCGATTCGCAGCGCGCTTTGCCTTCACCGCAGGTCATGAACGCGCCGGGGCACCAAAGCGAGCACGTTCGTGCCAAGTTTGGCTAGCCTTGAGGGCATGCGAGCACTTCTCAACATCATCTGGCTGATCACCGGCGGCATATGGTTGGCGCTGGGTTATTGGTTCTTCGGGCTCATTGCCTGCCTATTCATCGTCACCATCCCCGCGGGCGTTGCAAGTTTTAGGATGGCCAGTTATGCGCTGTGGCCTTTCGGACGTACCGTCGTCCAGCCCGAAACGGGTTCCGGGACGCTCAGCGGCATCAACAATGTCATCTGGTTCCTCGTTGCCGGCTTGTGGCTAGCCCTCGGCCACGTCTCCACCGCCATCGCGCAGGCTGTCACCATCATCGGCATTCCCTTGGCGATCGCCAACCTGAAGATGATCCCCGTCACTTGCTTCCCCTTCGGCAAACAAATCGTTTCCAGCGACGCCATTCCCTTTGGCTATCGACCGATGGTCACCATGTAACAATCGTGTGTCGTTGATCCCCAACTCGCGCCAGGCACGATTGCTGGCGCATGCGAAAACCCGTGGTTCGTGCTTGCAGATGCAGGCACGGACCACGGGTTTGTCGCCCAACAAGGAAGGGCTTTAGCGGTTGGCGCGGTACCAGCGAATCAATTCGTCGGTGGAACTATCGCCAGAGTTGACCTCAACCTCGCCGGACACGGCCGGAGCCAGGTCATTGGCCTGCTGCTTGCCCAGCTCAACGCCCCATTGATCGAAGGAGTTGATGTCCCAGACGATGCCTTGGACGAACACGATGTGCTCGTAAAGAGCGATCAGTGCGCCCAAGGTGGCGGGGGTGAGTTCCTCGGCGAGGATGGTGGTGGTGGGACGGTTACCCGGCATCACCTTGTGCGGGACCACTGCCGGATCGACGCCCTCGGCGGCGATCTCCTCAGCGGTCTTGCCGAAGGCGAGCACCTTCGTCTGGGCGAAGAAGTTGCTCATCAGCAGATCATGCATGCTTCCCTCGCCGGTGGCGGTGGGCAGGTCCTGCTTCGGGCGTGCAAACCCGATGAAGTCCGCCGGGATGAGCTTGGTGCCCTGGTGGATGAGCTGGAAGAAGGCGTGCTGGCCGTTAGTGCCTGGCTCACCCCAGAAGATCTCGCCGGTGGAGGTGGTCACCGCGGTGCCGTCGCGGCGGACCGACTTGCCGTTGGACTCCATGGTCAGCTGCTGCAAGTAGGCCGGGAAGCGCCCCAGATCCTCCGAATAGGGCAGAACCGCGTGGGTTTGCGCACCGTAGAAGTCGTTGTACCAGATGGCCAGCAGTGCCATGAGCACGGGCACGTTCTTTTCGAAAGGGGTGGTGCGGAAGTGCTCGTCCATGGCGTGGAAGCCGGCGAGGAAGCGCATGAAGTCCATGGGGCCGATGACAGCCATGAGCGACAGGCCGATGGCGGAGTCGACGGAGTAACGGCCCCCCACCCAGTTCCAGAAGCCGAACATGTTCTTGGTGTCGATGCCGAACTCGGCGACCTTCTCGGCGTTGGTGGACACGGCCACGAAGTGCTTGGCCACGGCTGCCTCATCCTTGAAGTGGGATAGCAACCAGCGCTTGGCGGCGTGGGCGTTGGCCAAGGTTTCCTGGGTGGTGAAGGTCTTAGAGGCGACGATAAACAGAGTGGAGTTCGGATCGCACTCATCGAGGACGGCGCTCATGTCGGCCGGGTCGACGTTGGAGACGAACTTGGCCGTAATTCCGGCGGTAGCGTAGGTGCGCAGCGCCTTCGTTGCCATCGCGGGACCGAGATCGGAACCGCCGATGCCGATGTTGACCACGGTCTTGATGGTGTGGTCGGTGTAGCCGCGCCACGCACCCGAACGCAAGGCGGTGGCAAAGTCACGCATGCGCCCCAGGACCTCGTGAACATCGGCGGCAACATCTTGGCCGTCCACGGACAGCTCGCCCTCCACAGGCATGCGCAGCGCGGTGTGCAGTACGGCGCGATCCTCGGTGTTGTTGATGTGCTCGCCGCTAAACATGGCCTCGATGCGTTCAGACAGGTGCGATGCCTCGGCCAGATCGACCAGCGCCGCCAAGGTTTCATCGTCGACGAGGTTCTTGGACAGGTCCACACGCAGCCCAGCGGCGTCGAAGGTCATCTTGCTGGCGCGGGAGGCATCGGCTGCGAATAGCTCGCGCAGGGTCTGATCCTTGGTCTCCTCGTAACGCTTGGCGAGGGTGGTCCACTGTGGGGTCGAGGTGACGTCAAACGACATGCCGTGCTCCTTTGAAGTAGCTGCAAGTAGTAAATGCAGCAAAAATGCCGCAATGAATTACGGTGACCGTTTGTGTGGGCTTGTGCCCGCTCACAATGGTCACGCCTACCCTTTAAGGTAGTCAATTGTGGCACCGTTCGCTTGTTTGCTGAGAAACAACCACCACCACACACCCTTTTGGGATTTGGACAATTGCCACCGCAACCGGCTCTTTGTGCCATACCGCCGCGAAAAGGAGCATAGTGGAGCTATGACAAACACAACACCAAACAACACCGCCCACGGCACGGCCGACTCGGACCCCGTGGCGAAACCAGGCTTTGACATCGCTGGTTTCGATACCGGATTATTCATCGGCGGGGATTTTCGCCCCGCATCCGATGGGGAAACCTTCGAAGTCATCAACCCCAGCGATGGAACGGTGCTCGCCCACGTAGCGTCGGCAAGCAAACAAGACGCCGTCCGCGCGCTCGACCTCGCCGCGGACGTACAGCCTGCGTGGGCTGCGACGCCACCACGAGAGCGCAGTGAGATCCTGCGCCGTGCCTATGACAGGCTCATGGCCAACGCCGACGAGCTGGCATGGCTGCAGTCAATGGAGCTGGGGCGCGCGCTGCCGGACTCTATGGCGGAGGTCGCCTACGGTGCGGAATTCTTCCGCTGGTTTGCCGAGGAGGCAGTCCGCATCCGCGGTGACTTTAGGATCAATCCATCCGGCACCGGTCGCATTGTCGTTACCCAACAGCCCGTAGGCCCCACTCTTGCGATCACGCCCTGGAACTTCCCGCTGGCCATGGGAACTCGCAAAATAGGACCGGCGTTGGCTGCCGGCTGCACGATCATCGTCAAGCCCGCCTCGAAGACCCCACTGACCATGCTTTATGTGGCACGAGTCCTCAAGGAAGCAGGGCTTCCCGACGGAGTCCTGGCGGTACTGCCCACCAAGCATGCCTCAGACGTTTCCGCGCTGCTGGACGATCCTCGCCTGCGCAAGCTGACCTTCACCGGTTCGACTGAGGTCGGCCAGAAGCTGGGCGCACAGGCGGCCCAACGCAGCCTCAAGGTCTCCCTCGAACTCGGCGGCAACGCACCCTATGTGGTGCTCGACGACGCCGATGTGGATCTGGCCGCCCAGGCCGTGGCCGTGGCCAAGATGCGCGGCGCTGGACAGGTATGCATCGCCGCCAATCGATTCCTCGTGCACGAATCCATCCGAGAGGAGTTCGTCGCCAAGGTTGCCGAGGTAATGCGGTCGTTCACGCTGGGACCGGCGACTGCCGAAGGGGTCACCTTCGGCGCGCTATCTGGTGATGATCAGGTAGCAACGGTGACGACGCTGGTTCAGGATGCGCTGGACAAAGGCGCGGTCAACGTCCTTGACGGCGGCCTGCCCGCGGGACTGCCCGAGCACGGGTCGTACTTCCCGGCCACCGTGTTGGACAACGTGCCGGCAGCGGCGGCGATTGCCAACAGCGAGATTTTCGGTCCCGTCGTCGCGGTGCAGAGCTTTTCCACCGTCGAGGAGGCGATCCGCATCGCTAACGACACCCCGTTCGGCCTGGCGGCCTACGTCTTCGGCAAGGACTTAGGCCGCGCGGTACAGGTGGCCGAGCGCATCGAGGCCGGCATGGTCGCGGTCAACAAGGGGGCAATCTCAGACCCCGCGGCGCCTTTCGGTGGTGTGAAGGAGTCCGGCCTTGGCCGTGAGGGTGGATTCGAGGGAATCCACGAATACCTCGAGCCGAAGTTCCTCAGCCTGCCGCTGTAACGCAAGCGCGCTAGGAGGCTGGTGGGACGGCGCTGGTGTCGCCTACTCCAACATGAAGGGCCCTTTCCGGTGGGCGTCGGCACGCAAAACTGCACGCACACAAAAACCGCGCCGGCACAAGGCACAGGATGCGAGAGCCAGCGCGGGTTGGGTGCTTTAAGTGACGGCGTCACAAAGGGCGCTTCCGAAGGAGCGGATCCTAGCCGAGCTTGCCGCGACCCATGCGCAGCAAGAGGTTGGCAAGGTTCGGGCCTTCCTCGCCGATTTCCTCTCGGAACTGGTTAATGATGGCTACCTCGCGGGTGTGGACGAGGCGGGTGCCGCCGGAGCCCATGCGGGTTCGGCCGATGGCCTGGGAGATCTGGGCGCGCCGCTTCACGGCGGCGAGGATCTCCTTGTCCAAGCGGTCGATCTCCTTGCGGTACTGCTGGATCTCCGCGTCAGAAAGTGGGTCATCGGTGCCGCTGGGCATCCGGATTTCGAAGTTATCGTCAGCAGAAGTCATGCACACATTTTGCCACGCTGTCGGTCTTTGCAAAAAGCGGGAAACCACCGCAGGGGTGATATCCCACCTGCTAACACAAACGCTCGTACCCGACTCTAAAGAAAGATGCCTTTTACCGAAGCACATGAAAGGGGTCAGCGGATCGTTTGAACAATGGGATGCGGGGAGCAGAGGGAAGAATCCGGCAGCGTGCCTGCGCCATGGAAACTGGTTATCAAGCTGGGTGAATTCGAGCCTCGTCGTTAATGTCGCGGGCACGTTGTAACTTGGAAGACGATGAACGAGCAACATGAATTCGACCATGACCTTTTCAGCCACACCTCCCGAAGCCCGCAGCAGCCATTCGGCAGGCAAGGCCAAGGCGGGGATCACGCAGCTGCGTCACCATTTGGCGCAGCCCACACCAACGATGGCACACGGCGCCCGGACTGGGACAGCGCCCGCCCGGTTGCCGGTGGTTTTGGTCAACACGGCGGGTTGAGCCAGCCTCAAGGGCAAGGTATGCAATCTGCGCCCATCCAGGATCTCATCGAGGGGCTTAACCCGCAGCAGCTGCAAGCAGTAGAGCACAGTGGCTCACCATTGCTGATCGTGGCCGGTGCTGGTTCTGGCAAGACCGCGGTCCTTACTCGGCGCATCGCCTACCTGTTGCGCATGCGCGGGGTGCACCCTGGGCAGATCTTAGCCATTACCTTTACCAACAAAGCTGCGGCGGAGATGCGGGAACGCGTTGCTGAACTGGTCGGACCCATCGCTAACCGCATGTGGGTGGCAACCTTTCACTCCACCTGCGTTCGAATCCTGCGCGAACAGGCAGGTTTGGTTCCGGGACTCAACACCAACTTCACCATCTATGACTCGGATGACTCCCGGCGCCTGTTGTCGATGATCGCCAAGGACATGATGCTCGATGCCAAGCAATTTACTGCTCGTTCGCTGGCTAATGGCATTTCCAACCTCAAAAATGAGCTAATCGATCCGGCGGAGGCACTGGCGGAGGCAGAACAGACCCATAACCCCTATGAATCCACAATCGCCAAGGTCTATGCGGAATATCAACGGCGTCTGCGCGGCGCTAACGCGGTGGACTTCGATGATCTCATCGGCGAGACGGTTCGCATTTTCAAGCAACATCCTCAGGTCACGGAGTATTATCGCAGGCGTTTTCGGCATGTGCTTATCGACGAGTACCAGGACACCAACCACGCGCAGTACGTGCTTATCCATGAACTCGTGGGCCAAGGTCCGCAGGCCTCAGAACTGTGCGTAGTGGGCGATTCAGACCAGTCGATTTACGCGTTCCGTGGTGCGACGATCCGCAATATTGAGGAGTTTGAGCGCGACTACCCGCAGGCCACGACGATCCTACTGGAGCAAAACTACCGCTCCACTCAAACAATCCTGGATGCGGCCAATGCCGTAATCGCACGCAACGCCAATCGCCGGGAAAAGAAGCTATGGACGGCAGCGGGAGTAGGCGACAAGATTGTTGGATATGTTGCTGATAATGAGCACGACGAGGCCCGCTTCATCGCAACCGAGATCGACAACCTCAGTGACCGTGGCGTAAATTATGCCGATATTGCGGTCATGTACCGCACCAATAACTCCTCCCGTGCGGTAGAAGACGTGTTTATCCGCACCGGAATTCCCTACAAGGTGGTAGGTGGCACCCGGTTCTACGAGCGCAAAGAAATCCGCGATATCATCGCCTACCTGCGCCTGCTTGACAATCCCGAGGATGAAGTTTCCTTGCGCAGGATTATCAACACTCCGCGCCGTGGCATCGGGGACAAGGCAATAGCCTTCCTCAATCTCCACGCCGAAAACTCTGGTGTCAGTTTCAACCAGGCTCTCATCGACGGTGCCGCCAACAAAGTCTCCATGCTCGGGACTAGGGGAGTAAAGGCCGTGGGTGGATTCATGGAGCTGCTCGACGGGCTGCGTTCGGCTGCCGCGGAGTCGAAAAATGAGGTGACCGGCATGCCCGATCTTGGGGCGATGGTCACTCACATCCTCGACATGACCGGATACAAGGCCGAACTCGAGCAGTCCAGCGATCCGCAAGACGGGGCACGGCTCGATAACCTCAACGAGTTGGTGTCAGTCGCGCGAGAGTTTAGCTCCGAGGCTGCCAACCAAATGGCATACCTCACCATGGATGGCCAAGACCTTTCCGATGTACTCGACGAGGGCGAGGCTGTGCCCGGTAGTCTGCAGGCATTCTTGGAAAGAGTCTCGCTTGTTGCAGACGCAGACCAAATCCCGGATGACGACCAAGGGGTGGTCACCCTCATGACGTTGCACACCGCCAAGGGCTTGGAATTTCCCTACGTGTTTCTCACCGGGTGGGAGGACGGACAATTCCCGCATATGCGCGCCTTGGGTGATCCCAAGGAGCTTGCCGAAGAACGCCGTTTGGCGTATGTGGGAATCACCCGCGCCCGCAAGCGTTTGTACCTCAGCCGTGCAATGCTGCGCAGCTCCTGGGGCAACCCGCAGACAAATCCGCCCTCCCGCTTTCTCAACGAAGTCCCAGATGAGCTCATCGATTGGCGAAGGCAAGAGCCGACCAGCTCCTTTAACGATGCGTGGAGTGGCGGCTCCTACGGCGGGTCTTCTGCCGGTTCCTTCGGCGAGGGGAGGGGATACTATGGCGGCGGTTCACCGAGCGCAAGCTCGCAACGAAGGATCCCCAAGGCGGCCCCCCGCAGCGCGAAGAGCGAGTTGCATCTCGAGGTCGGTGACCGCGTCAACCACGAAAAGTACGGCCTTGGCACGGTAAAGAAGATGGACATGGTCGGCGCTCACGCTTCTGCCACCATCGATTTCGGCTCCTCGGGCACCGTGCGCCTGATGCTCATCGGCGGGGTGCCCATGGAGAAGCTTTAGTCCTCACGAACGGTGATGCCCACCTTGGGGGATGCAAAGTAGCCAACCAAAGTAGAAACGATGGGAAGCACCACAGCAAAGAGCAAGAACCCGAGCCAATCCACCTGGAAATCGGGGAATTCCGACAGTGAAAGCAGCTCACCGGTGCTTGCATAAACATCGGGGGTGCGGGACAGCCACACCCCAGCAACAGCCGCCAGGCTCGCGGGTACGACTGCGGTGGCGCAAAGGACGCCGAAGTAGGTGGCGTTCATCCGTCGAAGCTGGCCGCCATCTGCACCTACAGCTGAGAACTGTTCGTTTTGCTTGCGCAGGTGTGGATAGCTTAAGGCGATGATGAGTCCCAATACCGCAAGAAGGACAACGAACACGGCCGCATAAGCACGGTAGCGGAAGTCCGGGCGGAGGTATTCGCCAGCATCGAAGGTTGCGTTGGCGCCTGTGTGTGCGACGGCTTGCTCGGCCCGGTAGAGGTCGCGGTCGCTTGAGTGGGATGTGGTGACAAAGGCAGTCGAATACCTCGCGTGGCCGCCGAGCGTTGTCACAGCAGATGGGCTAAGCAATGCGGTGTCCAAGCCTTGCGGCAACACGTAGGCTACCGGCAGGGTGAAGTCTTCGGAGGTCTGCTCCTGTGCGCCGCTGCCATAGGAGTCGACGGTCACGGTGGCTCGTTCCACGAATCGCTCACCAGCTGTATTGTCTGCCCTCGGCATCACCACCCCACCTTCAGACAGTGCCGTGAGCGCGGCCTGCTTGTCGGCATCGTCCAAGCGAATAAGGTCGAGGAATTCGGGCCCGACCTCGAAGGCGGAATGATAGGTCATACCGGGAACGACCACATTATCCAAGGTGCCCAGCGTATTGTCTTTACCATCCACGGCATTGAGCTCGTGGGAGATCTCAGAGTAGGCGGCGGATCGTGATTCGCTAAACACGACATCCTTGGCAACATAGGCCTTGCTGGAGTTGAGCTCGTCCAAGGCAGCCTGCACCGTGGTGTTGATATCCGCCGGTGACGCTGAGTCTTCATAGAAATAAACGGCAGCGACGGATTCGTTGAGTACCTTCTTCACCAAAGTCTGCGAATGCGCAGAGCTGCTGAGGATAAGAGTGGTCATCATGATGAGGATGAAGGTAACGCTCATCAAGGCCGCGATGCCCGAGATGGAGCGCACACCCAGACGTACCAAAAGTCGCGAGGCCGAGCGGGCGGCTGAGCCGCGCCCAATTTTTGAGAAGAAGAACAACAGGCTAGGAATGCAGGCAAGCAGCAAGGCCAGGCACACGAGGATCAACGCGGGCGAGGCGTAGTCGAAGAAGTCACGCAGCATTGTTGACGGGAGGACCCATTGAGCAAGCGCGAGGGTCACTGCGAATCCAAGCAGCAGGACCGGCGCGATGGCATTGCGTTTGGTAAATGTGCGCATCCGGCCGGGGATGACGCCAGAGATGGCAGCGATGATGTCGAGACGGGCCTGATAGATGGCGGGAATTGCCGCCGCAACGGTGATGCCGATCACCGCTCCTATCCATAGGAAGGCGAGGTAACCCCACTGTGGTGTGAATCGCCAACCGGGGAAGCTCATTGTCCACCACGCATACCCCGCCGCGGTGCCAAAAATTGCGCCGAGGGCAGTTCCGAGGATACCGAAGGCCAGTCCGTAGGTTGTTACAGTTGCGGTAACCTGGCCACGGGTGGCACCTTGTGAACGCATGAGTGCGTACAGGCTGGAATGAGATGCAGCCAAGATCGCGAAGACTGGTGCTACGAGGCTCAACAAAACCACCGCGATGATGAGGGCAACGACAACGAAGCTTATCGCGTTTGCGACAGCGACACGGTCTACGTCAAAGATTCCGTTGTCGGTGCTCGATGTGGCGCCTTGCCCAGGATCGGATAGCACCTGGTCGGCCGGGGGAAGGGTGCCGATAAATTCCGAGGTATGGATTACGAAGCCTTGTTGGTTGAGTGCGTAAACTTGCTCCCAGCGCAATGGTGCGGTGGATTCAAGGCGCCAGGAGTTGATCTCCGAGGCGAGCATGGCTTGACGATCGCGCCATTGGTCATCTGCAACAGCTGCGACGTAACTTGGGGAAATGCGGGAGACGGTAAGCGTGATGGCGCTTTTTTGCTCGCCGGGAAGCTGCGCATAACCTGCCATCGGGGAAACAGTGATGGTGTCTCCCACGCTGGCGCCGATGGCTTTAGCTTGGCTTTGACTCAGGTGAATCTCGCCAGGAAGCGGTACGGGGCTGCCGTCGAAGGACTGAGAAGGTGATTGTTTAAGCTGCCCGCCGTAGCTCTTATCGCCCAGGCTAAAGCTCACGCTATAAGTCTCATCATTATGTGCGCTAAGACCATCGGGAAGGGCTGAGCTGAGAAGCTGTTGCGCGGAGATGTCCTCACCGGCTGCCGGAGTGTCGTCGCTGGGGGAGCTAGAAGACCACAGCGGCTGTCCATCGTCACCTACGCAATCGGCTGCGGTTCCATCGACGGATTGCAAACAGGAACCGCCGATGTAGGTGATGGTGTTGTCTGCCATCCGGTAGCTTGCGTTATCACGCGAGGTGGAAAAGGCCAGGATGGCGGAAATAACGCCCACGGCCACTGCGATGAGAACGATGCCTGCGATGCTGCGGGTCATGTGTCGGCGCATGTCGCGAATTGTGGGGCGCATGGCGGCTTGAATGGATGTCAGGCTCATGAGTGACGCCTCTCGCTGAGGTGGCCATCGCGGACGTAGAGGACGCGGTCTGCCCATGCGGCAAAGCGTGGCTCGTGGGTGACCAGAATTCCTGCGGCACCCCAGGTTACCCGGGAGCGCAGCACCCCCATGACGTGGTCGCCTGTTGCGGTGTCGAGGGCGCCGGTGGGTTCATCGGCGAGAATAAGGTTGCGGGTGCCGATGAGCGCTCGGGCGATGGCTACTCGTTGCGCCTGGCCGCCGGAGATCTCCTCGGGGTAGCGGTCGAAGGTGCCGTCGAGGCCTACCTCGGCCAATGCCTCGTCGATGCGAGCGCGTGCTGATTCTAGGCGCGTGCCGCCGAGTTCGAGTGGGAGACCTACGTTTTCGCCTACGGTAAGAGTGGGGATCAAATTGAATCTTTGAGACACGACGCCGATTGTGTCGCGCCTTAAGCCAGCGAGTACTTTGTCGCTCATGTCGGAGGTGTCCTGGCCGCCGATGAGAACCCGGCCTGAGGTGGGTCGCTGGAGAAGCCCTGCTATGTTGAGCAGGGTCGACTTGCCGGAACCACTTGGACCCATGATGGCAACGAGCTCACCCTGTTCTACATGCAGGTTGACATCGGTGAGCGCGCATACCTGGTTAGAGTTGTCGCCATAGATCCGACTCACGGATTCGAGGGCTAGGGGGTAGGGGGTCATGATTGGGTCCTTCCTGGTGCTGAAAGTGACTCGATGAGGTCGATCCAGCGCATTTGCGCCTCGAGGTCGAATATGTGCTTTTCGACGATCAGACGTTCCGGGGTGCGTGCCTTTTCTAGCCCGGCTGCGCGTTCGTTGAGCTTGCGTATCTGGTGCAGGATGGCGGTGCGTTGTACGTCAAGTAGCTCGGTGAAATCCTGTGCACATAGGTCCTTGGCGAAAACGACCTTGGTGATGAGGTCGTCTCTTTCGCTCATGGGGCGCACGATGGGCTCGCGCCACCAGGAATCGAGTGCTACTTGGCCCTCCTCGGTCAGGGCGTAGGTAGTCGATTGCCGGCCCGTGGGACCTGTGATGGTGCCGAATTCACGAACCAGGCCGTCGCGTTCGAGACGAGTGAGTGTTTGAGTCACTTGTCCGATGTTGAGTTGCCACAATCCTTGCATAGTGTCAGTGAAAGCGTGTTGAAGCCCGCTGGCACTGAGCTGTTGGTGCTCGAGCAAGGACAGCAGCGCGTAGGAAACGCTCATTGCTGCTCCCAAGGGTAGATGAGACTGGAGAGTGCGGACATACGGACCTATGTCCTTTTCCGTCATTCGCCACCGTGTTGGTGGATGACGTTCCTTTCGTTGATTACAGGGTAAGCAACGTTCGAAAATCGAATGTTACCGGGTAACCAATGGGTTGGCAACACATTTCTTAGCCCCATCGAATGGACGCGGTCAAATAAAACGAAGCCCGTGTCTGAAAGTGACAGTCACTGGTTGATGGATGCGTGAAACGGTCGCTAACCCACGGACGGGGCTGTGGTTGAGGCTGGTAGGCGAAGTTGGGGAGCCTGCCACACCTGGAGCATAGCAACGAGGGATGCGTGACTGTAACGCCAATGGGCGTTTGGGCAGACAAAGAGGTGTGGCACTGTGTGCGCAAGCTAAGGGGAGAGAGGGCGGTATTTGTTTCAGTCGAGGAAGGGGCTTGCTTGATCCGGTGGGGGACTGCTTCGGCACCGGAGCCAGTGTAAAAAACCACGAAGCCTCATGACATTCACCCGGAGGTGATGCCATGAGGCTTGAGGAGAAAGCAAAGGTATTAGACGACGATTCCGCGCTCAGCGAGCCATGCAGCAGGATCGACCGGGGTGGTGCCATCTGGGTGGATTTCAAAGTGCAGGTGGCTACCGGTGGAGAAGCCGCGAGAACCCATACCGGCAATCTTCTGACCAGCTTCAACGTGCTCACCGACGGCGACGTCGAGGGTCTCCATGTGGCCGTAGACCGAAACGGAGCCGTCTTCGTGCTTGATGCGGATCCACTGGCCGTATCCGGAAGCTGGGCCGGAGTCGATGACGGTGCCACTCATGACAGCGTAGATCGGAGTGCCGATGGTATTAGCGATATCGATGCCAGCGTGGAAAGCGCCCCAGCGAGGGCCGAAACCGGACGTAAACGTACCTTCGGCTGGACGGGCGACCGTCACCTTAGGGGTGCGCGCAAGCTGGTCGGCCGCAGCGACTTCTTGGCTGTACTGGGCTGCCTTGGTGAGCTGAGTGGCCAAGTCTGCGACAGGCTTGAACTCTGCGATGGCGAGGATCTGAGGGGCGGAGGAGCCCTCTGGGAGAGATGCTGCCTCGTTGGCAGTAAGTTCGATCTCAGCACCATTTGCATTGGAGGTGTGCGCAAGTGCGGCACCGCTAGCACCAGCGGTGGAAACCGCAGTCGTAGCCAATGCTACGAATGCAGCGCGACCCTTGGTCTGAGAGGTCTGCTTGCGGTGCTTTCCACCAGCGATCTGCCGCTTCTGCTGCATTGAGGCCTACTTCCCTAAGTCTTTCCAGTTTTGTCAGCTACTGATTCAAGGCTTTTTGAGGATGGATTTCCTTTTGGCCCAACTCTGTAACCAACTTGTTATTTACCGGACGTAACGATAGCTGTTTGTAACAATTCAATCAACCTGTTTTGAAGGATTCTTTCTTTGTCTCACTCAAAAAACGTTACATAGCTGGGAAAAATGCCTCAAAAAAAGTTTGAAGATTTTTCCGCGCGGTGTGTAATTTGGGGCAAATGTGAGATTTGTGAACAACCTTCATTGCGTGATTGCTACGCGTGTAACGGCTGAATCTAACGGCCGTGAGCAGGTTAAAAAGCCTTAATTCCGACTGGTGATTCTAAAGAAAATGTTAGAAAAGTGTAAAAGGGGAATCTCATTCATGGGGAAATTCATCTGCTTTTGCGTGCGCGGCTAGCTTTCCCTTCAACTAACGATCGCTACCTTGAACGATCCCTTAAGAATCTACGCCTATATATAAGAATATAAGGTATGGGATCGGTAGGACACTTCGAGCTAAAGACCTGCTAGGGTATCCAGCGCTTTAGGCGGACAGTTGAGCTTGCAAGCGATGGAGTGGAGCTTTGTAGCGCAGGTTCTAAGCAATCTCGTGGCCCTGAGGGTGAGAGGATCATAATTGGAGGCCACCTTTCTACTTTTTGGTGGCAGCGAGAAGGATTTTGTTGAGCGCTTCTTTCTTTGGAAAGGAATGAGTGAAACTCTGAATTGCAGTGGGCTCGAGTATTAGGTGCGGCACGGAATTTGCTTTTCAAAATGGGAAAGTTCGCCGTGGGTATCCCCGTAGTCCGGTTAGACGTGGCATGGTTGATGGAATGAGCAAGAAGTCCAGTCCGCACCCGCAGGCAGGTCCTCATCGAGGTTCCGCTGGGCGTCGCCCGCCCCGACGTTCGGAAGCGCCGAATGGCCCGGCATCTGCGCAGCGTCCGCAATCAGCCGGGAGGCGTGGTGCCCGAAGGAAAGCCGTGCCCGAAACGCGCACGATTGATCCGACGTTTTCCTCGCGCATGCGCGCCTTCTTGCCGGTAACGGTACTTCCCAACCTCATTGTCGTGGCATCAAGCATCGCCTTCGCTCTCGTTGCGCTGATTGCAACCTCGACGACCATGACCGCAATGCCTAGCGTGATTGCGCAGTTCTGGTTGGTCATCAATCTGGGGCCTGTTGTCGGGCGTGGTCAAGAGCTTTCGGCTTTGCCCTTGCTACCAGCATTATTATTGGTTTGGGCGATTTCCCGGCGCGTGTACCGTGCGGTAAAGGATCGCGTGAGCCTTGCTGATCTGGGTGTCTTGACCCTATGTGTATTGGGGATTCCGATACTTTTGACGCTCACAGCGTGCGCCATGCTGTACGACGCATCCTCGGTTTTTGATGTGGACTCTCCACCGATAGGCGAGGCGGTGCTTCGAACTGGGTTGTTGCATGCGGTGGCTCTCGTGTGGGGCATGGGGCGCAGGCTCTGGCAGGCCTTGTGTCGTCGTTTCGTTGTTCCGGAATGGTTCGTTGAAGCATCTCTTGATGCAGTGCGAGCATTGAAATACATCGCCGGTGGTGCGGCAATAGTTTATAGCGTCGCGTTTGTCATGCATCTGGGGGATGCTTCGGCCATTTACGCTAACTACTCCACCGCCGGAGCTATTGCGGTAAGCGTCCTGAGTCTTCTGTATCTTCCCAACGCGATCGTTTTCACCGCGGCAACGACGGTGGGATCGCAGCTCATCCTCGGGCAAGGCTCGGTTTCCCTTTTTGGTGTCAATCTCGTGCCGCTGCCTCCGCTGCCGGTGCTCGCTGCGCTTCCGCATACATCGCAAACTTGGGCCATGGTTGCGCTTCTCGCGCCTTCGCTAGGGGTGTTGTTGTCGGTCATGCGCAACGTTCCTGCACTCAAGGTGGGCGTGCTTGGCGGCATTTTCGCTGGGGTCTATGCGTTACTAACGGCCTATTTTGCCGGCGGCGCGCTGGGGGTTTATGGCTACTTCGGTCCGCACGTGTGGCTCAGCGCTGGACTAACCGCAGCGTGGGTCGGTGGCATCACGATCATGGCCTCGGCGGTGGCTTCCGTGCTCGATCGCGGGGTAACTAGAGCGGTGGATTCTCAGCAAGAAACTGCCTTGGGCGACGATCCAGACACCGATGAGCATGAGTCCCACGCGGCTGCTGAGGATGCGAAGTTCAGTCCTAACGACGCCGAGGAAGCTTCTGTTCAGGCGATGAAGGCGGCGACCGTAGGCGTCGTCAAGCACGCAAACGAAGCAGACGGCGAAGATGAAGATACGCCTTACGACGAAGCTGCCGGCGGTCATTCGAACGATTCCGAAGAAGGCATTGTTCAATCAGATGCAACTGAATTTGAAGGCGCTACTGGAGATGCCAATGGTTCGGAAGCCGATGACTCGGGCTTTGACATGGACGGTGATGCCGACTCGGGCACCGAAACCGCGGGGTTCGGGAGAGGAGATGAAGGTGCTGTGGAAGATTCTGCGCAATCGAGTGCGCCTTATGCTCCGGGCGAAGACACCACCGAAGAAATCCCGAATGATTCAGAAGACGTTGACTCAGGCATCCAGCCCCACGGGGACCGTGGTGATGAACATGACGCCCAAGGGCAAGGCGGAGCGGATATCAGCGACCAGGAGGAGGCGCAGGGGGGCGGAAAGTGAAAATAACTTAGATGACGTTGCTGGAAAGGCGTCGGAAGCTGGAGACGGTGAGTCAACAGGGGAGAGTCGCAAGTAGCGGAAATGATTCGCGGGGGCTAAAGGGGACGGCTTCGCTGCCGTCCTTCATGCTGAGGGAAGGGCTAGAAGGTGGACAAGCTGGGATCGGGCGCTAGAATATTCCGAGTGACCAGCACTGAATCTCTCGTGTCAGAAAATCGAACCGACCTCCTTCCCATCGTCGTCATGGCGAGTGGTTCGGGCACCTTGTTGCAGGCCATCATCGATCACCAGGAGACTGGTGATTTTTCTGTTGGTAGGTCAGGTTACAGGGTGGTTGGTGTGGTCACCGATGTGGAGTGTCCCGCAGTTGGACGCGCCGAGAGAGCCGGAATCCCGGCTGTGACGGTCCCTTTGGAAAAAGGTGCTGATCGCGGCGCGTGGAACGAAAAGCTTGCCGCGGCCGTGGCAGGATTCGAACCGGACCTGGTGGTTTCCGCAGGATTCATGAAGATCCTCGGACAGCCCTTCCTCGAACAGTTCGGGGGCCGCATCATCAATACCCACCCGGCATTGTTGCCCGCTTTCCCAGGTGCGCACGCCGTGCGTGACGCGCTAGCCTATGGCGTCAAGGTCACCGGCTCCACCGTGCACTTCGTCGACGAAGGCGTGGACACCGGAAAGATCATCGCCCAGAAGCCGGTGGAAATTCTGCCGGGGGAGGCTGAAGCGGATCTGCACGAGAGGATCAAGCAAGTAGAGCGAAAGCTCATCGTGTCCGTACTCAACTCCGCGGTCGTGGTCATGGGCGCGGAGAAAAATTCAGGAGAGGTGTCCTTCACTAATGAGTGATGACCTTAAGGCAATCAAGCGCGCGCTGATTAGCGTCTACGACAAGACGGGTCTCGAGGACCTGGCACGCGCCCTCAACGATGCTGGCGTGGAGATCGTCTCCACCGGCTCTACCGCAGCCAAGATCGCAGCGCTTGGCATCGACGTCACCCCAGTCGAGAAGCTCACCGGCTTCCCAGAGTGCCTCGAGGGTCGCGTGAAGACCCTGCACCCGCGCGTGCACGCAGGAATCCTGGCCGATACCCGCAAGCAGGATCACCTCGACCAGCTCGCCGAGCTGGAGATCGAACCATTCCAGCTCGTGGTGGTCAACCTGTACCCCTTCACCGAGACCGTTGCCTCGGGTGCGGACTTCGATGCCTGCGTCGAGCAGATCGACATCGGAGGCCCGTCCATGGTGCGCGCTGCCGCCAAGAATCACCCGTCCGTTGCCGTGGTCGTTGACCCTGCCCGCTATGGTGAGGTCACCGAGGCCATTGCCGCCGGTGGATTCACCCGCGCGCAGCGCACCGCACTGGCCGTGGAGGCCTTCCGCCACACCGCAAGCTACGACGTTGCCGTCGCCACCTGGATGGGCGAGCAGATCATGGACGAGGACGAGAAGTTCCCGGCATGGATCGGCCAGACCTACACCCGCGAGGGCGTGCTGCGTTACGGCGAAAACCCGCACCAGGCCGCAGCCTTGTACACTCACGCCGGCGAAGAGGGGCTGGCCCAGGCCACCCAGCTGCACGGCAAGGAGATGAGCTACAACAACTACACCGACTCCGACGCAGCCTGGCGCGCCGCCTGGGACCACGATCGCCCTTGCGTTGCCATCATCAAGCACGCGAACCCGTGCGGTATCGCCGTGTCCGACACCTCGATCGCCGAGGCACACCGCAACGCTCACGCCTGCGATCCGGTTTCCGCCTTCGGCGGCGTGATTGCCTCCAACCGCGAGGTGAGTGTGGAAATGGCCAAGCAGGTCGCGGAGATCTTCACCGAGGTCATCATCGCACCTTCCTATGAGGACGGTGCCGTGGAGATCCTCTCCCAGAAGAAGAACATCCGCATCCTGGTTGCCAAGAAGCCAACCACCAACGCTTTCGAGAGCAAGGAAGTTTCCGGCGGCAAGTTGCTCCAGGAGCACGACGCCTACCAGGCCGAAGGCGATAACGCCGCGAACTGGACCCTGGCTACCGGCGAGGCTGCCTCGCCTGAGCTGCTGGCAGAGCTCGAGTTCGCGTGGCGCGCGGTTCGCGCCGTGAAGTCCAACGCCATCTTACTGTCGAAGAACGGTGCTACCGTAGGCGTGGGCATGGGGCAGGTCAACCGAGTTGACTCCGCTAAGCTCGCAGTCGAGCGTGCCAACACCTTGGCCGGCGACGAGAAGCGCTCCGAGGGGTCCGTTGCCGCCTCCGATGCCTTCTTCCCGTTCGCGGACGGCTTCCAGGTGCTTGCCGACGCCGGCGTCACCGCCGTTGTGCAGCCGGGTGGATCTATCCGTGATGCCGAGGTCATCGAGGCCGCGAAGGCGGCTGGGGTGACGATGTATCTCACCGGAGCCCGCCACTTCGCGCACTAGGTTCCTATCCAAGGAATCCTGAAGGGATTCTATTCCTTGAAGCCCGCCGAATCCGTCGGTCGCAGCAGAGGCGATCGTCGGCCGGCGGGTTTTGTCATGTGGCACCTGCTTGCCGACGCCCACCTGCCGCGAGTGGGCAAAGGTTGTGATGTCCGCTTCCGGTGTGACTGGTGGCAGGCATATATTAGTCAGGTCACAAGCGGGGGCGAAATGGATGCCCCACATGTGCGAATGCCGAGTGAAGTAAGTGGCCGAGACGGTGCAAGATGCCTAAATTAAATGCGAAAAAGAGGGGGTAACCAGCGGGAAACGTGGGTTCGTGACTGGGGAAAAATGATGTCATGAAGGCTAAACTTTAACTGTTCTTAGCGTTTCAATAACCCGCGTGTCTACGATGTTGTCCCTCCCGACATCCACGCTTATAGGCATGTGGGGTGCGACGAGATGTTTGAGGTTTCTCATGACACAGATGAATCCGGATCCTAGTTTTAGCTATCCACCGCAGCAACAGCCGATTCAGCAGCCCTACGAGCAAGTGATTCTTGCCCCGCAGCGCCAGCCTTCCAACACGGGATTGTGGGTCGTCTTGGCTATCGTTTGTGTGTTACTCCTTGCGGGCCTCGGCGTCGGTGGCTACTTCCTTGTTCAAAACGGCAAGGAAGACGCCGCGCCGACTACTTCAACCGTGGTTGTGCCAGCACCGGCGCAGGAGCAGCAGCAGGCGCCTGCTGCACCTGCGGGCCCTGCGGCACCTGTTGCCAATTCGGGTGTTAGCTTCAGTACCTATTACCCAGCAACGTCGGTGACCTCGGACGGCTTTGCCGCCAATGTGTACTCCGCTTATGTTGCCAACTATCAAAGTACCGGCGCGCTCAACTCCACCATCACCGCTTATTCCCCATCAACTGGACTAAATTACACGATGTCGTGCTATTACTCGGGCGGGGTCACCACCTGTTCTGGCGGCAAGAACGCGGTGGTAAAGATCTACTAAGATCCGCCTAGGCTGTGGCACGCGGGTGGTCAGTGGCGAAGCACCGGTTACTGCCTCGATGAGCAAGGCATTGGCACAGAGGCACTCGTTGGAAACACAGGAGGGCTCATGCACCATCGGCCAGTATCGCCATGCGGGCCGTGACCTACTGCTGTGCGGGGACATGACAAAGACGAAAAAGCTTCACTCTTGGAACGGGTGGAGGAATTCGCACGCAAGTATCCCATGACCACTTTGGCGCTGTCCTCACATGGAGTCTGCAGTTTCTGGGGTGCGTGCTATTGCCGTGCCTAGAGGGAAACTGAGAGAATTTAGTTCGTTCCTGATGGAAAAAGAGCTACGCCTTCAAGTACACGGATGATACGTGCCACATGAGGGCTGGTAGGAGAGCAACACATGGCAAGTCAAGTAGAGCCGGAGGAGCTGAAATCTCCTGCCAACAAGCCTTCGCCGGCCGCGACTTCCGCGCCGTTTCCGCCAACGGCAAGCTTCCCTGCTCAGCTTAAGGCCGGCGGTGACACCGGCATCGCGTCTGGCGCCACCGTTTCGAGCGGGCTTCCCTTTTCCCCTTTCGATTCGGGAGTAAACGATAAGCAACTGGCTGCAACGCAGGGCGACCAACCGGCTTCCTTGCCGCTTGGAGCGCAGGAGCCTGTTAAACCCATGACTACGACAGCTCTGCCCGGCAACGGATATCGACGGGTAACCCGACGCATCGTTCAGGTACGACCAGTTGCCCACATGTCCGCGCACAGCGTGCGGATTCAATCCCAACCACGAACGAGAACCGTGCTCATTGCTGCAATCGCGGCGGTGAGCACTGCATTGCTGCTGTGTATTATCGCCCTCGTCATATTCCTTGTCAGCAATAACGATAACCTTTCTGGTTCGGCTATCACCGAGCCAGCACTACCGGAAGGCGCAGTCGCAGCCAATGAGGCGGCTCGCGAGGGCATAGCCAGCGGCAACTTCAACAGCGTGTGGGTAGGAAATGAGCAAACCACACCAGAAATTGCGACCATTATCCGAGATGCCTTCGTCGTTGAATTCGTGCGCACAGGGAGCACAAATATGGATCTAGCAATCAAAGTGGCTCAGTCCGGCACGGACGAATACCTGCACTGCCAGGACTCGGGAAAGCTTGTAACCTGTAGCAGCGACAACGGCTACCTCGTTTACATTGCCTAGTCAGGCGGCGGGACAACGTCGCACGCTAAGGCGAGCAGGCAGGACGGCGTCGGCAAGCAGTGGGGCACGCACCCGTGTCGGAGTTATCAATAGATCCGCGCCACGTCACCGAAAAAGGAAAACTGGAAATGACCACGTTCGCGAATAATCAAAAACCAACCTTAAGGAAGGGTACGCGCACATGTGCCGGTCTTGGACTGTGCATCGCAATATTTGCTACCACCGGTTGTACGATCGGTGACCCGGAACAACGAGCTTCCGCCACAGCCACGCCGACGATGCCCAGCGTCACCCCGACGATTATCGACTCAGCACCAATTTCGGATGCGCCGGACACGCGGGACACGCGGGAAACACAGCCCGCGACAGGGCCCGTTGAGCAGCAAAGTGGCCCAGCCGATGCGGCTGGACTGCAGGCGGAACTTGAAGTGATCGTCAACGAGGTGCAATCAAGCCTCGGCGGGCACGTGGGCGTTGCGACCCAGGGAGCAGGCGGCATTGCCTCCGCTGGAACCACCAGTGGCATCCCGGCGTGGTCGACCATCAAGGTTCCCATCGCTATCGCGGCGCTGCGCAATGATCCAGGCCAGCGATCGAACATGCTGGCCGCTATCACCTATTCAGACAACGCGGCGGCCCAAGCGATGTGGGACTCGTTGCTGACCCCGCGTGACAGCGTCCAGGCAATCCTCGCGGAGGCGGGCGATAGCACCACGGTGGTCAATGATCGGCCTTTGCGACCGCCCTACACCGTCTTCGGGCAGACGCAATGGTCGCTGGATGCTCAGGTGGCCTTCGCAAGCAACGTAGCCTGTCTTTCGGGCGCGGCGGAAGTCCTCACGGCAATGGGACAGGTCGACTCGGGGCAGTCCTATGGCCTGGGCACGTTGCCACAAGCACGGTTCAAGGGTGGCTGGGGACCCGATGTCTCCGGCGCTTATGACGCGCGTCAATTCGGAATCGTGGAAATCGGTGGCGTCCACGTACCGGTGGCTCTGACCGCCCATGCTGCCGATGGCAGTTATGAGTCCGCCCAAGCCCTGCTGAGCGCGTTGGCCGGCAAGTTGTCGGCGCTGACGGTCCCCCTCGCACCGGCAAACTGCGTGTAGGAAGCCGCTTGAGTGTACGGTATTCCCTGCACCGGTAGTCCTAGGAGACGAGGAAGGTTCCCGCGAGCACTGCGACCGGTTTTGAGCCGCGTAGCACGATGCACAAACTCGATTCTGGGTACCGAGACGAGAAGAAATAGGTACTCTAAGGTCTTATGACTTCTCCAGATGGCTTTCACATTCCAGGACCTGCGATTCTTTTTGCCCCTTCCAACCGAGCGGAGATTATTCCGAAGGCCGCGGCCCGCGCGGACATGGTCATTCTTGACCTTGAAGACGGAGCAGGCGATGTCGATCGTGACGTGGCGTATGGCAACATCCGCAACGCGCACCTCGATCCGGCACGTACTTTCGTGCGCATCGTGGGACCACAAGATCCTTATCACGCCGACGACCTTGCTTTTGTACGTTCGACCGAATACACAAACGTCATCGTGCCGAAGGTAGGAGCGCACCTGCCTCCTCACCTTGACGGACTCAACATTGTCCCCATCATCGAGACACCACAAGCGGTACTCAATATCGCTGAGATAGCTGCCGACGACAATGTGGTGGGCTTGTATTGGGGGGCCGACGACCTCACCATCGCCCTCGGCGGACTGTACTCGCGCCGTCGCAGTGACGAGCCGCATCCGGGCTCATATCGGCCAGCGATGGAGCTCGCCCGGCAATTGACCCTCATTCATGCGGCTGCCGCGGGCAAATTTGCGATGGACGCCGTCTATCAAGACTTCCAGGACGAGGCGGGACTCTACTTCGAGGCTCTGGATTCCGCGCGCATGGGATTTCAGCTTTTCCCGTGCATTCACCCACGACAGGTGGAGGTCGTGCGAAAGGCATTCCGTCCAACAGAGGAGCAGCTCCAGTGGGCGCATCGCATCGCTGAGGAAACTAAGAAGCACCCTGGCGCTTTCAAGCTGGACGGCGAAATGGTGGATGCTCCCTTAATCAAGCTAGCTTCCATCTTGTTGTCCCGCGCGGAGATTTAGGTAGTCTGGTCACCCGTCAGACAAATCCTGAGGCCATCATCTTTGATGTGGGCAAGCACACGATAGTGAATCGCGACCTCTACTTTTATGCCAATGCCCAGGCTAAATAGCCTGGGCATCATGGGATTTCTGGTGCGAGAAAAGCGGGTTGAGGTTCTAGCTTTCTTCGCTGTCTTCGAGTTGCTCGTTGGCTTGCTGGATGAGCTCCAACGTTCGCTCAACTCGGTTATCCGGCAGCTTCGTACCCAAAACGGCGAGTACAGCGTCGGCAAGCATAATCGCAAGTTCTGGCAGAGTTTCATCCGACAAGGGGAAGGGAACCACGCCGTCGTTCTTGCGCATTTCAATCACCGACAAAGCGATGTGGAAAGGAAGATCCACCCGCGGATCCTCAGGACCGACGATTTCGCCTGCGATGTCTCGGAAAATTTGCTCCAGCTGAGCACGCTGCGCATGATAATCGGAAAATTCTTCTGAAGACGCAACAGGAAGCTGATAAAGGCGACCGACGTTCCACCGCGACGACAGCAACAGGCGGCATTCCGCAGCCGTCAATGCCCACAGGCGAAGGGGGGCGTTAACCTCAGCCTCACCAAGAAGAGCCGCCAGACGAGTGGAAGGCTCCACTGTCGAATTCAGCAGCTTAAGGAATATCTCCGTCTTAGAAGGGAAGTGATAGTACAACGACGCCTGGCGAATGCCGACGGCATCAGCGATCTGGTGGGTGGATGTCGTTGCGAAACCCTGGGTGGTAAACAGCTCCGCGGAAGCATCCAAGATCTCCTCGCGTGCCGTGCTGCCACGGCGGCGAGGGCTCTTCTTGCGCGGGCGGCCAACAGCTCCTGCCATGTTTGGTTTCACACCCCTTTCCCTTTTAAAGCTTGGGCGCTCGAAGACTTAAAGAGCGCGCGGACTTTCTATTCTATACAACGCTAGGTTGAAACCCGTCATTGCGTAATCTACCTGCACCAATTACCGATTCACTTATTTCGGTGCATCGCCGAATCGGACGGGGTGTCCCCATCGCGGGTTGTCGTTAATTGTCGTGCTGCGTGCGGAAGTTTTTCTGGCGGGTTTCAGACAAACTAACTCAGAGTGATCCCGTGCTCACTGGCTAGTGAGTGTGCAACTTCGCTCACCGAGCGCGCAGAAGCGCCATAAATGGATCGCTGCAACGGCGGGAGGTATTCGGCGGTCGAACGCTGGTTGTCAATTCGGTCAGTCCAGCGACGGAATTGCAACTGAAGGCCGGCTGCCCATGCTTCGCGCAAATAATCGGCCTGCGCCACGCTGAGATGTCCGGCGGAAAGCCCAGCATCAATTCGATCCAACGTGGTTAGTGCCTCCGAGCCTGCTGCGACTCCTGCCCAACGGGCAATAGCAATGATGGGGTAAAGCAGGTCCCGCCGAACGTCAAAGCGTACGTCGCGGTCGGGGAGTCCTTCGAGCAGTTGTACGGCTGGCGGTCGCAAGGCGATGGCGTCGGCCAGCAGTCCTTCATGTTCGCCACGAGCAAGCACCGATTCGAGTAGCCAGGTTCCGGCATCAGCGAAGATCGCGAGCTGTGAGCTATCAGCGTCCTTGACTGCCTGGATCCATTCCTGTTTCGTACGTGGTGCAGAACCCAATGGGGTTACGTCAGTATTGAGCCCAACACCTGTGATTAGTTTGGTCAAGGGTTCGGTGTTGGCATCTGCAGGGCCCACGGCAAGCCACTTAATGGGGGAGTTTGGAAGGGCATCACCGCGACCAACCGAACCGGTAAGGACAATGCGAGCACCTCCGGTGAGCTCCTCAACCGCGGGAGAATGTAGGGCATCCGTTATGAGCGCAGAAAACCATGCGACGAGCTCTTGAAGGTTCTCGTCATGATCGACGGCGTTGCGTACCAAGTCTTGGGACTCAGCGAGCACCCCACGGAGCATGGGTGTATTGGAGCACAGGGGTGCTTGTTCAGCGAGCTCGATCAAAGATGAATGCAGCACGTTTTCGTCTTCCCTTTTAAAAAATGGGCTCACAGTCCATGGATTTGAAACCCATGGGCACTCTGTGGACAACTACTGAATTGTTTCTTTCATTGTTCCATTGCTTAAGCACGCAACGTTAATTGTGGATAATTGCGTGTACTCGATCAAGCGGCAGTGGATTTCTGGTCCACCATTGCGGGGTGTAGATGGCCTTTGTCCGAAGATTTGGAACAATTTCTAGCACTCTTCAATGTAGCCTACGGCCGTTTGTTCTCCTTAATCTCGCCCCATGAATTCGGATAAAAATCTTGCGATTGACAAGGTTCAATTCACAAACTTTGAGTTCGTACGGAAGGAGAGGCGTACTTCGCATTCGAAGTTTCCAACAACTGCTTTAGCTAGTCGACGTCCACAGAGTGGTAGGAAGACTGATTCCTTAATGGCAATCGACCATTAGTAGCCTCGATCGAGCTTAAATGGTTGGGACATCGTCTGCCTAGCAAACTTATATGGTTTGCCTGTTGAGATGAAAAGACAAATCCATGAATTCGTAGTGTGGTTCATCCGGGGTAGGGGCGCCTGGGGTATGTGTGCACGATGGGTCGATTGCTTATGTGTCTCCAAGGCGGGGTGGGAGATGATTACCGTTGCTGAATGTGGGGTCGGGATTCTCAACTTTCTGGGGTTTTGGCTGCATCGAGAGGAAGTGGACGGCTATTTTGTGGTGATGGTGGGGGCGGGAGGGGTATTTTGTCTTTGAGCTTTACTCGGAAAGAACAGGCCCTGACGATGGGATGTAAGGCCGATTCGGGGGTGAGCAGCGTTGCTTTTTGTTAACAACGTGTTGTAAGACACATTTCTGGCAGGTACAGTCTGGTGCAGCTTTTGATCCGTAATCGCTGGAGAATAAGGGGGCATGCTAATGACTGATGTCGGAACTGGACGGTGAAATTACCTGTGCAAGGCTGCTGGAATGCCGATGTGTGAATTGAAGCGTCGACCGAGATTTGTACCGCCAATTCGAAATGCATCTTCAGCCCGGACTTATGTGGCCGCCGGCACAGGCGCGTGATGTAAGGGCCGAAATGCGCCTTCGACATTGATAAGGGAGTACTGAGAACCTAAGAGTGACAAGGAAGTCTTTGCCTCGAATCGTGCTGGTGCGCTGTGGTAAGCGCTGACTGAACAAAGGTGCTTCCACTGCGATCCGGACAAACACCCCTCAAAAAACTGAACTTAATTACAAATTGGAGAACCCTATGGGCAACTTCTATTTCCGCCGAATCGCCGATAACCGCTTTGAGCCGTCCCGACACACGGAAGGCGCATGGTCCAGGGAGGACTATCACTTCAGCGCTTTAGCGGGTCTAATGGTCAATGAGATTGAACGCTCGCGCCCGAACGCAGAACTAGTCTTAAGCCGCGTTTCCTTTGACATTCTCGGAAGGCTGCCGTTTGAGGAGGTGGCAGTTGACGTCGAGGTTTTGCGTCCTGGACGCACCATCGAACTCGTACAGGCCACGGCTAGTATTGGTGGACGCGCGATGATTAGCGCCAGGGCCTGGTACCTAGCAGCTGCCGACACTGCTGAGGTGGCTCACATGGACGAACATCGCCTACCTGCGCCAGATGAGTGCCCGGAAGGAACCCTTCAGGGGCTCTGGGGTGGTGGTTTCATTGAACAAATGCATTTCCGGAAAGCGGGCCCTATTGAACCGGGACATGGAGCGATCTGGCTGACCTCCGACAATCAGTTGATTGAGGGGGAGCCGCGTATTGAAGTTGCCGAATTCTTTGCCCGCATCGACGTGGCCAATGGAGTAAGTCCCCGCCGTCAGCCAACGGAGTGGGCATTTCCCAATGTTGACCTGACCGTCCACTTGTACCGACAACCGGACGGGGCATGGACGGGATTGGATACGAAGGTGTATTGGGGTGCTGAAGGAATCGGATTGACAAGCTCAGTGCTCCATGATGTCCACGGCCCTGTCGGGCGAGCAGAGCAGATCCTCACCCTCCGTAAGATCTAAGACACCGCAGATTACGAAGCCAGCAGCACTACTCAGGCTTGTCCAATCATGAATGTCGAAGGCGGGGTGCTAAGACTACTCGGGCAGAAAATCCGCTATAAGAAGAGCCTGCCTTGCTTTTACCTGTTTGAATGCAGCAGCCAAAAAGCTTGAATGAAGTAAGGGGAAATGCCTTCAGATTGAACGTGACAGAGATAATCGGAAAGACGTGGCGTTCGATATCGAGAAACTCGACCGTTGGCTGGCATCGATCCAAACAAACCTTGCCGAAAGAGGTGAAAGGTAGAAATCCAGATGGGCAAGCGACCGTATGCCCGTTTTTTCGAGACGATTCCTGCATATGGACAAGCATCTCGTTGTTGAGGTGGCAGTGGTGGAGAGTTTCGCCCCCTGAGCGGGGAATTGGGTATGCAGCGGGTGTGGCGAGCAAGAATCACGATAGGAACAGTACGACGAAGCCCCAAATTTCCTAATCCTCGCCTTGAGCGCTAGAAGGTGTGCGCGATGGAAGTGAAGGGAAGGATACCAGTTATTCGAGTACCAAATTTGTAAGGAGCCGTCGCGATACCTCAGGGAGATAGTGGATGCGAGCCCTTTGATCCCCTCTGACAACGATGAGAATACAAAGCTCGCTCGGGGGGTAACGGGGCGGTCGTAGAAAACAAAAAACGCTCGTCCCTGAAAAGGAACGAGCGTTTCAAGCTGTTATCGCGTGCTAGCAAAAAGGGCTAGCGGCGTTGTCCACCCAGTCTTTAGCGGCTGGTGAACGGCAGGAGAGCCATCTCGCGAGCGTTCTTGACGGCGGTGGCAACCTGACGCTGCTGCTGCGGGGTCAGGCCGGTTACGCGACGAGAACGAATCTTGTGGCGATCGGAGATGAAAAGGCGAAGGGTGTTGATGTCCTTGTAATCAACCTTTTCGATACCGGCGGCCTTGAGAGGGTTCTTCTTGGGGCGGCGGGACTGCTCCATCCGCGCCTTCTTCATGTTGGTGCGCTTCATTGCAAACTCCTCGACAATTACCAGCTGGACTTACGAACGCCAGGCAGCTCACCGCGGTGAGCCATCTCGCGCATACGGACACGGGAAACGCCGAACTTGCGGAGGAAGCCACGTGGGCGACCATCGCGGGAGTCGCGGTTACGAACGCGAACTGGGGAGGCGTCGCGTGGCTGACGGTTCAGCTCGAACTGTGCGTCCAGACGGTCCTCGTCAGAGGTGTTAGGGTTCTTGATGATTGCCTTGAGCTCGTTACGGCGCTCCGCATAGCGGGCGACGATTTCCTTGCGCTGCTCGTTCTTGGCGATCTTGGACTTCTTAGCCATAGATTATCGCTCCTCGCGGAATTCGACGTGCTTGCGGGCTACCGGATCGTACTTCTTCAGAGTGATACGATCGGGGTTGTTTCGCTTGTTCTTACGGGTGACGTAGGTGTAACCGGTGCCAGCCGTAGACTTCAGCTTGATGATTGGGCGGATATCGTTACGTGCCATCTTTTAGATCTTCTCCCCACGTGCTCGGATCTTCGCAACAACGGACTCGATGCCGTCGCGGTCGATGATCTTCAGGCCCTTGGTGGAAACATTCAAGGTGATGGTACGGCCCTCGGAGGGCAGGTAGAACTTACGACGCTGCACGTTGGGGTTCCAACGGCGAGACGTGCGTCGGTGCGAGTGCGAGACAGACTTGCCGTAGCTCGGCTGACGTCCCGTGACCTGGCAAATAGCCGACATGGGTTTTCTTTCTCCTAGCCGCCCACATCATGGCTTGAAAGGCAAGCAACTCCACGGCTTCGTTCACAAAATGGAACGCGAGCGAGATGTAAGATGCCGAGGTGGCAAACTTATGCCTCGTGGGCACGTGCTTTAGAAAAGCGGGGTGGAGCTAGCTGCCAAACGCCAGTTGACGGGGCGTAAACGTACAATGTGACAACAGCAATCAGCAATCTTACAACCTTGCTTGGAAATTTCCTAATCGCTTCCCGTTTCGAGCCTTTTCGCGACACCTACGGGTTCCTGTTCGTTGCTAGCTGTGCAATCGCGATTGAGCGCATTTAAAGTTTGCTTCCTTTAATTATGTATCGTCTCTCCGCTTGGGGAAGCTTGCTTACCGACGTCGGCAAGCAAGAAAGTGACAAGCTCACCTTTTTAAATGGCTGGTTCCAGTGCGTCAATGGTTGTTGAAAGTAGGGTCCGGTAACAAGTTGTTGGGAATCTCAACCTGTTGCCGTGGAGGTGGTGGGCGTCGGAAAGCTCACAAGTGCAGGTGGGTTGTCTTCTTTAACAACCTGGCGATGTGGTGGGGTGTGTGAGGAGTGTATCAGCGTGCTGAAGGAGTCGGGCCGGGGGCTGAACTTGAGATTTATTGGTGCAGCTTAGACGGCAGTAAGTTAGTGGGCTGGTGGGTGGGAGATAGGATTTCTTAAAATGGCAATCCTCCTGTAGCATTGTTCAAGTTGTTCTTGGCTTTGGCGCTCTAGTGTCTAAGGATCTTCCATAGAGCACATTCTTGAATCGATATTTCGCACCCAACTCGGGCACGATCCAAGGCAGGACCTTGGAACCGACCCGAAGTCTCAATCCTGAGGGAAACGAATACATATGAAGAAGGATATCCATCCTGACTACCACCCAGTAGTCTTCCGCGATGCAGGTACTGGCCACCAGTTCCTGACTCGCTCCACCGTCACCTCCGACCGCACCGTTGAGTGGGAAGACGGCAACGAGTACCCACTGATCGTCGTCGACGTCACCGCTGAGTCCCACCCGTTCTGGACTGGTGCACAGCGCGTCATGGACACCGCAGGTCGCGTTGAAAAGTTCAACCAGCGCTTCGGTGCAATGGCTCGTCGCAAGAAGAAGACCCAGGCTTAAAGGTTAGGAGGGAAAAACCATGGCAGTACCAAAGCGTCGTATGTCCCGTGCTAACACGCACGCACGCCGTTCCCAGTGGAAGGCCGACAATGTCGCCCTCCAGGAGGTTAAGGTCAACGGCCAGACCGTTCGCATTCCGCGTCGTCTGGTCAAGGCAGCTCAGCTTGGCCTGGTCGAGGTCGAGCAGTTCTAGGAGCTCACCCAACCGTAGGAACGTGCTAACAAGGATCTTAGTCAGGATCGGGCCTACACTTCGGTCGCAGTTTGAGCTGTGTGCACCGTTGCCTGAAAGCCGGCAATCTGCCTTCCAGAAGGAGGCGGGTTGCCGGTTTTTTCATGCAATCCATGTGTGCGAAGGGGGAAAGCGCACTCGCAGGAGGGGCGTTACTCATCGCTGTATTCGGGGAGGTATCCGCTTCTTCGCGCGGAGCATACGCCTGTGCTTTCCTCCAAACGCGCGGCGAGTAACCCGTCACTCGCAACCCGTGTTTGTGGGAATGTCCTTGATTCAAAGAAAAGGGTTGCTCCATTTTCTGTCCTGATTCATTGTGGTTGAAGATAAAGGCCTTTTTAGCGAATACGATTGAAGGGTTCATAGCACTAAGCTAGCGTTTATTCAGTAACGGTATAGGTAGACAAGGCAGTATTAGAAGAATGAAGATTGTTGTAGTTGACGACGAGCAGGCCGTACGCGAGTCGCTGCGTCGTTCGTTGACCTTTAATGGCTACGAAGTATATCTCGCCGAAGATGGTTTGCAGGCATTGGAAGTTATCGAGCGTGAGCAGCCGGAGCTGGTCATCTTAGACGTGATGATGCCCAAGATGGACGGTCTCGAGGTTTGTCGCGCCCTACGCAGCGGTGGCGATGATCGCCCGATCTTGGTCCTCACCGCTCGTGATGGGGTGTCTGACCGAGTCGCGGGTCTTGATGCGGGGGCTGATGATTACCTGCCAAAGCCCTTCGCATTGGAAGAACTCCTTGCCCGCGTTCGTTCCTTGCTTCGTCGCGCGGCTGCCGAATCGGTCAATAGTTCTGGCCCGGGTGAGTTGGTTTTCGAAGACTTGCGTTTGAACCCTGAGACTCGGGACGTCACCCGTGGCGGTAGACAAATCAGCCTGACTCGCACGGAGTTTGCACTCCTGCAGTTGTTAATGACCAACGCCCGCCGCGTGCTTTCCCGTTCGACGATCCTTGAAGAGGTATGGGGATATGATTTCCCAACCTCCGGAAACGCTCTCGAAGTCTATATCGGCTATCTTCGTCGCAAGACTGAGGCGGAGGGTGAACCACGCCTGATTCACACTGTGCGTGGCGTCGGCTATGTGCTTAGGGACACGGCGCCGTGATTTTGCGCAAACATAAAAGTCAGCCTGGGGATTTTGATGAATCCCAGGCTGACTTTGGCGAAGGGCGCTTTCCCCCCGATGTGGACCACGTCTACTCCGCCCCTGCTCCCCCCGAACCACTAAGATCGTCGAAGAGAAAAGGGCTGTGGTCAAATCAGGCTTCATTGAGGTGGCGCATCACCATGCTCACCGCCGCAATGGTCGCTGTAGCAGTGGGAATGATGACCATCGTCGCATATTGGACCGTCTCCGCGACTTTGAGGCAGTCAGTAGATAAGAGCCTGGAAAACTCAGCTGCTGCGTTACTTCAACAAGCGGTGCAGCCGACAACCCTCGTTGACGCACAAAATGTCGTAGACAATTTCAGGCTTTACCACCCGGAGACCAGGGTTTCTATTCGTCTGCCCGGTAGTTCATTCGTTATTGGCGATGATATTCCACAGCTGACGAGTGTCGAAGCTGATAATGGCGAGGGCAAGGTAGCCACAGTTGGCGGTGAAAGAATCTATTCCAAGAGCAATGGTTTCGGTGCAACCGTCGTGCTGGCTCAAGACATGCGAAGCCATAACCAACTCATCACGAGCCTAGGGCTGGTGCTCCTTCTGGTGGGCGCAATCGGTATCGCGCTCGCTGTGGCCGCCGGAAAGGTCGTAGCCAGCGCTGGTCTCCGTCCGCTCGCGCACCTGCAGGCGGCGGTGGATCGGGTTCGGCGTACTAATGAATTGCGACAAATTGAGGTTCTCGGAAACGATGAGCTTGCTGACCTCACGCGCAGCTTCAACGAAATGTTGGAGGCACTAGAAACATCTAGGCGTCGGCAGGCTGACTTGGTTGCGGACGCTGGTCATGAGCTAAAGACGCCACTAACCTCAATGCGCACCAATATCGAATTATTGATGATGATGCAGCGAAGCGGTGGCGCAGGAATCCCGGAAGAGGACCGCATCGCACTCGAGCATGATGTGATTGCGCAAATGGAGGAAATGTCCACCCTTATCGGCGATCTCGTTGATTTGGCTCGTGATGATGCGCCAGACACTTCTCTCGAAACTGTTGACATGGTGGAGGTTACGGAGGCAGCATTCGAGCGCGTCCAGCGCCGTCGCCCAGATGTTACCTTTCACCTCGAGACTACCCCGTGGTATCTCGACGGCGACACGCACGGTCTCTCCCGTGCCATCGTGAACCTCCTCGACAACGCTGCCAAGTGGTCTCCCAATGACGGCGTGGTTCGACTGTGCATGACTCCTCTTTACAATGGGCACGTGGAGATTACCGTTTCTGATTCCGGTCCTGGCATTCCTGTGGAAGATCGAGAAAAGGTTTTTGAACGCTTTTTCCGCTCGGTTCAGGGACGGTCGACCCCAGGATCGGGACTGGGCCTTGCCATTGTCAAACAGACGATTGAACGTCACGGTGGCACGATTACAGCGGAGGAGTCTGATGATGGTGGAGCAATGATGCGCGTGATCTTGCCTGGTTACGCCATGCTAACCGACTTGGAAAAGTCCCGCATCGGTTCAACCCGAAAGCGAAACACCCCCTGAAGTAGCTGGTACGAATGATATTGGCTGATTCGGCAGGGGTGTTCTGCCTTTTCAAGTAGTTTTATACCGTCAGTTAAGAAGGCCAGCGAAAACCCGTTGGCGAACCTTAGCAACCACGAATACTGAATACTGGGCTTCATCTGGAAGCCGCCATTTCCTAGTGATCAACCGAAGTGCTTCTCGTGAATGCGCACATGGAAACCAATCACAGAAAGCTCCCAGACTTTCACATGAAAACTCCAGAATGGTGGCAGTAGCCCCTAATGCATCAGGAGCATAGTATTGCTTATGAATAATCCCTTTGGTTCAAATTTCCATAACGATGCTTCCAACAAGCAACCAGGCAATGACCTACATAACGTGGGAGATAAAGACGCAGCTGCAGTCGAAGGCAACGGCGGCCACCAGTCAGCTAGTTCTAATCAGGTTGGAAACTCACCTCAGCTGGAAAACAGTGGTTTTGCCACTTCTGCGGGTTTGGATCCGCAACGGAGCTTCCGCATATCTGATAGCAACAGCTTTGAGGAGCAACGCGCCAGTGCGGATACTGCAACGTGGAGTTTCCCTGTGAACAATGAAACTTCTGCAAAGCCTGCCAATTTCGGTGAAAACTCAGATTCGCTCGGTAAATCTCCGGATGAAGCCTACCCGGTCGGGTATGGCGATACCAGCCAAACCGGCTCCTACGATTCTCGGGCAGGTCAGTTCAATTCCTACGGCGTTGCACAAAAGTACCCCCAACCATCTCAGCCGCTGGCTCCTGAAGCTCAGCAGACAAGCTACAGTCCAAATCAAGGGATAGAGGACGCTGCAGGATCATACGCAGGAAGTGCCCAAACAGCCAGATCTGCTGGAGGCAATTCCATCGGTCCATCGGGACAAAAAGATGGCCGAGACGACCCAACCATCGCCTCCGACGGCACCCAGCCTTCGTGGCTTTTCCCTCAGGGCGGAGGTGCCGAAAGTGAAGGTGAGTCCAGCCCTAAGAAGAAACCGAGAACCCTTAGCATGCGCGCCGCAACGGCTATGGCACTGGCTGCCGCAATCGGTGCTGGCTCCATTACGGGAGTTGTCGTATCCAATGTCAACAACTCCGACAGCTCGTCTCGCGCTGCCGTGGTGGATAGCTTGAATAAGCAACCTGTCGCTAACACAACCGGATCCGAAGCTAAAGATGGATCGGTTGAAAAGGTAGCAGCCACGGTTTTGCCTTCAGTTGTCTCTATCAGTGTGACTACTCGAACCGGAGTTTCTGAAGGATCAGGATCAATCATCTCCGAAGATGGTTATGTATTGACCAATAACCACGTTATCTCGGATGCGACGACCGGAGCCGCGCAAATCACCGTGTCGCTTAACGACGGTTCAGAATATAACGCGACAGTGGTTGCGGGCGACGCGAATACTGACGTTGCCGTAATTAAGTTGGAAGGCGCATCGGGATTGCCGGTGATTAATTTCGGAGACTCAAGCGCTCTCCAAGTGGGACAGGAAGTCGTCGCGGTCGGATCCCCCCTCGGTCTTAGTGCTACGGTTACAAGCGGAATTGTTTCGGCGCTGAATCGACCAGTCCGAGCAGGCGGTGAGGCTACTGGGCAGTCCTCGCTCATAGACGCAATTCAGACAGATGCTGCTATTAATCCCGGAAACTCCGGCGGCCCCCTGGTTGACATGAATGGCAATCTCATCGGTATGAACTCCGTCATCGCTTCGACGAGCACATCTAGCGGGGAAGCCGGCTCGATTGGTTTAGGTTTTGCTATTCCCGCAAACTTTGCTCGCCGTGTGGCTTCCCAGCTCATCGAAACTGGTCAGGCTTCCCAGCCGATGATTGGTGTTCAGCTCCAATCCAATTCCGCTATTGTTGGCGCGCTCATCGCAGATGTCACTGCCGGTGGACCGGGTGAACAGGCTGGGCTGCAAGCTGGCGAAGTCATCACCGCAATGAATGGTCGGCGAATCGACTCCGCGGACGCACTCATCGCTGCTGTCCGAAGTAGCGATTTCGGCGAAACAATAACGTTGACGGTTGGAGACGAAAATGGAAGCAACGAACGCGAAGTAGAGGTTACCCTCACAAGCGAGTAGCTTATTAACCAACGCACAATTCCAGTTTCCTCGTGGGACGGGTCCGCCGAGCAATGTCGGCGGACTTTTCACAATCCTGCGCGACCCGAAGGACCAATATTTATGAGCGGACGTGGTACGGAAAGCCTTGAGACGGCGGATGAGACGCCAGAGGTAGAGGGCGAATTTGGTGGATTTCTTGAGGTCGGTGAGCCGGATGCCGAATTTTTCCGTGCCACTGAAGCCGAAGCTGAAATTACGGCACCGCGGCGTGCTTTAGTGGTTTTGATCTCCGATCATGTGATCTCCTCCGGCGAGGATACCGATAGGCTGTGTACCGAGCTATTGGAGGAAGGCGGATTCGTCGTTGACGCAGTGTTGACAACGCGAAACAAGCGCTCCCAGATTCGCAAAGCGATTGAGACGGCGGTTATTGGCGGAGTTGATCTGGTACTTACGGTTGGTGGCACAGGAGTCGGCCCGCGAGATCGCACCCCAGAGGCAACCCGCGATGTACTGGATATGCACGTTCCTGGCATCGCACAGGCATTAAGATCCTCCGGACTAGCCTGTGGTGCGGTTGATGCTTGCACGTCGCGTGGAATTTCTGGAGTTTCAGGTTCAACGGTGGTGGTGAATCTTGCGGCATCGCGAGCTGCGATCCGCGATGGTATGGCTACACTGACGCCATTGGTACATCATTTGGTGGATCAATTGCGGCGTTCCACGGTGGATTAGATCAGAGGTGAACACTCGATGGCTGCATCGCCACGTAAACGACGCAGGGTAGTGAGAAGAAGCGACGTGGATTACGATCGCTCCGCTGATGGTGCCACCGTGGAAAGCTCTTTGGATGGAGCGCGGACGATTTCACTCGAGGGGGATGAATCTGAGCCCTCAGCCAGAGACATTGAATTTTATCGTGAGCAGCAACCACCGCATTATGGTGGCTAAACAGCTTCATAGAAAAGATGGGGGCGTGACCTTAATGGTGACGTCCCTCGTGCTTGGTAGTTGACCGCTATTATGCCTTGATGCGCTTCAGAGCTTGGAAAGGCCGCACGCATTGACAATGCGTGCGGCCTTTCCAAGCTCTGAAGCGTGCCGGAGTTAGTTCTTCTGCTGCTCCTTGAGCAGGTCGCGGATCTCGGTAAGGAGCTCGGTCTCGACTGATGCAGGAGCCTCTTCGTCCTCTTGGACGCCCTTTCGCTTTGCCTGCAGCTCATTGAACTTGTTCATCGGTACGACCAGAACGAAGTAGACAACAGCGGCAACCAGCAGGAAGTTGATGGCAGCGGTGATGACGGCGCCGAAGTCCATGAAGGTTGCGTCGTTTCCGGAGATGATGTGGAAGCCCAGACCATTGACCTCTGCGCCACCCAGGGAAGCGATCATTGGGTTGATGAGCTTCTCGGTGAAGGCGGTGACGATGGCGGTGAAAGCACCGCCGATGACAACGGCGACAGCCAAGTCAATGACGTTGCCGCGGAGGATGAAATCCTTAAATCCCTTAAGCATGTTGGTAAAATCCTATTCTTTCGGTTCCGAAAAGTTCTAACTTTGCCCAAGATTAGCGGAGAAAACTTAGAAAAGTGAAAGGTTTATTTGAGGGTTGTAGTCAAGTTAGCTCGGGTGCCTGTGAGAACCACCGCAAGCGGTTGCTTGAGTGAAGCGGCGGCCACATGCTGGGCTTGTGATTGTGGCAGAGCTATCATGACCATCCCGGCGGGAATGGAGGAGGTGCTGGAACCGTTTTCCGCGGGCTTTGTGGATGCGAAAACTACTGTTCCACCTGTAGCAATAGGCTCACCCTCCAAATTGCCCTCAGAATGGGTAACAATGGTCACCTCATCACCGTGCACTAACATCTCGGCCAAACCTGGATCGGCCAGACGAATGGGAACCATGTTATATGACTCACTTGAAAGAAGTGCTGTGGGATTAGATACAGGGGCATGGGTTTGGTCAAGGGTAACGACATTCTTGATGCTGATCGGAGTCCCTGAGACTACGGTGCTTGCGGCAACTCGCCCTGCAATTTCTTCGGTTTTGAGGGCGGAATCTTTGGGGGCAAAGTCTGTTGGAAAGTTGACGACGCGAATGTCGGACTCATCGATGATACTTCCGGCGACAATATCTGTGGTCGCAACTACTACAGGTGTGGTTTCGGATTGATTATTGGTCAAATTAATGGCTCCGGCAAAGAGGACAATGCTCATCGCGAAGCAGCGCCTTAGTAACTGAGTGCGCTTAAAACCGGGCTGAGAAAGTACGTGCAATGAATTGAAGGGGAATCTTTCCATAAGCGTCTTAGACTCGGCCGCTCCTCAAATCGTTCCCACTTACACTTGCTTCAAGCAAGGTCGGATGGCCGATCCCATCGCACGGACTCAGGTGAAAGACGTAACTGGGAAGGTGAGAACTTCCCTCTCGTTAATAACGTGGCTCGCACGCGTATCATGCGATTCGAAAGGTATGTCGGAGCGAATCTCGCCCTCAAAAAGCAGGAGAACCTGAATCGGCCGATCGTGTCCAAGGGGGGCTAGTGCGCGGTCATAGTATCCGGCACCTTTGCCGATTCGGTGTCCGGAGACGTCCGCTCCAAGTGCGGGGATGAGGAGGAGATCGAGTCCGCCTAGGATTTCGGAGGAAAACGAAGGCGAATGTGGCTCGACGATGCCAAATGCCCCTTCCGAGAGGCTGTTTGGCCCATCGTAGCGCGCCCATTCCAAAACTCCCTTAGGGCGGGAGAGTGGAAGCCAGAGTTCGTCAACAATCGTGGATAAGGTGTGAGGAAGATCTGACCCTCCAGGTTCTTCCGGCAAAGGGCAATAAGCCGAGATCTTCCTTGCTCCTACATGGTCGATGAATGAAATGATGTTGTTGGTGATTGCCTGGTTAGCTCTCTCTCGCTCATGATCAGTTCGCTGCCTTCGGGCATCTTGTAGGAGTGCACGCAGGCGTCGCTTTTCTGAACGCAGGCCTAGTACAAAGTCTTGGGTGGGAGAGTGGGAGGTGTCTTCACTGGTGGTCATAACACAATGGTTGCATGAAAGAACGCCATGATGCGAATAGTGGTGCGACTAATGACCAATTAACGAGGAATTCAACCAGAGCTGTTTTGATAGCCATTGTTCAAAATGCAAACAGGCACAACCGTGACGGAAGAACGGACGTAGTAGTGAACCTACCGTAGGCGTCGGTAAGCAACTGTTCGATCTGAAACTCTAGAAATGTGACCTGTGCGGTAGCAGGTCCTCGAAAGGTGAAATGGCCGCGAATGACCCACGCGGTGTGAACGCAGTAACAAAGGGGGGCTCGAGACAATTTTTCCCCTCGAGATGCATTGGGTAAAAAAAGTGGGCGTGGCCTGCGGTTTGCGAGACCACGTTGGAGACAGTGTTGCGAGTTATGTGACGGAGTTTAGAGGGTGTTATCGCGTGGAACGAACATAATTAAAGGTAAGGTTTTCTTTCATGACCTTGCCTCAGAATTCTCATCCCCTCGCCGTCAAAACGGTGATCGTTCCAGCAGCTGGAATGGGAACTCGCTTCCTTCCAGCAACGAAGACAGTTCCGAAGGAGCTACTTCCAGTCGTAGATACGCCGGGAATCGAGCTCATTGCTGAAGAAGCAGCGCAACTGGGGGCGACACGGCTGGCGGTCATCACTGCACCGAACAAACAAGCAGTATTGGAGCATTTCAAGGCCTTTCCTGAGCTCGAGGCGACCTTGGAGGCGCGAGGAAAGACTACGCAGCTTGAAAAGGTGCGGCGTGCCAACCAGCTGATCCAGCCCGTTTCCGTTGTCCAAGATCAACCGCTTGGCCTTGGGCATGCGGTCAGTCTCGCCGAAAGTGTGCTCGACGACGACGAGGATGTCGTAGCGGTCATGCTTCCTGACGACCTTGTCCTGCCGACAGGGGCGGTTGAGAAGATGGCAGAGGTGCGTTCTCAGTTGGGTGGCAGCGTGTTGTGTGCCGTCGAAGTCCCGCAAGATGAGGTATATAACTACGGTGTCTTTGACGTCGAGGACTGTGACTACTCGGGCCCACTCGCGGTCAAGAAGGTGAAGGCGATGGTGGAAAAGCCTTCCATTGAGGATGCACCGTCGAATCTTGTTGCAACGGGCCGCTATCTTCTCGATCGAAGCATTTTCGATGCGTTGCGTCGCATCACGCCTGGCGCCGGCGGTGAATTACAGCTGACCGATGCCATCGATTTGCTTATCGACGAAGGCCATCCGGTCCACATCCTTATTCATGACGGTAAGCGCCACGACCTCGGAAATCCCGGTGGTTATATCCCAGCGGTGGTTGACTTCGGTCTATCTCACCCAGAGTATGGTCCGCATCTCAAGCGCGTATTGCGACAAATCCTCGATGAACACGGGGCCTAAAAGCTTTCCTCACATTAATCCTCCCGCTGTCTGCGGCTAAAAGCGATGAGGCAAAGACCATGCAAGTGTGGGTTTTGTGGGGCGCGTCACTTAGTGGGGGTGCTGGTTGTTTGGTGCATCCGAGTGGTTTCAATTGTCAACGACAAAAGTCCCTTCATTGAGGAGAAGGGACTTTGCAAACCTCATTTGTCCAGTTTCTTGCAGGTGAACGCTTTTTTGGGCACTCTTCGTAGGTGTGGCCCGCGCGCGATTACACATATGTTTAGGCGTGCAATGTCAAAACTACTGGGTGGGTCGACTACAGTTAGGTTGCAAGTGTGACGGAATCTCTAACATTGCGTCGGTGGGGCGCGATGGGGAGATTTCGATTCAACTTATGCAAGATTCTGCGATATGAGGAGATCGGCACGTGCGCTCTGTGGAGGAACAATTAGCCCTCGTCACCGAGGCTGCCATTGCGCCGGAGCCAGTCCGGATTGCCATCACGGATGCGTTGGGGCTTATGTGCGCTGAGGAAGTTCAGGCGAGCCGTCCGCTCCCGGGTTTTGATCAGGCGGCGATCGATGGTTACGCGATCCGTGCGGTCGATGTTGGTGGTGAGCGCGGTTTAGGACGTCCCGCTGACGAGCCACCAGTTGTTTCTGAATCAAGTCTGCCGGTAGTAGGCGAAGTCGCCGCTGGCTCGCAACGTCCGTTGCGCTTGCAGCCGAAGCAGGCGGTGCGCGTCCACACCGGAGCTCCGTTGCCGACCCTGTCAGATGCCGTTATTCCACTTGAGTGGACAGATCGCGGTCGAAAACGCGTGGTGGCTCAACGCCCAGTGCGTTCGGGTGAGTTTGTTCGCAAGGTAGGCGACGATATTCGCCCTGGGGATGTTGCAGTTAACTCCGGCGCTATTTTGGGTCCGGCTCACATTGGTCTGCTGGCAGCAGTGGGGCGCAGCAAGGTGCTCGTATACCCGCGCCCTCGGTTGTCTGTTATCTCGGTAGGGCACGAGCTCGTTGACATCGATCGGGAGCCGAGCCTCGGACAGGTATTGGACGTCAATTCTTACGCGCTTGCGGCCGCAGGAAAGGAAGCAGGCGCGGAAGTCCACAGGGTAGGCATTGCAGCTGGCGAACCTCGACGGCTGAAGGAGATAGTGGAATCGCAAATTCTCCGCTCGGAAATCATCGTCATCTCCGGGGCTGTGGGGGGCTCGGGTTCTGAGGCAATCAGAAGTGTCTTGGCCGAGCTTGGCGCCATCGATACCACTCGCGTGGCCATGCATCCAGGCTCTGTGCAAGGATTCGGGCTCCTGGGTGAAAACCAAACCCCCGTTTTTCTGTTGCCGAGCAATCCTGTTTCTGCACTAGTCATCTTCGAAATGTTCATCCGTCCAGTCATCCGGTTATCGCTAGGTAAGCGGACGCCGATGCGACGAACGGTTCGTGCCAGAGCTCTCAATCATGTGGGCTCCAAAGAAGGCCGCCGGGGTTATGTGCGCGCACGATTGATGCGTGATGCCGAAACACAAGACTATTTAGTCGAAGGCCTCGGCGGAGCTAATGGTGCGCACTCGCACCTCCTTGCAGGGCTTTCTGAAGCAAACGCCATGATTAGAATCCCTGAAGAAGTCACTCAAGTGCGCCCTGGCGACATTGTAGATGTCATCTTCCTTTCCCAAGGCAGGTAGCGCTTGCCATGCTAGAAAGAATCAAGCAGGCTCTAGGGACCGGTCCACAACCAGCATCAGGGCCAGTGCACCCCACCCATCCTGGGTGGGGTGAAATTACCTGTGGCGTTCAAACTCCGTTGGGTGACGTGGTGCGGCTTCGCCCATTGGCTTATAAAGACGGACAACAATGGTCTGTCATGCGCCAAGCGGATCAGACCTTTCTCGAACCGGTCGAACCCACTGTGGAGGAAGATTGGCGTCAAGCACACACGCTTACCGCCTGGCGCAGCTTTTACTACTCGTTGAAGCAAACAGCTGACGCTGGCTTCGTTGTCCCGATGGCGATTGAAGTAAACGATCGATTCGCAGGTCAAGTCACGTTAGGCAATATTCAACGCGGAGTGGTTGCAGAATGCTGGATTGGATATTGGGTAACAAGCGATCTCCATCGACGTGGAATTGCGACAATAGCCTGCGCGCTCGGCACCGACCACGCGTTCACCCGGGTCGGTATGCACCGAGTCACGGCTACTTTTTTGCCGACAAACGAAGGTTCCAGAAAGGTGCTTGATCACTGCGGCTTCCGCGAGGAGGGATACCTGCGAGAGAATCTACATATCAATGGGCAATGGCGTGATCACGTGCTCGTAGCCCAAGTCGAGAACGAATATGTTAACGGCTGTGTCGATAGACTCATCCTTCAGGATCGTGCGCGGCGTGTCTGACCGTGGTTGTATCTGCCTGCGGCTACGGTAGTAGAAATCTGGGGTAGTAGCTTCAGCGGTGGGGCGCGCTACTTTGGTTCAACGTCTCAAACTATCCTTCGGAGGGTTCGCGCTATGCCAGGTGCTATCGCAATCGGGCTTTTGATCGTGGTGTGGATTTTTGTTCTTACACCGTGGCTTCTTCGGCGCCAAAAGCCAATTCGAAAGGCCGGGGAGGCCTTCGATGACACGCGAGTGGTCTACGAAGGAGGAAGTGGCGAACTTCGTCCCCGCAGGCGCCCGCGCATCAGTCGATCCGACGTACACGCCTCGCACCAAGAAGTAGACGCTGGTGAGTATGAGATGGTGGACGCTGAGGATTACGAATACGAGGCTGTTGAAAGTCAGATAGGAAACCTAGACACCGATCCCTTGATTGCTGACGAAGTTTCTGATCGACTTGACTCGGCTTTCTCCTCGGTGCGCTCAAAGTTCCCTCGTCCTTCAAACAGAGCCGAAGCAGATGTGGTTGACGGTGAATTAGTCCACGAACTCCCCGCTTCGGAAAAGTTTTCGGCACAGCTTGCTTCAGCCACCGCTCCTGATGAGGAAATCAACGAATTTGCGCTTGATGACGGCGAAAAGGCCTACTACGAGATGGATGAGTCGTATACGGATGCAGACGAATACCTGCTCGCAGAGCAGCGTACTTTGCGTTCACCAGAGGTTACTAACGGAGCCCTAGCCGCCGACGATAGAAGGTCCGTTGGTGATACTCCAGTGGTGGATTCGGATGGCGCACAAAAAGCTGCATCTTTAGAGGACTCTGAGAGAGATGAATCAGAGACTCGTGGAGTGGCAAAGCCATTTGGCCAAGGGGTACGATCCGATAGCGAACCACTCAGCGAGGAGGAGTTGGCTTTTGCTCAACGGCGCAAGGGACGTGGCGGATGGGATCCCGAAGCGGACCAACTCGCAAGTCAGGACCGTTATCGGCGTCGCACACGTACGCTCGTCGGGCTTGGTGCCGCGCTCATTGTCACTCTCATCATCGGCTTTGTAGTCGGCGGCTGGTCTTGGGTGCTCCCCGCCGTGACGGCCGGACTGACAGGGCTCTACCTTTACGCTTTGCGTCAGCAGGTAGCCGCAGAGGAGCGACTTCGCGCTCGACGCATCCAGCAGTTGCGGCGTGCCCGGCTCGGTGTCCGCAGCAAGAATGACGAGATACTCGGTATCCCTCAGCGGCTGCGTCGGCCCGGCGCTGTTGTCCTTGAAATCGATGATGAGAGCCCCGATTTCGAGGAACTCGACGTGTATGAAGGACCGGTGCCAACTTCGGATTCAGATTCCCAGGGGATTGCAGATGTCCGCGAGGTGGATTTCCGAAACGGTCGTCGGGCGGGATAGACGGACATTTCGCGAGGTGGCCGTTGTCCTTTGATTCAGCGTAGAATTTTCGGCGTGCCAAGCCGAAAAGGCTCTTTTTGGTCGCCCATGCACAACTGACGAAAGAAAGACTCGCAATGGATCAACCGGTGGTAAGAGATGCCACGCTCCTCATTTTCAGGGCAGTCCTTGGCATCGTTTTCATCGCACACGGATTTGAGCGATTCTTCCGCACAGGCATCACACAAACTACCGCTGATTTCAGCGCAGTAGGCGTTCCCCAGCCAAAACTCTCCGCCTACATAACGGCAACCGCAGAACTATGTGGTGGTGGTTTTCTTGTGCTCGGTCTATTGACGACATTCATTGCCGGCGCATTAGCCTTGCTCGTCTTGGCTGCGTTGTACTTTGTGCACCTCGATCAAGGATTTTTCGTTGCTTCTAATGGTATTGAATATCCTTTGGTCATGATAGTTGCACTGCTGATGATAGTCGTGTTTGGCTCAGGGCGTGCCAGCTTGGATGGAGTTTTGAGCCGTGCTGAGCTGTGATCAGGTGCAAGCAGCCTTGTCGGCGCGTTTGGATGGCGAAGATCCAGGTGTCGATGATGATGTCCTCGACGCGCATCTTGCATCCTGTGACAACTGTCAGGCATTTTATGAGCGTGCCGCCCAACTGAACCGGCACCTGAGTTTCGGGGGAGGCATGGATCAAGCGAAAGAGAACATTCCTGATCTTTCAGACGCAATTCTTGCTGGAATTGAGCCACAGTTTAGGCGCCAGGCGGCAAGCCGTGCGCTTTCTGCTTCACTGAGTAGGGTCTTGCTCGGCGTAATCGGGGTTTTTTGGATCGTCGGCGCGGTGTTTAGCCTCGGAGATGTCCAAGCGCTCGACAACGTTGACATAGACCCAATGATGCAATCGCTTGCCTTTGAAGTTGCAGCCACTAGGGGAGCGTTTGGCTTTGCTTTGTTCGCAACAGCATGGTTGCCAAATTTAAGCGCGGGCGCATTGCCAGTGTTTGGGGCAACAGCGATGTTTAGTCTTGGTTTTAGGGTGCGCGATCTATTCATGGGAAACCTCACCACCGGTCAAATTGGAGAGCTTGTTCTCCTCGCGGCCTCAGTGCTGGCGTTGCTGTGGACCTGGATTGCTAGTCGGGGCTGGATCGTTCTTCACAACACGTGGAACGCCTTAAAGGCCGAGCCGGTCACTGAGCATTAGTGACTTGGGGTACTTTGAAAACCCCTGAGGTCGCTTCTTGCGAATCAGGGCCATTTTGCTGTGGATAACTTGCCAACTTCAGCATTTTCTTAGCCACATGAGTCACTTTGGTTTCGTTATCCACAGGATAGGGCTGTCTCTGATAAATCTGTTATGCGGCGCTCGCAATCCTTCTTATCATCCGAATCACCACCGCAATCGCGGTGTCTTGCCTCTTTGAAATACGCGGAGGCAATTTCGTTCGATTAGAAAGGATGGCTCTGATATGAGCGATACCGGGGTTGGTTTTCGTATTACTGACGGTGAAGGAAACGGTGCTTATTTCCAGCGAATCGTCAACGGTGCACTCATCGAGGCCCTGATGCCCTGCATCGAAGACATGATCGATAGGGATATTGCGTTCGACGTAATTGTTCAACGTCTCGCGATGGAATTGAGTCGAGACACCGGCGACATGCGTGGTCTGGTCAAGGGGCTGGTTATTCTGGCGCAAATGCCAAGAACTCGCCTCGCAGCAGTTAGGCATTTGCACCTTGATGAAAGTCGCATCAAAATGCTGGGAAACCAGTTGTGGCACCTCAACGGTGAGAAAGAGTTGTCTGTCGTGGATGAACACTTCGTCAAACATGTAACGCCGCAAACGCAGAACGAAGAATGTCGATTCGGGGTAGTTGGTACCGCGAGTCCGCGTAGTTGGTACCGGTGTTCCACGTATCTGGTACTGCAAGGGGTTTTCTTTCATAGTTGATGCTGGCGACACCGCAATCCGGTGGTGTCGCGTCAACTTTTACTTGGAAGGAGCCGGTCCTTGTGGCTAACTTCAAACAGATCATCGCGATGTGCCTTGATGGTGCTAGCTACGCGCAGATCACACACGCATTGGGATGTTCACGACGAGAAGTATCCCGCGCAAAGAAAGTCATCAACGATGAGGTACTAACTCCAGAGCGTTTCCGTCAGCTCCCACCGGGATGGTTTGATGATCGATTCAGTGATGGCCGGAGTAAGCGGACGATGTCCTACGACCAGCCTGATTTTCATGCTCTTGCACGCAAGCTGAAAAGTACGAAGCACGTGACCAGGCACAAGCTGTGGATGGACTACTTGTCGCAGCCTTGTCCGACGGATAAGGCAAAGTACCAGTACTCCCAGTTTTGCAGTGGGCTCAATGAATTTCTGCGTGCTAATGATCTTGTCGAAGTCGTCACCCATGAGCCCGGGCAAGAGCTTTATGTCGACTGGGCCGGTGACAAAGTGCCAGTGGTGGATCAGGCCAGTGGTGATACCGCATTCAAGGCGTCATTGTTTGTCGCGGTCAGCCCGTACTCAGGACTGATGTACGTTACTGCTGCTGTGAATGAGAAGATGCTGGCTTGGATTGAGTGCCATGTTAAGGCGTTGAACTATCTTGGCAAATTACCGGCGGTCATCGTGCCGGATAATGCTTCTACGGCGACTTATCGGCCGAAAAAGACCTCTACATATCGGATGGTCACTGACCGCTACGCAGCGTTTGCTGACTATTACGGGGTCACGATCGTGCCGACTCGGCCCGGCAGGCCACGCGACAAAGCGGCAGTAGAACGTGCCGTGAAAATCGCCTACACCAAAATCCTGGGTTACTTCAGCGACGAGGTCTTCTATAGCCTTGATGAGCTTAATGAGGCGATCGCTGATCGGCTTGCCGATATCAACAGCGCAATGACGCGGCCTGATGGCTCAACACGGCGCATGCGCTTTGATAAAGAAGAGGCACCAGTGATGCGCGATCTTCCGCCGACGCCGTTTACGGAAGTGTCTTATAAGCGGCTTAAAGTCGATCGTAATTGGCACATCACCTGTGACTATCAGTACTACTCTGTGCCATTTCAGCTGGTAGGAGAATCGGTAACAGTCAGGCTCACCCCGCAACTGGTGAGCATCTTCAGCGGGGAGCAGCTTGTTGCTGAACACACGCGCCTTCACGGATTTAAATACCGGTATTCCACAAACCCTCAGCATGCACCGCGTGGCGATGATGAAGGCCACAAGGCGCTTACCCGTGATGAGCTTTTGGCCTGGGCCTCGTCGTTTGGGGCAGCAACGCACGCAGTCATAGCGATGATCCTCGACCGCAATAGTGCCGCCGTACCCCGCGGACTCATCCAGGCACGCAACGTGCTGGCCAACCTGGGCAAAAAGCACAACAAAGCCACCCTGGAACCTGCATGCCAGCAGGTCTTAGACAAGAAACTGGCCCCCACGATGGCAGTGATCAAACGCATCCAGACTGACATTGCCCACGTCCAACAACATCCCGGGTCACCAGGGCTAAAAACACAGCCTGTGGCCAAGCGCCAACCACGCCCAAGTACCCCGCTTACCGGCGAGGTGGCCGATGCCGTCTTTATCCGGCCTGCTGATCACTACGAAAACTAGAAGGAGTGTAAAAATCATGAGCAGCATCGATGACGAGATTGTGCGGGCGAAAATGCGCAAGCTTCGCGTATCAACCTTCGCTGACATCTTCTACGAGGTTGTCAACGACGAGGCCTATGCGGATGCGCTACCAGAAGATATCTTCCTCGCCGCAGTCGAAGAAGCCTACACACAACGCCAACAGCGCAACATTGCCAAGGCTATCACCCAGGCTAAATTCCGATACCCGGATGCGAGCCTTGCTGAAGTCACCCGGGCAGAACAACGCGGCATCAACATGCGCCAGCTGAAACGGATCGCAGCGACCAACTGGCGGGAAAACCCGACCAACATTCACATCCTCGCACCGACGGGAACAGGCAAGACATACATTGCCTGCGCCATCGGCATCGCCGCATGCAAGGCTGGATATTCCGTGGCGTATTACCGGCTGGATCAACTTGTAGATATGCTCGCGGTCTTCTCACCGACTGACCAAAACTACCTCGATAAGATGCGGAAACTGATCAACGTCGATGTCCTTATCATCGACGATTTTATGACCATGAGCATCAACCAGCGCGGGCAAGAAGACCTAACCAAGATCATATTCGACCGCGACGGTCGGCTCCCGACACTTATCTCCTCCCAATCGGCCGCCGCCTACTGGGTTGAAACACTGCCAGACAGAGTCGGAGCCGATTCACTCGTTAGCCGCCTCAACAACGGCCACCGAATCCGTATCGGAGACTTCGACATGCGCAAGGCCACCGCCCCAATAGAACCGGACGAATAAAGCAAACAACCAGGCCGACTCGGTCGGCCCGGCCCCGGTACCAACTACCCGGAACCCGGCAGTACCGGGTCTCCGGAACACCGGTACCAAAAACCCGCATCTGACAAAGAACTGGTCCTCTCACGTACGTTGAGCACACGGTGCAAGGAGATTTTGGATAACATTGGTGCCCAGCGAGAGGCTGCATCTCATTCGAAGAATCGAAATCGAGCAACCATTACCCAAAAGGGCGAGCATGTCGAATTCGTCATCACCTTAGATCTGGCACGGGGACGACAATTAGAAGCCCAACTCGAGAAAGTACGGGAACAGCTTGCGTGCGATTTGCCAGAGGCTTTCGCCGTTTGCTTGAGGCTAGACAAGGCCCCAGAAGTGATACTCCATGCCGTAGCGAGCATGGACGGTGGGATCTATTTGGATAATGGCATGCGCCTGAGCCGAGAGGATTTCGCGGACGTGGATCTGGTCAAGACGGCGATTCTCAATCCTCATCGAGAAGTGGAAGCGACAGAGGTGCCGGAGGATATGGCAACTTTAGTTCGCGGGCGAGATGGTAGTTGCCGCGCCCCCTATTGCGAAAAGCCTGCTCATCTCTGTCAGGTAGAACATGTCATCGCGCCAGGAAATGGCGGGCGCACAAATCCTGCAAATCTTCACGCCGTATGTCTTCAGCATTCCCAGGCGAAGTCACGAGGAAAAATCTCGGTGGTTCAACATCCGAATGGACTTAATGTATGGACACTCGAGGATGAATCTACGATCAATACCCTTCCGCACGGAGCGCTCTCCTCGCAAGTCATTTCCGGAGATATTCAACCTGCAGCATGATGTGCCAGCGTGTGGCCGGTTTTATCTGCAGACCTTGGTGGAAAGGTTGGTATGCATGAGGCCAGCACCACGGTGTCGGCCCCATGCTGCGTGTATGTGAATAATCGAAACGCCGCGCGCGTTGTCTGACAATCCAGGAAGCTGAACTTATTTCCAACTCGGGAACCACATGAGCGATTCATAGTACGAATCGGTGATCTGCATCCCATAGAGGATAGGGGCGAAATAGAGGAACATCGCAATTACGAAAGCGAGATAGGTTATCACCCATGCTTGCCCACTGGATACTCCAGGTGCAAACTTCTGTAGCCTCTCAATTGCGAGAATTCTCCCTGACTTCCACAGTGTGCCAAGGATCAAGGAAAGCATGACTATCATCATTGGTGCGAGTGCGGTGGCGTAGAAGAAATACATCTGGCGGTCGTAAGCTGCAAGCCACGGTAGGAAACCAGCTAGGAACGCAACGAACGGAACGAGGTAATTGCTTTCGCGTCGTATCACCAGAGCCCAGGTCGCCCACAAGAGAACTGGCACGGTTAGCCACCAAATGGCGGGGGTTCCAAACAAATAGATCATGCGACGGCACGTTGTATCCCCACAGTTGATGTCAGTGCTCGAATAGTAGAGAATGGGGCGTGCCGAGACAAGCCATGCCCATGGTTTAGAGTCCCAGGGGTGTGAATGTCCACTCGAAGTTGTGAGTGACTCATGGAACTTTAGGACAGACTGGTGATAATAGAGCCAATTCGCGAGGGTGTCTGGCAATGAACGTAGTACGGAGTCTGCAGGGATGCTGCCGTCCTCGGCGGCATGCCGATAGGCAGCTGTTTCGTTTGCAAACCACGCGCGCCATGACCACGCGTACAACGCAACTGGGAGGATTACCAAGGACGCAAAGGCGGGGAAAGAATCTCTTATGAGAGCACCTACCAAGGGGCGTTCGATTCCGAACTTTCGGCGCCTGAAAGCATCCATGGCAACTGCAAGCACACCAAAAAACGCCATGTAATAAAGGCCAGACCACTTGACGGAAAGCGCGAGACCCAGAAAAACGCCGCACGCAAAGCGCCACCAGCGAAAACCTGCCCGTGGACCCCATTTCTCAGAATCTTCGTGGCGCAGCCACCACTGCCAGAACCGCCGATCCATCTGCTGATTGTCGAGTACTAAAGCCCACGCGGCGGCAACGATAAACAGCACTTGGAAGATATCAAGCATGCCAAACCGCGAGCTGACCAGAAGCACTCCGTCGCAGGTGGCCAGAATGCCCGCGAAGAGAGCAACGTAGGGAGAGTGGCTAAGTCTTCGGGCAAGATCCATGGTCAGCAAGACTACTGCTACCCCGAAGAGTGCAGCCATCACCCGCCAGCCTAGTGGTGTGTATCCAAAGATCTGTTCCCCGAGTGCCTCAATTTGCTTGGCGAGAGGAGGGTGGACAACGAGCCCGTACCCTGGATTCGACTCGATTCCGCCGAGAACTGGATTAAACCACGAACGAACCATGTCCCAAGCTTGTGGAACGTAATGCTTCTCATCGAACACTGGCGTCCCACTTGCGGTGGCAGTTGTCAGACCAATGAAGCGAGTGGAAAAGGCTAATACTGCGACAACTACTGTGAAAATCGTGTCCCGCCGCGTCCAAACATAGAGCTGGGACGAAGTAGGGATGCGGGGTTCGCGTGTGCGTGCAAACCGACCGGCAGGAGCCATGCGGGCCGCAGTAGTGGTGTCGTTAGGGACAGTGGTGGTGCTCACTTGCAACAGTCTAGAGGACGCTTCCGCTTGCTCGGAATTATATACCCTAGGTTTCGAGTCAGCTATGACGCTGCGGTAGGTAGTGGAAAGGTAGTCGTGTGGAAGACTTAAGGTATGACTTTGGATTTGGCAGGTAATCAACTTCCACCTTTGCCACGCGGCATTATTCTAGCGGCCACCCCGCTGGGAAACGTCGCCGATGCGTCGCCGCGGCTAGCACAGGCGCTTGCAGAGGCGGACTTCGTTGCCTCTGAAGATACGCGGCGCACGAGAGCATTGGCGCAGGCATTGGGGGTCGAAATCCGCGGTCAGGTGCTGAGCAATTTTGACCACAATGAACAAGGGCGCGCCGTGCAACTAATTGAATACGCGCGCACTGGCACCGTTGTTGTAGTAACCGATGCGGGCATGCCGATAGTGTCGGATCCAGGTTTCCCTTTGGTCGAAGCGGCGCATGAAGCCGGAGTGTCGCTCACATGTTTTCCAGGACCTTCAGCCGTTCCGGTGGCGGTGGCACTGTCTGGGTTGCATGTCGGCAAGTTTGCCTTCGATGGATTTGCTCCGCGCAAGGCTGGACAAAGGCGGCAATGGCTGGAGACGCTGAGAAACGAAACCCGTGCCGTTTGCTTTTTTGAATCTCCGCACCGGATTGCCGAAACGCTTGCCGACGCCGCCGAGGTTTTAGGAGGCAACCGTCGCGCCGCCGTCGCGCGTGAGCTTACAAAGACCTATGAGGAGGTACGCCGTGGAACTCTTGAGGAGCTTGCCGCTTGGGTGCGTGAAGGCATTCGAGGTGAAATTTCCGTCGTTATCGAGGGCGTTACGAAGAAAGAGGTTGCCGATGTGCGAGAACTCATTGACGAGGTCGAGGCTCTCGTTTCGGGCGGAATGCGATTGAAAGAGGCTTGCGCGAAGATGGCCGAAGACTATGGAGTGAGCAAGAAAGTACTGTATGACGCCGTGCTCAAGGCACGCTGATAGAGTAGTAAACCATGAATAATGTGCTCGTTTCAGTAGCTTGGCCATATGCAAACGGTCCCCGACACATCGGGCACGTGGCTGGCTTTGGTGTTCCTTCCGATGTATTTGCGCGTTATCAGCGCATGATTGGCGCCAACGTACTTATGGTTTCAGGTACCGATGAACACGGCACCCCACTTTTGGTGCAGGCGGATAAGGAAGGCGTCAGCGTCAAGGAGCTTGCTGATCGCTACAATCGCCAGATTGTTGAAGACCTCGCAGGCCTTGGTCTGTCCTATGACCTCTTTACCCGTACAACAACTCGGAACCATTACGCGGTCGTACAGGAGCTGTTCAAAGGGCTGTACGCAAACGGGTACATGATCAAACAGACGACGATGGGGGCGATTTCCCCTTCGACCGGTCGTACCCTTCCTGACCGCTATATCGAAGGTACGTGTCCGATTTGTGGGGCTGCCGATGCACGCGGTGACCAGTGCGATACCTGCGGAAACCAATTGGATCCGGCGGATTTGATCAACCCAGTTTCGAAGATCAACGGTGAGACCCCAAAGTTCATTGAGACCGAGCACTTCCTGCTGGACCTGCCTGCGCTCGCTGAGGCGTTGGGTACCTGGCTTGAAGGACGCAAGGACTGGCGTCCTAATGTCTTGAAGTTTTCTTTGAACCTGCTCGAGGATTTGCGTCCACGTGCGATGACCCGAGACATCGACTGGGGAATCCCAATTCCTGTCGAAGGATGGGAAGAAAATCCATCGAAGAAGCTTTACGTGTGGTTCGACGCGGTCGTCGGATATCTGTCTGCCTCGATTGAATGGGCCAAGCGTTCGGGTGATCCGGATGCTTGGCGTCAGTGGTGGAATGATCCTGAGGCAAAGTCCTACTACTTCATGGGTAAGGACAACATCACTTTCCACTCCCAAATATGGCCGGCCGAGTTGCTAGGCTACCAAGGAAAGGGAGCAAAGGGGGGCAACGTCCATTCTCTTGGCGAGCTTAATCTTCCTACTGAGGTCGTGTCTTCCGAATTCCTGACCATGTCGGGATCGAAGTTTTCTTCTTCCAAGGGCGTCGTTATCTATGTCAAGGACTTCCTCAAAGAGTTCGGCCCAGACCCCTTGCGTTACTTCATTGCGGTGGCCGGCCCGGAGAACAGTGACACGGACTTCACATGGGAAGAATTCGTTCGACGTGTCAATAACGAGTTAGCCAATGGCTGGGGTAACTTGGTCAACCGTGCTGTGAGCATGGCCTATAAGAACTTTGGTTCTGTTCCAGCTCCAGCAGCGCTAGAACCTGCCGACGAGGCGATTCTTACTCAAGCACAGAACGCATTCGCTGAGGCGGGAGAGTGTTTGGCACATTCGCACTTCAAGCAGGGCATTTCGATTGTGATGCAACTTGTGGGCGAAGCAAATGCATACATCGCAGACATGGAGCCTTGGAAGCTAGCCAAGGATGACACCCAGCGCGAGCGCTTGGGAACCGTATTGTGGACTGCCCTGCAGGTGATCTCGGACTGCAACGTCATGCTTACCCCGTTCTTGCCACACACGGCACAGCGCGTGCATGAAACGTTGGGACGCACGGGAGTGTGGGCTGCACAACCAGAAATCCGCGAGGTGGTCGATGATGAGCCACTGGACCTGGTCGGAGTCGGGCTGCCAGAGCTCGGCCAAACTTATCCGATTATCACCGGTGACTACGAGATTCAACAGGCGAAGTGGGAAAGAATCGAAGTCATCCCCGGTACCGAACTTGCAAAACCACAACCCTTGATCGCGAAATTGGATCCAGAACTTGGCCAGACTGGCCCTGACTGGGCTCCGGTTCGGGCCTAACTACCTGTTGGGGCAAGTCTCCAGATGACGAACTCAGCGTGGCATCTTCTTTGTTGGGAGATGCCACGCTCAGTTATTTCTTGTTCGGCCAATTGCCGCTGCGGGACGGGATAACCTTTCAAGACTAAGGATTAACTCCGGTGTCTTCGAGCAACAAATACATAAAATGCAGGTCAAGCCAGCGGCCAAATTTGATTCCGGCCTGTGGTATCACGCCTGCGCTTCGGAAACCGAGGCGTGAATGCAGCGTAAGAGAGGCTTCATTAGATCCCTCGATAGCGGCGACTACTACGTGAAGTTTGAGTTCGCGCGCGCTTTCCACAATCTTTTCAAGCAGCAGCGAGGCGATTCCACGTCGCTGGAAACGCGGGTGAACATAGATCGAGTTTTCAGCAGTGTGAGCAAAGCCTTGGAAATCGCGAAAAACACTAAGGCTAGCATAGCCTGCGATTTCTCCTCCAACCTCTGCGACGAGAATCGGCAGTCCCGCAGCATCATGGCTTTCGATCCACTGCAGGCGATTGGCTTCGTCGACATGATCGTTGTTCCAAATGGCGACAGTGTCATCAACAGCTTGGTTGTATATCTCGACGACTGCAGCCACGTCATCCTTCGCAATCGGACGAATAGTTGTTTCTGCTCGTGCACGCGGTTCATCTGACATAAACAGAGAGTCTAGACTTAGGGAATTATGTCGAAGAAGAAGCCGCGTCCTACTCCAGTCCCCGCCCCAATAATCCCCAAGCTCATTGATGCCCACACCCACATAGCTTCGTGTGGAGCACGCGAGGCCGTAGAAGTATCGGCCCTCGTCGGCCGTGCAGTTGATGCCGGAGTGGAATTGATCTGCACTGTTGGTGACGGTCTAGCTGAAGCAGAGCTCGCTCTCTCTGCCGCGCACATGGATGAAAGAGTCTATGCTGCATGCGCCATTCATCCAACCAAGTCGAATGAGCTTGACGCAACGGCGCGGGCACGGCTGAGGGAATTGGCGAATGATACTCGGTGCGTCGCAATCGGTGAAACAGGTCTCGATACCTATTGGATTAAGCACGATCCGGAAAACACAGCGGATTTAGATACTCAAATTGAAGCGCTCATCTGGCATGCGCAACTGGCAGTTGACTCTGGGAAAACGTTGATGATTCACAATCGGGAGGCCGATGAGGAGCTGATGCGCGTGCTTGCAGAAGTTCCACAGCCGAAAAGCATTGTCCTGCACTGCTTCTCCTCACCGATAGAGGTGGCAAAGCAGGCGCTGGAGCGGGGGTATGTGCTTAGTTTTGCCGGAAACGTCACCTTCAAACGTAACGAAGAATTGCGGGAGGCGGCCCGCATCGCTCCTATTGAACAGATTTTTATTGAGACCGATGCTCCTTATATGACCCCTGAGCCATTTCGGGGTGCTCGAAATGAGTCGAGCTTAATCGGGCATACAGCGACGTGCATTGCTCAAGTGCGCGGCATTGCGGTCGAGGAATTAGCTGAGGCAACGTTCAGAAACTTTCAGCGCATTTACCTTGACAAGTAGGGCGGATCGTTGCAAGGACCCAGGATCTGGTCGAACGGTGCCCAGCATTAAAGCATGTGAAATAGATCACGAATCTTTAAGAATTGTATGAGAACCTTGGCGTATAAAGGCATTATTTGTAGCTGCTGTGGCAAATGTGAATGAGTAGCCAGTTCTTAAGGTGGGATTGCCCTAAGTTGCAGATTGACAATTCTGCGAATTGTTACATCAGGTACTCGCAAATTGAGCAGTGTTACCGTATTGTTATTTAAATAGTTCAGGCGAAGGGTAGTAAACTCATCGCGCATAGCTCGGAAGCACTAGTCTTTCCGCAGAAAAGTGTCGTCGAAAAGAAAAGTGAAGCAACACGTGGGTATCCACCAGAAGTCCCGAATCAATAACAGTCCAAAGTTCTCTGTGCCTATGCGCCTGGCAACCGGCGGCGTCCTCGCGGCGGTCGCAGTCGGCGGGGTCACCGTCGTTACGCAAAAGAAAGATGTCACCATCGACATCAACGGCGATCAAATGACCTTGGCTACGTGGTCTGGGGATGTTCAGGGGGCATTGGACAAAGCTGGGATTGCTATCGGTGAGAAGGACTTGGTCTACCCAGCTCCTTCGGAAGAGCTTCGAAACAACGAAACGGTTACCGTTCGCACTTCCAAGCAGGTGGCTGTCGTCATTGATGGTGAAGAAAAGACCATCGACACCAACGCCACCACCGTTGGTGAGCTTGTTAATCAACTTGATGGGATTAGCTCCGCTGTTGCGGCACTGAGTGTCAGCCAAAATCAGGATGCCAAGATTCCTGAGGATGGCATGACGGTCGATGTCACCACTCCGAAGATAGTGTCGCTTACCGACGGCGGCAAGACTGTCTATTCAGAGATTGCAGCCGCCACCGTCGCCGACGTGCTTGAGCAACGCGGAATTAGCTTAGGTAAGGACGACGTTGTTACTCCGTCGCTAGATACCGCAGTCAGCAAAAACCTCAAGATCAACATCGATCGCGTGGTGATCAGCGAGGTTGAGGGCACGGAGTCGTATACCGTCGACCCAACCTTTGTTGATGATCCGAACGCTTTCGAGGGTGAGGAGACCGAAGTAAGCCCGGCTACTCCGGGAGAGCGCTCCATAACTCGTAAAATCACCACCGTCAACGGTGTCGAGACCGCTAACGAAATCATCGACGAAAAGATCCTGACTCCAGCGATCGCGGCAACGATTTCCCGTGGCACCAAGCAACCAACCAGCGCGCCCGCTGTTGCTGGCGGCTCGGTTTGGGATTCCTTGGCACAATGCGAGGCCGGTGGAAACTGGGCGATTAACACAGGCAACGGTTTCTCCGGCGGTCTTCAGTTCACCCCGAGTACGTGGCTCGGCTTCGGCGGTGGTGAATACGCCCCTCAGGCCTATCTCGCAACCCGTGAGCAGCAAATTGCGGTGGCACAGAAGGTACAAGCAGTCCAGGGATGGGGTGCTTGGCCGGCGTGCACCTCCAAACTTGGTTTGCGTTAGTCTTAGCTGATAGAAAACAACCCTTGGCGTCGGAGAGCGATGCCATGCCAACCGCGGCAAAGGGGAAAGTAGGAAAGACGACACGGTTTCTTCCTTGTGCTGCGAGCCATTCCAACCTCTAGCGGGCCCCGATGGATTAATCCAAGGGCCGCTGGAGGTTTTTTGCAGCTTCGTTTCGAGGTGTTTTAGCTGCAGTTCGAGGTTGAATGGGTGGGGAAGGTAGATTGTTAGACTATGGGAAATCTGCGTGCGCAACTCTTGGGTCCGGCCGAAATTCGTACCCTTGCGGAAAAACTGGATGTTTCGCCGACAAAGAAGCTGGGGCAAAACTTCGTTCATGACCCCAACACGGTGCGCATGATTGTTGCAGCGGCTGAATTAGATTCGTCTGATCACGTCATCGAAGTCGGCCCAGGTCTGGGATCGTTGACATTGGCCTTGGTAGATACTGTTGAAAAGGTAACAGCCGTGGAGATCGATCCGCGATTGGCCAAGCAATTACCGCATACTGTTGCCGAACGCGCTCCGGAATTTGCCGATCGCCTAACGATTATTCAGCGCGATGCACTTCTGATAACACCGGAAGACCTAAATCAGCCCACAGCGCTTGTCGCCAATCTTCCCTATAATGTCTCGGTTCCAGTACTCTTGCACCTGCTGGCTACGTTTCCGACGATTCGGAGGGTACTTGTCATGGTTCAGGCGGAAGTTGCCGATCGGCTCGCTGCAGCTCCTGGAAACAAGGTTTATGGTGTCCCGAGCGTAAAAGCCAGCTTTTATGGCAACGTCAGGCGTGCGGGTTCAATCGGAAAGAATGTATTCTGGCCAGCGCCGAAGATAGAGTCTGGGCTCGTGCGCATTGACTGCTTTGATCCCGTCAGCGCACCTTGGCCGATTACTGAACAAACTCGGAAACAAGTCTTTCCTCTTGTGGATGCTGCATTCGCACAACGCCGGAAGACGCTCAGAGCAGCACTTTCTGGCGTATTCGGTTCCGGACAAGTTGCGGAAGAGGCACTACGGGCAGCGGGAATTGAACCAACGCTTCGTGGAGAGAAACTCGATATCACGGACTTTGTCCGCTTAGCAGGAGTAACCAATGCCTAGACAGACTCTTGAGGATCAACGAGGCCTTCGCACCGTCACGGCGACGGCCCATTCGAAGGTCAATCTTCATCTCGGTGTGGGGCCGGTTCGTGAGGATGGATATCACGAATTGGTGACAATTTTCCAGGCGCTGAGTCTTCACGACGAAATCATCCTACGCGAAGTTGACCAGGACCCCCGCCAGGTCGCAGGGCAGGAGTCAATCATCGCCGGGTTCGAGGTCAACGGGAATCCATCGGTCCCCACTGATTCCAGCAATCTTGCATGGCGCGCGATTGATAAACTTTATGCGTGGCACAGGGCGCATGGGGGGAAGCAACTTTTACCCGTCACTCTGGAGCTAAACAAGGGAATTCCAGCGGCTGGGGGCATGGCCGGTGGCTCTGCAGATGCTGCCGCTGCATTGCGTGCGTTTAATGCGCTGCTGCCTCATCCAGCCTCGGAAGAGGTCCTGCTTGAACTATCCGCCGAGCTAGGCTCGGACGTTCCATTCACTTTAAGCGGAGGTACTCAGCGAGGCACTGGCCGGGGTGAAAACCTGACTCCCGTTATTTCTACCGGCACCTACCACTGGGCATTGGCGTTTGCCAAAGAAGGACTTTCGACCCCAGCGGTTTTTGCCAAACTGGATACGATGCAGCGGTCATCGCATCTTGATACTCGGGAACTTGCCCTAGCCCTGCGAAGTGGGGATGTACATGAAGTTGCGGCGAATTTGCACAACGATATGCAAGCAGCAGCCCTATCTATGCGTCCATCCTTGCGTACTACGCTGGAGCGCGGTCAACGAGCTGGCGCATTGCGAGGAATAGTCTCCGGCTCTGGTCCCACCTGTGCTTTTCTGTGTGAAGATGCCCTTATAGCACAGGAAGTAGCCGCCGAACTAGGCCTTTATGGGGCAGTAGCCGTGGCGAGCGGTCCAGCGCCTGGGGCTCAATTAAGCAACCTTGGGCAAGCATAGGTGACAAAGGGCTCAATCATTCGTCCTGCCTCAGCCCTGACCTAGACTGATACGTTCATGTGAACCTTGACGGGAAAGAAAATCTTTAGTGGCAAATCTCATTAACTTGGAATCCGTCAGCAAGTCTTTTGGACTCAAGACTCTGCTCGACAACGTAAGTCTCGGAGTTCAGACTGGGGATCGAATCGGGGTAGTTGGACTCAACGGTGGTGGTAAGACTACTTTGCTTGAAGTTCTCACGGGCATTGAAATACCCGATTCGGGGCGTGTGAGCCACAATTCCTCACTCAAGATGGCTGTCGTGACGCAACGGGCAGAATTGAACCCTGAGGCAACGGTCGCTGAGGTGGTACTTGCGCCCCTAGGCTTGGAAACGTACGAGTGGGCATCCAACTCTAAGGTTCGCGAGGTACTTGGGGGATTGGGCATCGTTGATCTTGGTCTAGACTCAAAAGTCGGGCAGCTTTCCGGCGGAGAGCGCAGGAGGACAAATCTTGCTGCTGCGCTGGTCCAAGATCTTGACTTGGTCGTGCTCGATGAGCCGACCAACCACCTTGATGTCGAAGGCGTTCAATGGCTGGCCCAGCATTTGCTTTCCCGCAAGCTGGCGATAGTCGTTGTCACCCACGACCGTTGGTTCCTTGACACTGTAGCTACGCGAACGTGGGAGGTACACGACGGGCAGGTTGACTCCTACGAAGGCGGCTACAATGACTGGATTTTCGCTAGGGCGGAGCGTGCCCGACAGGCCGATGCGATGGAACAGCGTCGGCAGAATTTAGCGCGAAAAGAACTCGCTTGGTTAAGGCGTGGCGCCCCGGCCCGAACCTCAAAACCGCGTTATCGCATTGAAGCTGCCGAAGCCCTGATTGCCGACGTGCCAGAGCCACGAAACAAGGTCGAACTCATGGCCTTTGCCAAGCAACGTCAGGGCAAGGTCGTGGTGGAACTGGAAAACGCACGAATCGAGACCCCCGATGGTCGTTTATTGGTCGATGACCTGACATGGCGGCTCGCTCCAGGCGAAAGAATCGGTTTGGTGGGCGTCAACGGATCTGGCAAGACGACGTTGCTTCGCGCCTTGGCAGGTGCCTATCCTCTAGCTGCTGGAAGGCGTATCGAAGGGCGTACCGTTCGCATGGGCTGGCTGCGGCAGGAACTTGACGATCTTGATCCTTCCCTGCGCCTCCTCGATGCTGTTGAGGAGGTAGCTACCTATGTGCAGCTTGGCAAGAAGGAGCTTTCAGCATCGCAGCTGGCAGAACGCCTCGGATTCTCAGCAAAGCGTCAGCGAACTCCCGTGGGGGATCTCTCAGGTGGCGAGCGTCGTCGATTGCAGTTGACCCGAGTGCTCATGAGTGAGCCCAATTTCCTTTTGCTCGACGAACCAACGAATGACCTCGACATAGATACCCTCCAAGAGCTTGAATCTCTCCTCGACTCGTGGGCTGGAACAATGGTAGTCATTTCACACGATCGCTATCTCATTGAACGCATCGCTGATTCCACATGGGCGCTGTTCGGCGATGGCAAGTTGAGCAATTTGCCGGGTGGCATCGAAGAGTATCTTTCGCGTCGGGCGCAGTTGACGGCGGGCAAAGACCAAGGTGTATTGGACCTCGGAACCGCTGGTGGGATAGAGGAAAAGGCCACAAACAACCAAAATGCGGGATCAAAGGTTCACACTTCATCACTCTCGAATCAGCAGATCCGTGAAATCAATAAGCAGATGACTGCGTTGGAACGCAAGATGGCGAAACTGGATCCGCAGATAGTCCAACTCAATGAGGAGATGGCGCAAGCAGCTGCTGTTGTGGACACAGCGGCCCTGGTGGACCTAGATAAAAAGCTTAAGGCGCTTCAAGGTGAGCGCGAGGAGCTGGAGATGCAATGGCTAGAATTGGGAGAACAACTCGAAAGTTAGGCGAGCCAGTACGGGTTTTCGCCCGCCTTCACCTTTGGGGTTTGGTTGGTGCGTTCTTCATGTACATCATGGGGACGACTCCATCACTTCTCCCGCGCTCATGGTTTTACCAAGCGGTGATTTCAGGGATCGCAGCAGCACTCGGCTATCTATTGGGACTTGGCTTGCACTGGGTCTTTTGCCGTTATGTTCGTGCTCGCGTCAAATGGCTCAATTCTGATCATTGCTCGCCAACAACCGTTTCTTTGGTGCGCCGTGCCATCATAGGTGTCGGCAGTATTTGGGTCTTGGCGGTGATCGTCTTTTCCCGACGGTGGCAAGAAAAACTCTCCGCGCTCGCTGGAACGCGACCAATGGATCTTTGGGAATTTTTGCTCATGATTCCGATGTCGGTGCTGATCTTTGGTGCTGTCATGGTTGTGGCTCGCTTCCTTCGCCGAAGCGCTGACTCTTTGGATCGCCACTTTCCCCACCGCGTGCGCCCAATGACCCGGACAGTGATGTCGTGGGGCTTTGTACTCCTGCTTTTTGCCTGGTTTTTTCATAATGCCGTTCCTGGCGCCATTGTTGGTGTGGGGGAGAGGTTTTATACAGCGCAAAACCGAAACCCCGACCCGCAAATGTCGGCGCCTGTACTGGCTGAAAGGTCGGGATCTCCCTACTCAGAAGTGGATTTCGAAGGTGTGGGATTTTATGGTTCACGTTTCGTTTCTGGCGGCGCCACGGCACAACAGCTCACCGAGGCTACCGGACGTCCCGCGAAAGAACCAATTCGGGTCTATGCAGGTCTCGGTAATGCGACCGATACAGATGAGCGTGGTCAACTCATTATTCGTGAGCTTGAGCGCACTGGTGCCCAAGACCGCAAGGCGATGCTCTTGTTGATGACGACCGGGACTGGATGGGTCTCCGATTATGCGACGCAGGGATTTGAGTTGCTTTACGACGGCGACACTGCAATCGCCGCAGGGCAGTATTCGGCATTGCCTTCGGCACTGGATTTTCTTGGTGGTGCGGAAAATGTCTTAAACGCCGGTAAACAGCTCTTGGACCCCATCATTAGCTGGTGGAACTCGTTGCCTGAAGAGCGCCGTCCGAAACTCTATCTGTATGGCGAATCGCTAGGAACCACAGGCGTCGAGGGTGCCTTTTCTGGTTTACGCGACATCGCGAATTCCGTTGACGGGATCTTGCTGACAGGTCCTCCTCATTTCAACCCTTTGCGCTCGCAAATAGTCGAACGCCGGGATCCCGGAACCACGGAAACTGACCCAGAATACTCAGAGGGGATGCTCGTTCGTTTTGCCAACGATGTGGATGACATCAACGATTGGGTAACCGAACCGCAGCCAGATTGGGGACCAGCGCGGATACTCTATGTGCAGCACCCGTCGGATCCAGTGGCATGGTGGAGCCCGGAAATGATATTTAGAGAACCTGACTGGTTGAAAGAACCGGCGCCGGCGGGGCATGAGCGCGCGATGACCTGGATGCCTGTTATTTCCTTCTTGCAGGTCTCGGCGGATTTGCCGGTGGCTGCAAACGCCCCCATCGATTTCGGGCACAATTACGGTTCGTCCGTCTTGCCCGGTTTTGCAGCGATAGCTGGCATGACCTTAAGTTCAAACGAACTGGCTGAGCTCGATGCACAACTGGTAGCCATAAGAGGCAATCGCCCAAAGTAGTTTCTAATTCTGCAAATAATCCCGCATCCTCAGACACGACTTGCCATGAGATGATGCGGGATTGCAGTTTTTCTAGGACTCCTCTACCTGGAACTCTGCCATCTTATCCCATTCAGTCTTTCCTGGAATGAGAGTGTTAATGATCGAAGGGGTCTTGAGCAAGTATGCAGGCATTTCCTCGCAGGCGCGCTTGAAGTGGTCGGACGAAACGTGAGCTTCAGCGGCATCATCCTGGAAGGATTCGATCAAAAGGAACTCTTGGGGATTGGCTGGATCCTGGTACCAATCAAAGAAAATGTTTCCTTCTTCCTGCCGTGTTGCTTGGGTGAACCAATCGACATCTTGAAGGAACGTATCCACGTATTCTGGCTTGACCTGGTATTTTACATTGATCAAAATCATGTAGTCGACTCTACCGTTTCGATGTTAGTGTGGGCTAAACTTGCAGCTAAGACCGCTGCGGGAAATCCGTGAAGGCGGAATTGACGTCGCCACTCGTGGTGCCGTAGATGGCGGCCTAACAAAGATTGCAGATCCAAGGAGATAACTAACAATTGGGGGTTTTATGCGTGGAGCGTTCTTTTTCTTGACCAAAAGCCAGTAAATTGAAATGTTATGGGCAAAAAGGACAAGGATTTTCAGGGGATAGCTTACTCTGCTGGGGGATTCGGTGGTGATGACCTGGCGGTGAAGCCACCAAAGCTTTCCAAGGAGGCATACGAGGCAGAACTCAAGCGTTTGCAGGCTGAACTCGTCGACATGCAGCAATGGGTAGTAGAGACTGGCGCTCGTGTTGTTGTGGTGATGGAAGGGCGTGACGCAGCCGGTAAGGGCTCAGCTATCAAGCGAATCACTCAGTATCTGAACCCGCGAACCTGCCGGATCGAGGCGCTGCCTGCTCCCAACTCTCGTGAACAAGGCCAGTGGTACTTCCAGCGCTATGTTGAGAAGTTGCCTACTGCAGGTGAAATCGTCATCTTCGATAGGTCTTGGTATAACCGTGCCGGCGTCGAACGGGTTATGGGCTTTTGTACTTCGCAAGAGTATCGTCGCTTCCTGCATCAAGCACCAATCTTTGAGCGGCTATTGGTAGAAGACGGAATCATGTTGCGGAAGTATTGGTTCTCCGTTTCTGACGAAGAACAAATTGCACGATTTAAGTCGCGCCGAAACGACCCGCTTCGTCGTTGGAAGCTTTCCCCAATGGATCTTCAGTCCATCACTCGCTGGGAGGATTATTCCCGCGCCAAGGACGAGATGTTCATCCACACCGACATTCCTTCTGCGCCGTGGTACACGGTGGAGTCTGAGGACAAGAAGCGTTCGCGAATCAACGTGATCAGCCACCTTTTGTCCACGATTCCCTACACACGTATCGATCGTGAACTGCCTGAGATCCCTGAGCGACCCCAATCTGCTCGCGACTATCAGCGTCCCCCGCGCGAGGATTTCCGCTATGTGCCGGATGTAGCCGCCCACCTTGAGAAGGCCTCGATTGAGGAGTCTTCTAAGAAGGGCAAGAAGCACAAGAAGAAGCACGGAAAGTAGTCAACCGCTTCGCCTTGAGAGCCCTCCTGAGGCAACTAACGTGAACTGAGAACACCAGTAGTTTCCCTTTTACCCAGCCCAGGACACTGCTGGTGTTTCACTTTGGACTTGAACAATCGTCCTCGCTAGTCCCACTCATGAATGCTAGGAGTGCTCGAGCAATTCTTTGAGCACTGTGACTACCCCGTGGTCTGCATTAGACGGGGCAAGGTGATTTGCGACCTCTTTGACTTTGGGGTGCGCATTCGCCATAGCGTATGAGGTGCCAGCGGCCTTGACGAGTTCGTAATCGTTGAGGAAGTCGCCGAAGGCGAGAGTTTCTGTTATCTCGATCCCCATGGTTGCGGCGAGGCGTTCGAGGGCGATGCCCTTGTTAATATCCGGCTGCATCAAATCGATCCAATGTTTGCCAGAAATTGTGATCGGAAGCCCTCCGGTGCGACCTTCAAGCGCAGGTGCGCCGACGGTCTCTGCGTCTTGAAAGCAATATATTGCGAGTTTGACCACGTGACTGTCGATAGCTGCATGCAAGTCGTCGGTGATCGTAAGCTTTCTATAGTAGATATTGCATTCATCAAGAAACTTCTCGTCATGGCGAGAAATGAAGGCGCCATCTGCACGACAAACGACCACACCCCAGTCGATATCTGGGCGTTGCTCGATGGTTTCGATAATTTCGTGGCAGATTGCTGTATCCACCGTCGTTAGCGAAACGATGTCACCTTCGTGGAAGACCACCGTTCCGTTTTCAGCGATGTAAGACAAAGGGGATGACGAGCGTTCGAACTGGTGTTGGAGGGTGGCAAGCTGCCGGCCACTGGCAGGGGCGAAAACAACTCCTTGATCGTGAAGCTGGTCGAGCAATGGCCAGAAATCATCGGGTATGTGGTGGTTTTCGTCGAGCAAGGTGCCGTCCATGTCTGTGACGATCAATCGGTATTTCATGGCATTACTTCGATTCTGCTTAAACCAACGCCGTGATCACTGCAATCACTGCGGAGGGTATTTGTATTTTTGTTTTTATGGCTGAACGCCGCTCGCCGGAGAAAACAGTGATTTGTAAAAACCCAAGTAAATAGGGATATCTAACACCGCTGTGGTCCTACCCCAGAATAGGGGAAAGTCATTTTCCTGCAAAATAGTACGTGATGTGCAACACTATTTTCTATGTCTAGTAACCGTAATTCGCTGCTTAGAGAAAAGGACTCGCTGGTCAATGCCTACGTGCGCAATACCACGGGGATCTTGGAACTTAACCGTCCACGTGCATTGAACTCGCTCAACCAAGAGATGATCGACATTATTGACGAAGCCCTCAATTCATGGCGTGATGACCCCGCAGTTCACCGTGTCGTGCTGACTTCGCTCAGCGAGAAGGGCTTCTGTGCTGGAGGAGATGTGCGCGAGGCTCGTGAAGCAGCGTTATCGGGGAACCACGGCCCCGCAGACCACTTTTTCGATACCGAATTTCAACTCAACGGGGATCTTGCCGAGTTCCCCAAAGCTTATATCTCGATCATCGATGGCGTGGTGATGGGAGGTGGACTCGGCATCTCTGCGCATGGCTCTCACCGGATCGTGACGGAGAAAGCATTTGCCGCCATGCCAGAAATGGCAATTGGTTACATGCCAGATGTGGGAATTCCGTGGATGTTCCAGCATATGGTAGATGAAAACAATAGGACCTCTTATGCTAGGGCTGTATTTCTCGTGGTTACAGGATGGCGTTTGAGCCCGGCGGATATGGTGTATTCGGGGCTCGCTACCCATTTCGTTCCTTCGAAAGATATCGGTGATTTTGTAGATGTAGTGATCGCAGAATCCTTAGATGAGGCTCTCGAGCGATATGCCTCCAATGTAGAGGAAGTATCCCGGCTTGCCGCTTTGGAGGCGGACATCGAAGCAACCTTCAATTTTGCGTCGTGGGCAGAGATTTCAGCGGCACTCGATTCCCATCCGAACAAGGAATTTACTGAGGAAGTTCGTTCCTTGCTTTCCAATGCAAACCCCGCGTCTGTAGTGGCTGCAGTCGAGCTGATGCATGCGATCACGAAGGTGTCCTCAATTCGGGAGGAGCTAAAGTTAGAAAAAGCACTGGGGGCGCATATGCGACGCCTGCCGAATTTCGCCGAAGGGGTGAGAGCGGTTCTGGTAGACAAGGATCGCAGTCCGAAATTCGCACCTGCCAGCTACGACGAGGTCGACGCAAATGAGTTTCGTATGCTTTTGGAAAACGTCCTCTAGAAATTAAGTTAAGGAATGCTTGAGAGCAATAGTCGAAAGAACCGCGACCTTAACACGCAAGGTCGCGGCTTCAATCATTTCTAGGTCTGCGTAGCCATCCGTTTACCCACGATGATTCGTGACGTACCTATGGTTTCTAATCCTGAGCCATGGGGGACTAATCTGCGCAGAGCTTTCCGGATTTATTATGCCGATCGTTGCGGCACAGCTGGATCGGGGAGTGCTCGAGTGAAATAATCTCTTCACGAATTTCTTCCGGCAGCTCGACAGGCCTGGCCACCGGTTTGTCACGGAATTGGTCGAAGGCTCGGCGCAGAATGTTGACACCGACTTCGCTTCCCCGATCGTGGCAAAAGTCGAAGTAGTGAGAGATCGCAAACTGTGCAACAGACGCGGCAGCAACAATCTCGGTGGCAAGGTCGAACAGGTCTTTTCCTGGAAAGTACTCGGCGATTTGAGCAAATGCCTCCCGTTGATAATGAGGCTCTAAATGATTGTTGAGCCCCAGTGGCAGAATTCCAATCTGCTGGCTGAGCACACCGAGCGAGTAGAAAGACAAAAGGTCATCGTCGTTACGTCGGAGTCCATTGATTGCGACTTGTTCGACGATTTCATAAACCTTTTTTCCCTCGGTATCACCTACGGATTCGAGCATTTCCCGCACAGCGTGAGACGCGAATTCTATGATCGCTTCTTCACGCGAGGAAAAATAATTGTGAAAAGTGCGCTGAGAAACCCCTGCCCGTGCGCAGATTTCAGCGATCGATTGCTTTTCGGGGCCTTCATAGCGGGCCACGGATGCCGCCGCTCGTGCGATGGCTGCTCGCGTTTGAGCCTTCTTCAATTCGCGTAGGCCGGACATGAAGCGTGCATCCTTTCTAATAGAGGGGGAGGTTCTGATGATGTCGTAAATACTGGAGCAATTGATGCTTCAGGAAGTAGGTACCCATTTAGATTAAGCCTTTGGGCACACAGCCCCATTCATCTGGGGCTGTGACAAGGATTAACGGCATTGACCTTGCGCGTCTTAGTGGGCAAGGTTGTGCTCGCGGGCCAGTGCTTCACCCTCGATATCTACCTTTGGCAAGATTTTGTCAATCCACTTGGGTAACCACCAAGCGCGTTCATCCAGCAAAAACATTGTCGCAGGGATGATGGTCATTCGAACGATGAATGCATCGAAGAAGACTGCGATGGCTAGTGCAAAGCCCATTGTCTTGATGAAGGCCATATCCTGCATCATGAAGGCCGCGAAGACAGATATCATGATCAGCGCAGCTGCCGTAACCACGCGGGCGCCATGTTTAAAACCGTTTGAGGTTGCATTACCGGCGGTCTTGCCATGTGCCCAGCCTTCGCGCATGCGAGTGACGAGGAACACTTGGTAATCCATTGCAAGTCCAAAGACGAGCCCGATGAGAATGATCGGCAGGAAGGAAAGCAAAGGCTGTGGATCGTCGATAATGCTTAACCAACCCTCTTGGAAGATTCCCACCGTCACGCCGAAGGTAGCGAGCACGGACAGTCCGAATCCCAACGCCGCGATGAGCGGTACCCAAATAGAGCGGAAGACAAGCATCAAGACCACAAATGCCAAAATGAGGACGATTGCGACATAGGGGATGAGAACTGATTGGAGTCGATCGGAGACATCGTCGTAAATAGCCGTTGCTCCAGTGATGCCGTAGGTGGCGCCCGTCTCGGACTTCAACGCTGGGGTGTTTTCTCGCAGGCTCACCAATGTCTCTGATGTTCGTGAATCGGTTGGACCCCACTCCGGTGTGATATAGATCTGCGCGGTGTCCATTCCATCAGTCGTTGCTGTGACCTGAGCGTTAACAACACCATCGGTTTCGGAGATGGTGGAAACGGCCATCTGGAGTGCCATCGGGCGTTCAGCCTTGCTTACCTCGGCGAGATCTACCAAGGCGATCATCGGTGCATTGCGACCTTTCCCGAATTCCTCGGCAGTGATATCCCATGCTTCTCGAGTAGCGGATCCCCTTGGCTCAGAACCGCCAGTGGGCATGGCAAGTTGCATGTTGGCCGCTGGAATTCCCAGAATCGCCAGAGCGACGACACCGACAATCAGGTGGCCCATCGGGTGCTTGCGGATTCTTCGCACCCAGCGAAGACCCATCGTAGGAGTCTCGTTCTCAGGGTCAGGAACTTTTGGCCCAGGAACTCGTGCGGCAAAGATCTTCGTACCTAACAGGCCAAGAAGCGCTGGGAGGAAGGTAAGCGCTACGAGAACCGCAATGGCGACGGTCGCGGCTGCGGTGAGAGCCATTGCCGTCAAGAATGGGATGTTGATGATAGACAATGCTGCCAGCGCAATGAGCACGGTAAGGCCCGCGAAAACAACAGCCGAGCCAGCAGTGCCAACCGCCATGCCCATGGCATGGGCTCGTTGATCTAACGTCATCTTCTTGAGCGCATCACGCAGCTGCCGAGGTTCCATATCAGCCGCGCCGGCTGTCTTCACGAGCTCATTGCGGAAGCGGTTGACGATAAACAGGGCGTAGTCGATTCCCACAGCTAGGCCGATCATCGATGCCAGGGTGGGGGTCATCGAGGTAATGTCGGAAGACACAGCTGTGAGTGCTTGAATGCCCAAAATGCCGATTCCTACACCGATAACCGCCGAAATCAGCGGCATCCCAGCGGCAACGAATGAACCAAACGTAATCAGCAAGACAATGGCGGCCACTGCCATACCGATAATCTCAGACGTCATTTCCATCTCACTCATGGCCGTAAAGGCATTACCGTTTGCCAGTACTTTGAGCGTGTCTGAATTGTATTCGTCGAGTACGGCTTCGACGGCATCGCGATCTTCGATTGGGATATCGGTTGCAGAAGCGGCGTCAAAGGTAATGCTCATCGTGCCGGTGGTTTGATCTTCTGACAAGGGGCTCAAGGCCTTAATATCCGACTGAATTTGTTCCTCAGGGACTCCTTGGGCCTGCTTTGCCTGGGTTAGCTGTTGTGACATGCCCATCGAGGCGGTAGCCGGATCGACGAGGGTGTCGGTTTCCGTGAGTGCACCAGTGGCCTTGAGGTCTTCGATCAGCTCGTTGATGCGGGCCTGGACCTCGGGATCGGTTAGTTTTGACCCGTCTGTCGTCTGGACCAAGATCGTGCCGGTCGGTCCGGATAACGCATCGCCTGACGTCGGGAAGCGCTCCTGCATCTTTTCCATCGTTTCAACTGACTCCAGACCTGGGATGGTCATGGTGTTGGTGGTGGGCTTAGAAAAAGCCGATGCTACTGAACCAATGGCTATGAGGACTATGAGCCAAAAAGCGAGGAAAACCCATTTCTTTCGGTAGGCCGTGCTACCGATTTTGTAAAGGAATTGAGCCATGAGGTGGTTGTCTTTCCTGTATTCGTGGGATTGGGAAGATTTGAGTTACGCACCGCTTTGGGTGTTCGATTACCTATTTTTCGCAGGTTTCACCCGATTTGCGCAACATTGCATAGTCTATGCAAAAATTCGGAAAGGCTGCAAGTTTCGGGTTGTAAAAGCGATGAATCGTGCAATCGTGAAGAGATTGGTCGCCTGCGATGAGACGTTGTCGTTTGACAATCTTTGGAATTGCTTTTCGGTAGAATTGCTGTCGTTCTTGGGGCGTGAGAGGTGGAGGAAGCGCAGTTAATGGACGTTGATTTCCTCAGAGTTGTGCTGGCAGCTTCCGCGATAATTGTCGGGGTGGCTTTTGCTGTTGCTATTCGTCGAATTGAAGCGTCCTGGGTTTAGTTCCTACCTCAGCTAAGGAAGGATTGAACTATGCCTAGAAAGTATTCCGTCGAGTTCAAGGAGAAGGCGGTCCATCAGATCATCGAAATGGTCCGCCTGGAGTCTTGCTCACTGCAACGCGCCTATTCGGAGGTCGGTGAGCTGCTGAGTATCTCACCATACGTTGCGGGTTTGGTACCGTGACAGCGCTTCAGTACGCGATAATTCTGACGCTTCAGGCGGCGAAACAATGGAAGAAGAACTCAGGCGTCTGCGTCGAGAAAACCGCGAACTGAAACGAGCAAACGGGATTCTTAAGACAGCTTCGGCTTTTTCGCAGCGGAACTCGACCGACCCACGGCCAAATGATCTCCTACATCGACGCGTACAAAGATCAATTTGGGGTCGAGGCCATCTGCAGAGTTCTAAAACAGGCAGATCGTGGATTCATCACCTCTCGTGGCTACCGCAAGGCGACCACTCGTGTTCCCAGCGCAAGGGCCTTAAGCGATAGCCTGCTCATCCCAGAGATACAGCGTGTGCATGCACAGAATTTCTCGGTCTACGGTATCCGCAAAATGTGGCACGCGATGAACCGTGAAGGCTTTCATATTGGTCGCGACAAGACCGCACATCTGATGAAACTCGCAGGCGTTTCTGGCCGCAGACGTGGGCGAACCCCAGTGACAACGGTAAGCCAGAAGACACCGGATCATCGCCGAGACCTTGTACAGCGAGACTTTCGTGCGCAGGCACCAGGCAGGCTTTGGGTTGCCGACATTACCCACGTTCGCACCCTGTCAGGATTCGCCTATACCGCGTTTGTCGTGGATGTATTCAGCCGAAAAATTGTTGGTGTTGCTACACGCTCGACGATGCCTACCGATGCACTGCCGATGGAGGCTTTGGAGCATGCGTTAACGACTGCAGGGCGAATCCATGGAAACCAGCTAATTCACCATAGCGATCGGGGCAGCCAGTATGTGTCACTGAAGTATTCCACTGCGCTAGCCGAGTCAGGAATCCGTCCGAGTGTGGGAACAGTCGGCGATTCTTACGACAATGCACTAGCCGAAACAGTCAACGGTCTCTACAAGGCTGAACTGATTCATGCCCAGGGCCCGTGGACGTCGGTCGGAGAAGTCGAACTGGCCACCTTGCGGTGGGCGCATTGGTGGAACACGAAGCGACTTCACGAAGCATTGGACTACGCCACCCCACAGGAAGTAGAAACCGAGTACTATCTCACCCAGCCCATCAACACAGGGCCGTAAAAGAAGCGGAACTAAACCCAGGACGCTTCAACAAGAGCGGAGTGCAGTCTGGCAGTCGGTCGAGCGACGATGGAGCCAACTATAAGTGGGGCATCATTTACTACAATCCGAATGACCCCTCTGTGCTGGTAGAGAAGCGTTTTGGGGTGGGGGTGAATTTCAATTATGCAACATGGCAGGGCAAGACATTTGTCGCTGTCGTCTTAGTGGCGACAGCGACCTGCCTTGCCCTGCCATTTCTCGGGTGGCGTTAAAGCAGGATTGGTATGAGGGGGTGCCTTTAGGCGATTCCCTCGCGCTGCTTGAACTCGCGGCGTCGAGCGTGCAATAACGGTTCGGTGTAACCGGACGGTGACTGTGTGCCCTTGAGAATCAGATCCTTTGCCGTTTGGAAGGCGATGGAGTAATCGTAGTCGGCAGACATGGAGCGGTAAGCCGGATCACCCTCGTTCTGGCGATCCACAACCTTCGCCATGCGCTCGAGGGACTCAATAATTTGTTCCTCTGAAACAACGCCGTGCGTGAGCCAGTTTGCCAGAATCTGAGAAGAAATGCGCAGGGTAGCGCGGTCCTCCATCAAATCCACATCGTGAATGTCGGGAACCTTGGAGCAACCGATACCTTGTTCGACCCAACGGACAACGTAGCCGAGAATGGACTGACAGTTGTTGTCGAGCTCTTCCTGCTTTTCTGCGTCGGACCAATCGGTAGTGGCCGCAACAGGTACAGTCAACAGTCCTAGGAAGGTGTCGCGACGGCCTGCAGTCTTGAGCTTTTCCTGAACCTCGTGAACATCAACCTGGTGGTAGTGGGTAGCATGCAGCACCGCGCCCGTTGGGGAGGGAACCCATGCGGTGTTCGCACCCTCACGGGGCTGACCGATCTTCGCCTCGAGCATTTCGGCCATCAACTCAGTCATGGCCCACATACCCTTACCGATCTGTGCCTTGCCTGGAAGTCCGCGCTCAATGCCGGTGTCGACGTTGTTGTCCTCGTATGACTGCTTCCACAGTTCTTTTTGCATATCGGCCTTGCGGACCATCGCCCCGGCCTGCATCGAGGTGTGGATTTCATCACCGGTACGGTCCAAGAACCCCGTGTTGATGAACGCCAAACGGTCGGCCACGGCCATGATGCACGCATCGAGGTTAGCGGAGGTACGACGCTCTTCATCCATGACGCCAACCTTGATGGCAAAGCGCTCAAGGCCAAGCAGGTCCTCAACGCGTCCGAACAGCTCGTTCGTGAACTCCACTTCCTCAGGTCCATGTTGCTTTGGCTTGACGATGTAGATCGAGCCGGTTCGGGAATTACGCAGGGCGTTGTGCTGATCGAGGCCAGGGATTGCACAAGCGGAGGTGATGATGGCGTCCATAATGCCCTCGAACACCTCTTCACCGTCGACGAGGATAGCGGGATTACGCATAAGGTGGCCGACATTGCGGACGAGAAGGAGAGAGCGACCATGCAGGCGCACGTGGGTGCCGTTGCGGCCGATGTACTCGCGGTCTTCGTTGAGAGCACGGGTGAAGGTCTTGCCGTTCTTGGTGACTTCTTCCTTCAGGCTGCCGTTGTTGAGTCCGAGCCAGTTACGGTAGCCCAAGACCTTGTCGGTGGCGTCGACCGCTGCAACAGAATCCTCGAAGTCCATGATTGTCGACACCGCGGCTTCAAGGATGATGTCCTTGATGCCGGCCTTATCCTCGCGTCCAATGGGCGTGGACGGGTCGATCTGCAACTCAATATGCAGGCCGTTATTGCGCAGCAAGATGGCGGAAGGATCGTGGACTTCGCCGATGAAACCGCGGTAAGAGCGTTGGTCGCGCAGGTGGAACTTCTCTTCTCCGACCATCGCGGTGAGCTTGCCGCAGAAAACTGTATAGCGGTCAACGTCAGCGTGAGATGCGCCCTCCAAAGGAACGGCCTTGTCGAGGAAATCTCGACCCCAGGCGATAACGCGGCGACCTCGCTCTGGGTTGTACTTGTCTCCCTTTTCCGCACCGGGTTCTTCCGGGATGGCGTTAGTACCGTACAGCGCGTCATAGAGTGAACCCCAGCGGGCATTGGCAGCATTAAGCGCGAAACGTGCGTTGAGGATGGGTACTACAAGCTGAGGCCCTGCGACGGTAGCAATTTCTTCGTCGATGTTGCGGGTGCGGATTTCACCCTTGGCTGGTGCTTCTACGAGGTATCCGATCTCTCGCAGGAATGCCTCGTGTTCTTCTGGATCGGGCTGGCCGGGGTTTGCACGGTAGTAGTCATCGAGCTGGGTCTGAAGCTGCTCGCGCCGGGCAAGCAGCTGCTCATTGCGCGGAGTGAAATCCCTGACAATGCTCGCGAATCCAGCCCAGAAATCTTCGACTGAGACTCCGGTGGCTGGCAATACCTCAGAGTTGACGAAGTCGTAGAGAACCTGCGCGACCTCAAGGCCGGCTACCGACACCCGCGGGGTGGTGTCCTGATTAAGGGTCTGGATCATCGGGATGCTCCTAGTGCTCGAGTGTGATCAATGGAAGTGCATTCTGCCCTCGGGGCGATGCAGCCGTTTGAAATTCTTTCAGTCCGGTTCTTGGTGGGAGAGACGCAAGGCCCGGTCAGTGTGTCGCTTTTGTGCGATGCATATCACTCTAAGTGACTGGCATCACAAGGAAAACCCTTTCACAATTTTTACTTCAGACTACCCCCGCTGTGGCGGTTGCCTCACTCGGGGGAGAGTGCCCGCTTTTTTAACTTTTCTGATTCGCCTGCGTATTTAAGTTGACAACGTTTGCGCAGGCGGGGGTGGTTTGGGGCAAAGCAAAAATTTTGGGGGCGAAACATGTCGCTTTGCAAAATTTGCAAATTACCCCTTTACCCCCACACGGAATTTACTTTTCGAATTCATTGACGCGGGACTCAAACCAAGGCAATCTGTGACTCACGCCACCGAATTGGTTGCACGAGTTGCAACGAGGCGGTGGATCCTACACCAATCGTTAGAACCTTTCTCGCCACCATCTTTGGGCGACTAACCATGAAAGAGAGCACGACATGACCACCACCGGACAGGCACGTACCGCTGCGGAGATCCAGAAGGATTGGGATGAGAACCCTCGTTGGGAGGGGATCCAGCGCGACTATACCGCCGAGCAGGTCGCTGAGCTTCAGGGCAAGGTCATCGAGGAGCACACCCTTGCACGCCGTGGCGCTGAGGTTTTGTGGGAGAAGGTCTCCAAGCGAGATGGCTCCTACATCAACTCGCTTGGCGCGCTGACCGGAAACCAGGCAGTGCAGCAGGCCCGTGCTGGACTTCAGGCCGTTTACCTCTCGGGCTGGCAGGTTGCAGGTGATGCCAACCTCTCCGGCCACACCTACCCAGATCAGTCGCTGTACCCGGCCAACTCGGTTCCAAGCGTTGTCCGTCGAATCAATAACGCCTTGCTGCGAGCCGACGAGATCGCCCGCGTTGAGGGGGACAACTCTGTCGAGGACTGGCTGTTGCCAATCGTTGCCGATGGAGAGGCTGGCTTCGGTGGCGCCCTCAATGTTTATGAGCTGCAAAAGGCAATGATTGCTGCCGGTGCTGCTGGTACTCACTGGGAGGATCAGCTTGCATCCGAGAAGAAGTGCGGTCATCTGGGTGGCAAGGTTCTCATTCCGACCCAGCAGCACATCCGCACCCTGACCTCCGCTCGTCTTGCTGCCGACGTTGCTAACACTCCAACCGTCATCATCGCCCGCACCGATGCCGAGGCTGCTACCCTCATCACCTCCGATGTTGATGATCGGGATAAGCCGTTCATCACTGGTGAGCGCACCTCCGAAGGTTTCTACAAGGTGCAAAATGGCCTCGAGCCGTGCATCGCCCGCGCGAAGTCTTACGCCCCCTATGCAGACATGATTTGGATGGAGACCGGAACTCCGGATCTGGAGCTGGCAAAGAAGTTCGCTGAGGGCGTGAAGGCGGAATTCCCAGACCAGCTCCTCGCATACAACTGCTCGCCTTCCTTCAACTGGTCCGCACACCTCGATGCTGACGAGATCGCGAAGTTCCAGCGTGAACTTGGAGCAATGGGCTTCTCCTTCCAATTCATCACTCTGGCAGGCTTCCACGCCCTCAACTACGGCATGTTCGACCTCGCTCACGGCTACGCACGCGAAGGCATGACGGCTTTCGTCGACCTGCAGAACCGCGAGTTCAAGGCTGCAGAGGAGCGCGGCTTCACCGCAGTCAAGCACCAGCGCGAGGTTGGCGCCGGCTACTTCGACAAGATCGCCACCACGGTTGACCCGAACTCTTCGACTACCGCTCTGAAGGGATCCACCGAGGAAGGCCAGTTCCACTAGGAACGGAGCATTGGGACATCACCCCCGGCCCTTCCCCTCACAAAGATGGTGGTGTGGCTAGGCTACACCGGGTCACACCACCATTGGCTTCATGCCTCTCGTGCTGCGCCCGCATCAGCACCCATGTTTTCTCCACGCCTTCGGCGGTAAGTATGGGATCCACTCGACATTTGCGGTACCTCGCAATGCGTTAGGCCATCTGTGCCCATCTTTCGCAGAATTCGTTGCGGCGATCGAACCTCTCGTATCACCGAACGGCGACAAGGCAAATATTACCTGCGAGCCTTGCCCACAATCGGTCGGTGGACGATGTTCTCATTGCGATTTGTGGTGTTGCTTTCGCTCAAGTGGCGCTCCAATTGGGCACGTTTCTCCAAAAGGGAAATAGATGGCGTCCAGTCTCATGGCGCAAAATTTGTCCAGAGGATGCTTCAACCGCTAAAAGGGGCTCGAACCGCTGGGGTTTTGGGCTTAGTGGGAAAACGCTCTCCATGGGTTGCTGGTGTGGGTGCAGGACGGGAGGATCTACAGAGGTCGTGGACACTAGCTTCATGTTTGTACTTCCTGTCCAGTCGGTGAGCCTCATTGCGTTGCTATGTCTTTAGTTCCAACTAAAGAACGAGTGCGAATGGGCATGAACACGATTTAGCATTACCCGATGAAACACTAGGTGAGTAGAAAAGGAAAAGGGCATGGCTATCACACCGTTGGCAACCGCTGATCTTGTGGACATCATCGGCGAAGATGTGCGTTCCTGCGATACCCAATTCACTAATTATGGTGGAGTCACAGCATTTTGTGGACGCATCGAGACGATTCGCTGTTTTCAAGACAATGGCTTGGTCAAAAAGCTGCTCAATTCCCCCGGCGACGGTCGCGTTTTGGTGGTTGACGGCTATGGATCGGTTCATACTGCTTTGATGGGCGATCTTATCGCCAAGGCTGGCGTGGCACATGGCTGGGCTGGCGTGGTGATCAACGGGGCGATTCGCGATAGTGCCGTTGTGTCGGAGCTGCCATTCGGGGCGAAAGCTCTGGGGACGAACCCTCGCAAATCCGCAAAGGATGCCGAAGGTGAGCTCTCCGTAGTAGTCGAGTTCGGTGGGGTTGAGTTCGTGCCTGGCCATTTCCTTTACGCTGATGCTGATGGCATCGTCGTCACCGAAGACCCGATTGAGGAGGGCGCCATCGATTAGCTCCGAAAACCATCACTCGCTTTAAGTACACAAGGTGACCCGGTTTTCCACGCCACATGCGTGTGAAAAACCGGGTCACCTTGTGTGGTTTCCATCCGCAGTCCGAATTTATCGTGCGGACGCTGGTCAATCACCCTGACTTTTTGTTTGAAAGAAGTGGCTCAATACGAAGCCTGGTGATGGATTCAGCGCCACGCTCCCTCATTAGAAGAAAGTAGAGGCGACAGAAGGCAATTTAAGGACGAACCGTAGCAAGGACCATCAGCGAACCCGAGTTGCACGCCTTAAGAACGGAAGAACAGACAAAGCGCCGGAGAAAACTCCGGCGCTGAATGCAGTTACACCCAGTTCGCTCTGGTTTCCGCTAGGGCCGTGCGTAGTTCCCGTCAGCCCCCTCATCAATGATGTGAGGGTCGGGAAACGAGTGCAGCCCCACCGGGGAGGGCGGTGTATTAGATGTCTTTAGACGCGGGGCGCGCTGGAAGGACAACCGGGCGAGCGTTTGCAAGGTGCTCGACGATACGGATGACCTGGTTGGAGTAGCCGAACTCGTTGTCGTACCAGACGTAGAGAACCAAATGGTTGCCGTTGGCGATGGTTGCCAAACCGTCGACAATTCCGGCGTGGGTGGAGCCAACGAAGTCGGAGGATACAACCTCTGGGGATGCGATGTAGGAGATCTGCTGGCGCAGATCGGAGTACAGCGCAACGCGATCCATGAGGTCATTGACCTCATCGCGGGTGACTTCCTTTTCCAAGGTCAAGTTGAGCACAGCCATGGAAACGTCGGGGGTTGGAACGCGGATTGCGTTGCCGGTGAGCTTGCCTTCGAGCTCAGGCAGGGCCTTGGCAACTGCCTTTGCGGCACCGGTCTCCGTGAGCACCATGTTCAAGCCGGCGGCGCGGCCACGGCGGGCGCCCTTGTGGAAGTTGTCGATGAGGTTTTGGTCATTAGTAAAAGAGTGAACGGTCTCGACGTGGCCGTTGACAATGCCGTAGTGATCATTGATCACCTTCAGCGAAGGAGTGATGCCGTTGGTGGTACACGAGGCGGCGGTGACGATCGTGTGCTCGTCGGTGATGGCGTCGTGGTTAATGCCGTAAACGACATTGAGCAGGTCGCCCTTGCCTGGTGCGGTAAGCACGACGCGGTCAACACCCTTGGCCTCAAGGTGCTGGGACAGTCCAGCACGGTCGCGCCACACGCCGGTATTGTCCACGACAATGGCGTTGTCGATACCGTAGGAGGTGTAGTCGATGCTGGTCGGATCGTTCGCGTAGATCATTTGGATCTTGGTGCCGTTTGCCCAGATGACTTCATTTTCCTCATCAACGGTGATGGTGCCACGGAATGCGCCGTGTACCGAGTCGCGGCGCAGCAGAGAGGCGCGCTTGTGGATGTCATCAGCGGACTTCTTGCGCACAACGATGGCGCGCAGGCGAGGACCGCCATAGGCGGCCTCGCGGGAGATGAGGATGCGTGCCAGCAGGCGACCGATGCGGCCAAAGCCGTAGAGCACCACGTCCTTGGTGGGACGCTCGGTGGCCGCGCCGATGACCTCAGCCAGTTCCGAGTTAAGGAATTCAGCGAGGTCCCCGCCCTTTTCGGAATAGGAGGCAGCCAGCCGGCCGAGGTCGATGGAAGCCGAGCCGAGGTTCAAGGCTGGCAGCAGTTCGAGAATCGGCAGGGTGTCGGCCGGGGTAAGCTCGCGGTCATTTGCCAAGCGCGAGTAGCGGTGAGCCTTGACGATGTCGATGTCGGTGACGTCGATCAGAAGGCGGCCGAACACGGAGACCACCACATTGTTTTCGCGGTGAAGCTTGCCGATGATCGGGAGCATCTGCTGTGCGGATTCGAGCTTTTCGTTCCAGTCGTTGGCCATGACGTTCTTCTTAGATCCTTTTGGGTAAGCGTAAAAGACACGCGCCGCTTCGGGCACTGCCGTAATCCTAAAACATTCCTGTTACTAATATGGTCCGTTTCGGGGGTGAAAAACACGGTGAGGGTACCCACGGGGATTGAGGCGCAGCAGCATGCCCACGACGGACGCATCCTAGTTCTTGCAAATTCGACCGCAACTCGGTGCAGTGCCTGCTTGCCGACGCCCGATGCCCACCTCCGCTCAAGACATAATTTCGTATTGCCTGGGTTTCTTCCAATTTGATTGACAAAAGGTAGACTTTTCGGGCGAGCGTCGTTGGTGGAAAGGTGCGTTAGACATGTGGCATGCCGTTAGTTTTGCGTTGATGGATTCCGTCAACGTTTTGCTCATCGGTCTCATTGTCGCTGTTGGCGTGCTTTTGCCACGTGGCGGCAAGTATTGGAAGATCATGGGGCTGCTGGTCGGCGGCGACTGGGTAGGAGTGTTCCTGCTGGCCTTGGCCACGATGTATCTGTTCAATGGCATCGAGGATACGGTCCGGGCGGTCATCGATTCGCCGATTTTCGGGATCATTCTCATTGCCTTCGGCATCCTGGGTGCGGTGATGACCTGGCGCGGCGGCGACAATACGGCGATGCTGGAAAAGCTCTTGCCGCCGGTGCGAAAGCCTTCTGGAAAGACTTTTGTGGCAGGTCTATTGCTCGGTGTGATCCAATCCGCGACTTCAGCACCGTTTTTTGGTGGTATCGCCGTGCTTAGCGTCGGTGACTTTTCCGTGTGGGTGCAATACATCGGAATGTTCTTTTATGCGTGCCTTGCTCTGAGTCTGCCAGTGCTGACGGCGCTTGGGGTCGGATTTGTTCGGGCATTCCCGGAAAGCCCTGCCGGGCGTGGTTTTGAGTGGATGCGCAATCATGGAGATGCCGTCAACAATGGTGCCGGATATGTCGTTTCCGTCATCTTGATCGTCTTGGGCTTGGCGCACCTTTAGCCGGGATGCATGCTTTCCTACGCCTGCGTGACTGCTGCGTGGAAACGTCAAGGCCACCGGCAAGTCTGAAACCTATGCGGCGTCGGAAAGCGCACTCAGCGCTGACAGTGCCCTATTGCTGGGTGCATAGACCTTGGTTGTGCAAGATGGTGAGGTAGTCCTGCTCTAGAGCCTTGCCCTTGCCCATGTTGTGAGCCACCTGATTGCTGAAAGAATCCACGCGATTATTGGCATCGCGCAGATCGTAATACTCTTGGACGGTTTCGTCATAGGCGGCCAGAGCCTTTAGGCTCTCCTCGGACTCGAGATCGGGGTACCGGTTGGTGCCAATGGTCAACTCCCGGGGCAGGCGTGGCTTGTATTGCGGATGTTGATCGGGGTACCCGACAAGCAGGCCGACCGCGGGGAAGGTGTACTTCGGAAGCTGGAGGGCGGCGATGACTCTTTCAATATCGTTGGAAATTGAGCCCAGGTATGTGGTGCCCAAGCCTAAGGATTCCGCCGCAGTCACCATGTTCTGTGCGGCGATCATCGTGTCTTGATAGCCCTGGAGGAATACCCCCATGCGCCCCATGGGTTCAAGGTCGGCTCCCGCGCGGCGACGGATTTCTGCGTTGCGATGCAGGTCGACGACAAACACAAAAAGATCGCCCTTTGTCCCGCCGACATAAGGCTGGCCTGAGCTGAGGAAGACCTGCTCGCGTACGTTTGCATCAGTGACGTGAATAATGGTGAACTGCTGCATAAAGGTAGAGGTCGCGCCGTGGCAGGCGACATCGAAAAGCGTGGTGAGGACCTCATTTGGTAGTGGCTTTTCTTGGTATCGACGGATGGTGCGGTGTGCCAACAGCGTATCGATGGCGGGGGTGGAAACTGCGGTAGTTGGGGCCTGGTTAAGGGCTTCGCTGGGGGCATGAGTGGCAGAAGTCAAAATAAGTTCTCCTTGGGTAATTGTCCTTGAAACATAGGTTAGCTTGCGTGGGCACTGTTGAAGGGCTGGGGATGAATTGTATCCGCGTGAAATTTGTTGAGAAATCTCCAGTAGGGTGGCGCGAGTCACAATGAGACGGTACGATAGGGCGCTAAATCGTACATGTTTGTTTTTCTGGAGGATAAGATGAAATCAGCCGAAGACGTAGTGATCGTTGGGGTGGCGCGTACCGCCTTTGGTAGGTTGTTAGGCTCGCTTTCTAGCCTGAGTGCACCGCAGCTTGGCGGGTATGCCATCAAGGCGGCGTGCGAGCGGGCAGGTGTATCGAGCGATGACATTGATGCGGTGATCTTCGGCCAGGTGCTACAGGCCGGGGTGGGGCAAAATCCCACCAAGCAGGCAGCGTTGGCCGCGGGTATTCGACAAGAAGCGCATACGCTGACCGTGAACAAAGTTTGCCTCTCGGGGCTGACTGCTGTTATCGACGCGGCACGGCTTCTGCGTACAGGGGAGGCCTCCATCGTAATCGCGGGTGGGATGGAATCGATGTCGAACGCACCGCATGTGGCCGGAATTCGCGCGGGAGTAAAATTCGGAAGCTCCACTCTTGCAGACCACATGGAACTGGATGGCTTAAGCTGCGCCTACGATGGGATTTCCATGGGGACGCTCACTGAGAATTTTGCGCAAGACTATCCGGTGAGCCGAGAAGAGCAAGATCGCCTTTCTGTGGCTTCGCATCAACGGGCTGCGGGTGCTACCAAAGGTGGAGTATTTGATTCGGAGATAGTGCCGGTGACCATTACCACTCGCAAGGGGGAAGTGGTGGTAGATACCGATGAAGGAGTGCGCCCTGATGTCACCGTCGAGTCCCTCTCCGCGCTGCGTCCGGCTTTTGCCAAGGACGGCACCATCACGGCCGGCAATTCCTCCCAGATTTCCGATGGTGCGGCGGCGTTGGTATTAACCAATCGTGCCTTGGCGGAGGAACGTGGATTACCCATCCTCGCGGTCGTGCGCGCACCTGGTCAGATTGCTGGGCCGAATCAATCACTCCAGGAAAAGCCCGCACAGGCACTCAAGGTTGCTTTGGATCGTCAGGGGTGGAGTGCAAGTGAGCTCGACCATGTGGAGATCAATGAGGCTTTTGCCGCGGTGGCGGTGCATTCCGCGCGTGTCCTTGGGCTCGCTGAAGAAATTGTGAATCCCAACGGGGGTGCCGTAGCACTCGGGCATCCCATCGGCGCTTCGGGCGCGCGGCTGGCGGCCCATGCGGCCCTGCGTCTAAGCCGAGGTGAGGCCACTCGAGCGGGAATCGCCTTGTGCGGTGGTGGTGGCCAGGGAGAGGCCTTATTGCTTGAGGCGGACCGAGACTAAAACCACGTGCAAAAGAGAACACGACGCGAAAACGCGCGGGATAACGCAAAGGAATGGAAATAATGACCCAGCAGAGCACGTCTCCAACAAATGAAACTATTCAAGACCGTGACGTTGTGGTTGAGCGCATCGGCAAGGCTGGCATCATCACGTTGAACCGGCCCAAGGCGCTGAATGCGTTGAATTACTCCATGTGTCTAGCGGTGAAAGAGGCATTGGAGGATTTTCGCGATGATGAAGCCGTGGAACTTGTCGTCTTGAAAGGCGCAGGTGAGCGTGCGCTGTGTGCCGGAGGTGATATCGCTGAGCTTTATCACGATGCGAAAAGCGGTGGCCGGGCAGGCGCGGCATTCTGGCGTGATGAATATCAGCTCAATCACGACATTGCCACCTACCCCAAGCCGTACGTGGCCATCATGCATGGTATCGTGCTCGGAGGGGGTATCGGGCTCTCGGCGCACGGTTCACATCGCGTGGTCACTGACTCCACGAGGGTTGGCATGCCGGACACGGGAATCGGTTTCAACCCTGATGTGGGTGGTTCTTATCTGTTGTCTCATGCGGCGCATAATCTCGGACTTCATCTTGGTCTAACGGGCATACACGTCGGCGCCGCCGAGGCCATTGCCGCGGGGCTTGCTGATATCTATGTGCCGGAATCGCATCTAGAGCGCTTGGTGGAGGCCTTGTCGGAGGAGGGGATCGCGGCCTGGGATCGTTTCGGCGAGCCGGCCGGGGAGGCCTTCGGTGGTGAAATTGCAGAAATTGAACAGGCCTACGCGGCGCCCACTGTTGAGGGGATTTTGCGCAACCTCGACAATTCCACTGCTGCCTTCGCGGCCGATGCAGCCAAGCGGATCCGGCGCAACTCGCCTGTTGCTGTGAAAGTGACGTTCGAGTACATCCGGAATGCGAAGGATTTGAGCTTGAAACAGGCGCTGGAAGAGGAATACATCGTCTCCAACAACATGCACGGCTACCCCGATTTTGTTGAGGGGGTTCGGGCTCAAATCATTGACAAAGACCGCAATCCTTCGTGGACGCCTCCCACCTTGGCTAACGTCGATAAGCAATTAGTCGATGAGCTGCTGGGCGCGCTACGAGCGGACGACATTGAGCCGCTGACTATTCGCACCTGAAAACGACGGGAGCTGCAGGGATGTGTCACAAGGCCGTGGGACATCCCAGAACCTGGGCAAGAAAACAGGGTAAAAACTTACCCAAGTAAAAACAAGCTACATCTTTGTTGGGTACAAAACCCAGCGCCGAATTTCAAATCTAAGGAGTGACCATGACGTACGAGAACATCCTCGTAGCAACCGAAGGCCGTGTTGCCACCATCACGCTTAATCGTCCGAAAGCGCTCAACGCGCTGAACGACGCCACCATGCGCGAAGTGGTTGCTGCTGGCCGTGAACTCGATGCCGATCCAGGCATTGGGTGCATTATCGTTACTGGCTCCGAAAAGGCTTTTGCAGCAGGTGCCGACATCAAGGAAATGGCCGAGAAGTCCGGCACTGAGATGTTCATGAGCAACTGGTTTGCAGGTTGGGAGGAATTCACCCGGCTGCGGACCCCTGTCATCGCGGCGGTCAATGGCTACGCGCTCGGCGGTGGCTGCGAGCTGGCGATGATGTGTGACTTTATCATCGCTGGTGAAAAGGCCAAGTTTGGTCAGCCGGAAATCAATCTCGGCGTGATCCCAGGAATGGGAGGATCGCAGCGGCTGACTAGGGCGATTGGGAAGGCGAAGGCGATGGAAATGTGCTTGACCGGGCGCATGATGGATGCCGCCGAAGCCGAACGATCCGGTTTGGTTGCGCGCGTTGTGCCGGTCGAACAGCTGCTGGATGAGGCAAAGAAGACGGCTTCGCTGATCGCATCGAAGTCGCTGGTGGCATCCCAGATGGCCAAGGAGGCCGTCAACGCGGCTTATGAAACTACTCTCGCCCAGGGAATTGTTTTCGAGCGCCGCCTTTTCCACTCGGCATTTTCTTCCCATGACCAGGCTGAAGGTATGGCGGCCTTCGTAGAAAAGAGGGAGCCGAACTTTACCCACGACTAAACCACGTTCGGGTTTCGCCACAGGTGCTGCGGCAAGCTTTTGCTCGCAAGCGGATTGCGAGGCTGGCACAGCCCCATGATCCCTGGCCGCCGACGCACCTTGGCCAGGCAACGTACGAATGCGCGCCGTGCAATCCCGCCGTGGCGCCCTTTACTGAGGCGCCACGGTGGGTTCGCGGCGCTTTCACCTTTTCGGGGTCAAGCGTTGAGGGTGCCGACGGTGTGTCGGTAACCTATGTCTCATGTACTTAGCGTGGCGTGAGATATGGTTTGCGCGGACGAGATTCCTTATGGTCGGAGGGGTGTTGGCGCTTATGTCCATCCTTATCGTGATCATCTCCGGATTGTCTGCAGGATTGGTCAACGACGGTGTTTCCTCCCTTAAGAAGATGGACGCGGACATCGTCGCGTTTGAAGAGGGCACGAAGTCTGATTCGGCGTTTACTCGCTCCGTCGTTGACCAAAGCTTGGTTCAGCGGTGGCGGGAATTGGATGGTATCGAGGACGCAGCGCCGCTGGGACTATCCATCGTGAATGCGAAAAACAGCGACGGCAGCCCGGTTGATCTGAGCCTGTTTGGAATTGTCCCTGGTTCCTTCATCGACCCCGTTCCTGCGGAAGGAAAGGCCATTCCGCAGCTTCAAGGTAACGCAAATCCAACGGCAACAAAGCACGAAATCGTTGTTTCTTCGACCCTGAAAGATGAAGGCGTGGAGCTTGGGGACGAACTGACCCTCGATCGCCTCGGCACGAAGCTAAAAGTCGTGGGTTTTGCCGAGGGGCAACGCACGTTTGGTCACGTGGACGTGGCCTTCCTGCCCATCGATGTATGGCAGGAAATTCATGCCGGCGCCCGCGCGGGCGAGGTGGTTCGCGACAACGCCTACCAAGAAGCGAGCGTCATCGTGGCGCGAGGCAACGTTGATCTAGACGCCGTCTCGCAGGAGTTGGGTATGGATGCGCGCACAATGCAAACAGCATTCGAATCCTCGCCGGGATATCTGGCTGAGTCCATGACCATGTCGTTGATTCAGTGGTTCCTTTACGCCATCGCGGCTTTGGTGACCGGAGCCTTCTTCCTTGTCTGGACTATTCAGCGCAGCGGCGACATTGCGGTCATGCGCGCGATGGGAGCCACGAAGGGCTTTTTGTTGCGTGATAGCCTCGGGCAAGCCGTGATCATCTTGGTATCCTCGCTGCTTATTGGTGTTGTGATCGCGCTTGCCATGGCCTCAGGCTTGGAGAAAACCGCAATGCCATTTGCGATAGAGACCGGCCCCGTTTCACTTGGTACGCTGCTGCTATTTCTTTTCGGCATGGCCGGCGCAGCGGTTGCAGTTTTCCAAGTCACCCGCACAGATCCATTAACCGCATTGGGGGAGAACCGATGAGCAATAATGACGTCGCAGCTGCCATTGTGCGCGATGTTTCCAAGTCCTATGGCGACGGTGAGTCGACAGTGAAAGCGCTTGACCGGGTAAATCTTCACGTCCGCAGGGGTGAGTTTATTGCTATCGTTGGGCCTTCGGGCAGCGGAAAGTCCTCATTGCTGGCCATCGCTGGTGCTTTGACTGTGCCGGATGAAGGCGAAGTCGTCATAGGTGGCGAAACCCTTGCCGGAAAACGCGAAAAGGAACTCACCGCGCTTCGCAGGCAGCACATCGGATTTGTGTTCCAGTCCGGCAACTTGCCTCCGGCTCTTACTGCTCGCGAGCAGCTCGAATTGGCGGCAAAGATTATTGGCCGCACAGGTAGCAAATCTCCACAGCAGCTCCTGGAGGCGGTGGGCATGGCGCACAAAGCCGGCAATCGCCCTGGCACTCTTTCCGGTGGCGAAAGGCAGCGCGTGGGTATCGCCCGTGCGCTCGTTGGTGATCCTGACCTGCTTCTTGTCGACGAGCCCACGGCGGCGCTCGATCAGCAACGTTCGTTAGAGATTGTGAAGTTGCTGGCTAGTCAGGCGCATGATCATGGCGTCGGTGCGGTGATGGTTACCCATGATCATGACATTTTGGGTCATTGTGACCATGTGTATGAAATGGTGGATGGGCGCTTGGGCGCGGTGCGCTAAAATCCCAGCCATGCCAAAGATCAGCGCCAGCACCGTTGCCGAACATCATGAAATTCAGCATCAGCAGGTCCTTGACGCTGCCCTGGCGTTGATCGAATCCTCCCGCGGTGCAGTGCCGGCGGTGGGGGAGGTGGCCAAGAAGGTGGGATTAGCTCGCAGTAGCGTGTATCAGTACATTTCCTCCAAGCAGGACTTGGTGGCGCAGCTGCTCACGCGCTTTCTTAAACAGTGGGCGGAAGAAGTTGCGGCTGCAATGGATGCTGCCGGTTCGGATCCGCGGGCACGACTTGATGCCTATATTGAATCAAACTTGGAGCTTTTCACGCAGTGGCAAGGTGATGCGCTGATGCTTGCGGCAGCCCAGACACCTGGAATTTTTCAGGTTGAGCAGGTTCACCAAGCCCACCTTGCTTTGAATCCTTCTCTTGTTCAGTCATTAACGGATGCCGGGATGGAAAAACAAGAAGCAACTGTTTATGCGAGCATATTGGATTCGGCAATTCACTCCGGAGCCAAGCTGATCCTCGAAGGTCGCGATCGGGCGGTGGTTCGCCACGCCCTGTCTAGGATGCTTGATTTCTAATATTTTTTAGCACAGGCCTGGGAACCAATGATTGCCACTGGATGGGGTTCCCGACCGGAGGATCCGTGTGGAAAAACGGCGTTGTCAGCGAGCTTTGAAAGGGCTTGGCAGTAGAACCACCTTTGCCTAAGAAAAGTTGGAGTTGTCTTAGAATATTATTTCTATCGATCAATAGTTATTGACGGTTCATGATCCCCACGTTAGTCTCACCTGCATGAAGCAATGACCGCTTCATCCATCACATAAGCCTGAGAGCTCACTTTCTTGGAGGGGGTAGACCATCATGGCGATCATTCAGCGGGTGCCTGGCCACCTGCAATCAGCACCACCACTTATTGCGCCGGGTGCGAGCACCCACAAGCCCGAAGACCTGCGGGCAGCGGTGAAGGCGGCCTTCATCGGTACCTTCATCGAGTGGTTCGATTATGCTTCTTACCTCTACATGTCAGCAATCGTGGCGTTGGTGTTCTTCCCAGAACTCGAAGGGCGAACCGCCTTGATTTACACCTTCGGCCTGTTTGCACTGTCTTTCCTCGTGCGACCAGTCGGCGCTGTGATTTGGGGACACATTGGGGATAGGTTGGGGCGCATCCACACGCTTTCGGCATCCATCCTGCTCATGAGCGGTGCCACCTTTGTTATCGGCGTCTTGCCCGGATATGCCTCGATCGGTGCCGCGGCACCGCTATTGTTATTGGTTTGCCGGTTTGTGCAAGCCTTTTCTGCCGCCGGTGAATACGCGGGTGCCTCCACTCACCTTGCGGAAGTCGCACCCGAAGGCAAGCGGGGCCTGTATTCCGCGATCGTGCCGGCTGCGACTGCAACTGGCCTACTCTTGGGGTCGTTGATCGCTACTTTCCTGACTGGATTCCTCGATGGCGGCGCCCTGCAGTCGTGGGGTTGGCGTATTCCATTTCTCCTTGCAGCCCCCTTGGGCATTTATGGCCTTATTGTTCGCCTCATACCAATGAGTCGGAGCGCTTTACTGAGGCCACCAGCGAACTTCCTGATGCTCAAGCTCCTCGTGGCCCGGTTCGAGAAGTGCTGCACTATCCGCGAGCGTTGCTCATCGGATTTGCCGGTTCCGTGCTCGGTGCCATCGGCTTCTACGTGATCCTGACCTACCTGCCAACGTATCTGTCCAAGGAACTTGGCATGTCGGCGACCATGGCGTTTATTTCTTCATCCATAGCCTCGGCCTGTTATGCGGCATTGACCCTGGTGACCGGCTATCTCTCCGACCGAATCGGAAGGCGTAGGGCGATGCTGGTTGCCACAGGCTCGATGCTTCTCGGTGCCGTTCCCGCTTTCGTGCTGCTGGAAACCGAAGTGTTCCTCATCGTGGTCGCAGTCCAGATCTTCCTCGGTGCCTTGTTGGCTCTCAACAACGGTGTGCTGCCAGCATTCTTGTCGGAGCAATTCCCTACGCGTACCCGCCTTACGGGCTTTGCCTTGACTTTCAATTTTGCCAACGCGATTTTCGGAGGCACCGCGCCGATGGTGGTCACCTGGCTGATCGGTTCCACGGGGTCGCTGCTGTCCCCAGCCTTCTACCTTGCTTTTGCCGCAGTGGTCACGGGTATCGCGGTGGTCTTTGCCGGAAAGCACAATAAGCTTGCCGACGAAACCGTGGTAACTGCCTCCTAGAAGAAAATTCGGAGACCTCCACAGCAGTCGCGGGATGATCAATGAATCCGTGTGAAGCCACATTCGAAAAGTAACCCACCCTTCCTGCTTGTGCCACCATGCAGGTTGGGTGTGTCCATTGGTCGTCCTTCTGCAGCCAAGTGCCGAAGGAGCCGGGAGGGATGCTCCTAGGGTTATTGCTTCTTGGCTTCCTCGACGACGTCACCGTGGCTTTGTCGTACTTTGTTGAGTAATGAGACAAGCTGCGACAGCTCTCCAGGTTCCAAACCGAGTTGACAAAAGTAGCGATTGAGCACGGGTGTTGCCGCACCTACCAATGCGATTCCTTGATCGGTGATTGATACCAAGGTGCCGCGCCCGTCATTGGGATCTGGTTGGCGCCTGACGAGGCCAGCTTTTTCTAACTGGGAGACCTGGTGGGTGACGGATGCTGCGGGAAGATGAAGTCGAACGCTGGCTTTAGTCATAGGCAATGCGCCCGTTCGCGAGAACATCAGCATCGCTAGAAGCTCATAACGAGGGAAGCTAATAGCGAAAGGCTTGAGAACCTCATCTGCTCGTTGACGCATGAGCTGTGCGCTTCGCATTACAGCCGTGAGCGCTTCCATACCTGGCGCCGCCTCGTTCCAACCATGAGCCTCCCAATTGCGTCGCGCGAGAGCGATCGAGTCTATCTGTGGGCGTGCGGCGGGCATGTGGTGTAGCTTTCTGTTTCGGGGATCGGCCGGTGGAAAACCCAAAGACCCACCTTATTCGACGCTTTGGGTGGGCCTTGGAGAGATACGAGCCTATATTAGGGCATCCGGAAAACTTTCAAGAATCCGATAAGTTGATTTGTCTTTATGCCTCACATTAGCCCTTCAGGGATGGGAAATCGGAATCGGTGAACTCCGAGCTCACCGAGGTTGCTCCATCGTCGTCTGCGTGAATCTCCTTTTCGCGCTTTCTCAGGTCCACGCGACGAATCTTGCCAGAGATCGTCTTCGGCAATTCGAAAAACTCCAGTCGGCGAATGCGCTTGTACGGAGCCAGCCCGTCACGACAGTGTTTGAGGATGGACTCGGCTACGTCGGCAGTGGGCTCGAAGCCTGGTGCAAGCATGATGTAGGCCTTGGGAACCGCCAAGCGAATGGGATCTGGGGAGGGAACCACGGCGACGTCGGCTACGGCCGGGTGTTCGATGACAACCGATTCCAACTCGAAGGGGGATAAACGATAATCGGAGGCCTTGAACACGTCATCGGCACGGCCAACGTAGAAAATGTAGCCGTCCTCATCCCGCTCAGCGGTGTCACCGGTGTGGTAAAAGCCATCCCGGAACACGTTTGCATTCTTATCTGGGTCACCGTAATAGCCTGGGGTAAGCCCCACTGGGCGTGGATCGATCCGTAGGCAAATCTCACCACTGTCACCGATTTCATTGGTGACTGGGTCGATCAGTACCACATCCATACCTGGCAGTGGGCGTCCCATCGAACCGGGCTTTACCTTCTGTCCCGGGGTGTTTGCTACCTGCAAGGTGGACTCGGTCTGGCCGAAGCCATCGCGGACGGAGGTATGCCAAGCGTTTTCAATCGTGGAGATAAGCTCTGGGTTCAATGGCTCACCAGCCGCGACCAGTTTCTTGGGAGGGTTTTTCATACGTCCCAAGTCGGCCTGCACAAGCATGCGCCACACAGTTGGCGGGGCGCAAAAGCTGGTGACGCCTTCCTCATCCATCTTGTCCATGAGCGCTGCTGCATCAAAGCGCGCATAGTTGTAGAGAAACACCGTAGCCCCGGCGATCCAAGGAGCAAAGAAGTTAGACCACGCGTGCTTTGCCCAACCTGGGGCTGCGACATTGAGGTGAACATCTCCTGGCTGCAACCCAATCCAGTACATCGTGGTCAAATGACCTACCGGATACGACGTGTGGGTGTGCTCCACAAGCTTGGCTTTAGAGGTGGTGCCAGAGGTGAAATACAGCAGCAAGGTCTCGTCCGCCAGAGTGTCCTGGGTGGGGGTGAACTCAACGGGCGCGGAATAGGAGTCGGAATAACGCAGGGTCGGGTGAGAGTCTTGTGCATCCGCCTCTTCGCCCACCTGGATCATGGTGAATTCCCCGGTGACGTTGTTGAATTTCTCGGCGTCTTCGGCGTTGGCAACCACCCAAGAGATGTCAGCGCGCTCGGTGCGATCCTGGAGATCCGCCGTGCCGAGCATCGCGGTGGCAGGGTTGAGGACGAAGCCGGCCTTGATGCAGGCGAGCATACACTCCCACAGTTCCACCTGGTTGTTGAGCATGAGCATGACTCGATCGCCGCGTTGGACACCTTGCTCGATGAGCCAGTTGGCCAGTTGGCTCGAACGTGCCGACAACTCTGCGAAGGTACGGCGGGTGCTGGGCCCATCCACCTCGCAGATCACCAGAGCCTCGCGATCGGCAGAGGTGGGATCAGCGGCCAGCTTGTCGAACCAATCGAGCGCGAAATTGAACTTTTCGAAACGTGGCCACTCGAATCCAGCTCGGGCGGCCTCGTAGTCGGTCTGATGGCTAACGAGGAAATCGCGGGCCTTAGCAAACTGTTCGGTGACAGTCAGAGTAGTGGTCATGGTTCCTCCAAAAAGGTCGAAAGGTGTGGGGTGGATCAATGTTTCACGATTGATGTGACCTATGTCCCACCTAGAATACTTGCAAGTTGAAGTAAATGCGACTTTTTTGAAGAAAAACTGTGACCCACGTCATTGACTAGCGGTTTTGTTCCTAAAACTGATGGCTGATCCCACCGAGAATGAGTCGTCCAAGTTCTCGGTAAGCCACATGGGCGCTAGCGATTGGCTCGTAGTCTCCACGCTGAATGTGTTCTAGGCTATGGCCGATAAATGCCGCGACGAGGCGCGAATCGAGCGACCGAAATTCCCCTTCGGAGATGCCCCTTTCGATGAGTGTCTTGATGGTCTCGGCTGCGGCCTGGGTGTTTGTTTCGAAAACCTGCCTACCAATAGGGGTTGTTGCAAGGTCGTTCATAAATGCGGGTGAGGCGGGTTCTAGGGTGGTTGTAATGGCCTCGAAATAGTCCTTGATGCATGCCTGGGGAGACTTAGAATCCGAGATTGTTAATGCAGTTCTGCGGGAAACCTCCTTAAAGAAGCTGATCAGAATTCTCCTGAGGATTGCATCCTTGCTCTCGCCGAGGGCGTAAAGGGTGGACTTGGAGCAGTGATAGTCGCGGGTGGCCTTATCGATGGTGAAATCTGCAAAGCCGTGGGCGAGGAAGTCGGACAGGATCTGGTTAAAAAGGATGCGCTGGCGGGGGCTTAGTGAGCTTGTGGTCATGGTGGCCTTAAGAGTTGGTGGCGCTGTGTGGTTAATGAGTCTGGAAGGTTCGAATGGGGAAGTTGTTGGGGGAAATTTCCCAAAATTAGTGACGGTGGTCATAGCGTACTGTACGATAGCTATTTAATTCGTACAGTTTCGATGCTGTACTGAGGATGACCGAACCAGATACAAGCCTCTGAGGAGTAACAAATCATGCCACCGATTCTAGAGTCCAGCCGCGAACTGCTTTCGACTGTCCCCTTCCCGCACGCAGATATTTTGGGTGTAGCGGATCGTTTACCCCACCAGGAACAAGCCAAATTGCAAGAGGTCCACACCTTCCTTCAGGAGGAAGTACGCCCGTTCGCAGGCCAGTACTGGGACCGGGAAGAGTTTCCCTTCGAGCTCCTCCCGAAGTTGGCGGCCCACGGCCTCGGTGAACTTGAGTTCTCCGGGTTCTCGCGCCTGTATCGTGGTCTTGTCTATGCCGAGGTTACCCGCGCAGACGTATCGCTTTCCGCGCTCGTGGGTATCCACAACGAGCTCGTGCTACAGCTCATCAATGACCTTGGATCCGAGCAGCAGCGTGAGCAGTGGCTAGATGGCCTGCGCAACTTCACCAAGGTTGGGTGCTTCGCGCTCACAGAGCCTGACCATGGCTCGGACATTGCGGGAGGACTCGCCACCACGGCCACCAAGACTGACGATGGATGGATCATCAATGGAACCAAGCGCTGGATCGGCGCCGGAACCTTTGCGGACTTCGCCATCGTCTTTGCCCGTGATGTGGCAGACAATGAGGTGAAGGGATTTATCGTGGAACTCGATCGCGAGGGAGTAACCCGCTCAAAGATCGATCGCAAAATGGGGCTTCGCATCATGCAAAATGCGGATCTCGGCTTTGACAATGTCCTCATCCCCGAAGCCAATCTCATTCCGGGTGCTGCCAGCTTCAAGGCCACCAACATCTACCTGAAGAACTCCCGCGCGTGGGTGGGATGGCAAGGCGCGGGCATTCAGCTTGGCATCTTTGATAAGGCTCGCGAGTACGCGATTACCCGCGAGCAGTTCGGCAAGCCGATCGCAAAGTTTCAGCTCATCCAGGAGTCTCTTTCTCGAATCTTGGGCAACGCATCGGCCTCACTGGCGATGATGGCTCAGGTTGCATGGATCCAGGAACAAGGCAAACTCGAGATGCCCTTTGCAGCGCTGGCCAAGGCTACCACGACCCGACTCGCCCGTGAATCCGCTGCCGCCGGCCGCAACATCGCCGGTGGAAACGGCATCCTCACACAGCACGACCTGTCCAAGCTTATGAATGATACCGAAATCATTTACACCTATGAGGGCACCTACGAGATTAACTCGCTCATCGTCGGGCGCGCGATCACCGGGCAGTCCGCATTCGCTTAAGAGTCCTAATCGTCGGCAAGCAAAAAACTAGCAAGAGGCAAAGGAAAACCATGAAACTAGATTCCAGCATTTCTGCCATCGTCACCGGCGGTGCCTCCGGACTAGGTGCTGCCACCTGCGCGCACCTGGCGGAATTAGGGGTCAACGTCTTTGCATGTGATCTCGCAGAACCGGTAGAGGTAATCCCTGGGGTAACCTATCTCAACGTCGATGTCACCGACTATTCCCAGGTTGAGGCCGCGGTGGCGCAGGCCAACGCCACCGCGGCGCTGCGTCTCGTGGTCAACTGTGCAGGTATTTGCCCCTCCCAACGCATTGTGGGGCGTAAGGGCCCGCACGACCCAGCGCTTTTCGCCAAGACCATCAATATCAATCTCAACGGTACTTTTAACGTTCTCACCGCGGGGGCGGCCGCCATCGCCACCCACGATCCAGTCGACGAGGATGGCCAGCGCGGAGTCATCATTAACACTGCTTCCGTTGCCGCTTTCGAAGGGCAAATCGGTCAGGCTGCCTACGCGGCCTCCAAGGGCGGGGTGTACGCGCTGGCTATCACTGCCGCGCGCGATCTCGCAGGTCTTGGGATCCGGGTCAACGCGATTGCCCCGGGTATCGTAGAGACCCCGATGATGGCCTCCATCTCGGATGAGTATCGCTCGGAATTGGAAAGCCTCGTGCAGTTCCCGAATCGCATGGCTAAACCTCAAGAATATGCGCAGTTGGTCGAGGCCATCGCAACCAACAACTACCTCAACGGCGAAACCATCCGTATCGACGGTGCGCTGCGCATGCCACCGCGCTAGCGAAGCAGGAAGCGATTGAAACAAAAAAGTCCGGGTAACCCCGGCCTTTTCGCATCGTGGGGCAAAACAGCCGAAGCGTGCAGACCCCGGATGTGACGCCCGCGTTATTACCGCAGCTCAAATCTGTGATCAACACCCCCGGAGAACACCGCTCGCCGCTAAGGCGGCCACTGCAAACTTAAGGTTTTGAAGCTGCCTAACTAAAAGGCCTCAGCCCCCAGTATGGAAAGATCGCCCGCGAGGTCGCAATCATGGGGGCACAGGCGCGCACCTCGACGAGGCGCTCAGGATGGAAGTCAAGCTCACCTACTCCATCACCTAATGTCCGTGCGCCCGCCATGCGTACCCGCTCATCCCAACGATCGGGCATGGGCAAGTGGTGATCCAGGGTTACATCGGCTACGGTGGCTGCCAATTGGGTCCATGCGCGCGCGACCGAGTCGCGGTTGTAGCCGCCGCCGCCGATGGCCACCCATTTTCCGTTGGCGTACTTATCGGCCCAACTTCCCACCGTGCGGTAGGCCTCGGTCATGGCCTCAATGCTTAAGTTGAGATCGGCCAGTGGGTCGCCGCGGTGGGGGTCGGCGCCGTGTTGGGACACAATGATTTCTGGCTTGAACTTTCGCAAAAGTGGCGCAACGATGGCATGCAAGGCCTGGAGCCACGCGCCGTCCTCGCAATAGCGATCCACAGCGATGTTGACGGCGGTTCCCAAGGCGTTGGGGCCGCCGATGTCTTTAGCAAAGCCGGTATAAGGGAAAAGGTAGAGCCCAGACTCGTGAATGGAGATGGTCAATACACGTGGATCGTCCCAGAATTGCGCCTCCACGCCGTCGCCGTGGTGGGCATCCAAGTCAAGATAGACGACCCTGCTTGCCCCCTGCTCCAGCAGCCAGTCGATGGCGATTGCTGCATCGTTGAAGGTGCAAAAGCCGCTTTGGCGGTGCGAGAGTGCATGGTGGAGTCCGCCCGCCAGGTTCAGCGCCCGGTTGGCTTGACCGGTCCACACCGCCTGCACTGCGGCGGTGGTCGTCGTTGCGATTCGGGCGGCCACCTTTGCCGCGGAAGGTGCCAGCGGATGGTCGTTGTCGCCGATGCCGAAGTCGAGATCGGGCTCGTTGCGCGTGAGTGCCTCAATATAGGAATCCCCGTGAACGCGCCGAATGAGATCCATATCGCTAGGCGGGGGCTCAACGATGTCGAAGGCGTCCAAGACACCAAAGTGATCTGATAGCTCCAGGGCCAACCGCACGCGATCCGGCCCCATGGGGTGATCCTCCCCAAAGCTGTATTCAAGCAGCTCGGCGGTGTGAAATAGCAGTGGTCGTGCTGGGTTTGCACCGCCAGTACCCACACCATGTGCACTGGTTGCGGTCACAGGGGCTCCAGCCGAGGAAGAAACTGTCATTACAGTCTCCTCGCCAGGCGATCCCTCGAGGAATCGAGCGGGGCGATGGTGATTCTCGCGCCAACTACCGCGGTGGAATGAGCGCCGGCGATGACCGGGGTGAGCTCGACCTCGGAGAGCTGGGGAAACTCATCTTTGAGGCGTCCTAACCGCATGAGCACTTCCTCGAGACTGGCAGTATGAGCGGGAGCCGTTCCTTTGTACCCGTGGAGAATCGGGGCGGCGCCGAGTGACTCGAGCATGGAACGAGCATCGATGCGGCGAAGTGGGGGAGTGCGCCAGGAGGCGTCGTGAAGCAAATCGGTGGCGACGCCGCTGACACCGCAAGAAACGATGGGGCCCAAAACGGCGTCTTCGATACCCCGAACCACAAGTGTCGCGCCGGGGTCGACGGTTCGTTGCACCACCGGCAGCAATGCCAGCATCGGATCGCTAGATTCGGGATTCCCATCGCCGCGGCTTGCTTCCTGATCCGCGTTGTCCTCAGCGGAACCGGCGTCTACCTGCAAGATCTCAGCCAAGCGGCGAAGTGCTTCCCAGGCTTGCTGCATCATTGAGGCGTCGGCGATATGCCTGATGACGGCGTTGAGTTCGGGCCGGCCACGCACCACGGGATGGGTGAATTTCAGCACCACGTTCCACCCGAATTCCTCCGCGGCGGCGACTGCCTGTTCAAAAGAGCGCACAGGCTTCCATGGCACCAGGTTGATTCCGCAGGTTGCCAGCAGTGCGGCGGTTTCCTCATCGGTGGCAGTGCGTCCCTGTGGCGCTTGAGCCAAGATACCCTCGATCAGTGTTCTTGCTTTTACGATGTCTACAGCAGCGACTTCATCATCGGGGTGTGGGCGCACGCGCTTCCTGCGCACCTCATTGCTCAAGATGAGCGAGTATGCCTCGAGTGCATCGGCGTAGGTGTCAAAGACCGGTAGGGAAGACGTGGTCAGCGATGCCGAACCCGCGGCACCGGCAAGAGGCGAATCCTCAAAGATACTGACCAGCGTGGCTAACATCGGGGTGGCTGAACCGGCCCCTGATTCCGAGCCTTCGGTTCGCGCAGCTAGTTCATCCAAAGCCGAAATTACCGTGCGCCCGATGGGGTCATTGATCTCCACGACGCCGGAGAATACGAGATCAAAGTCGGAGCTTTGTCTCGCCTGAGTGGTCTTTTCGATAATCCCGCTGACTGGGTCACCTTCGACACCAATGATGGTTGGCTCAAACCCAAAGCGGACGGCAGACTGCGCCATCTGGCCAGATAATCCGGCCGAATTAGAGATAATGGCTACCCGCTTCCCCCGGGGCACTGGCTGCATCGAAAGCAGCGTGGCGATGTCATACATGGTGTCGCGGCGATTGACCACTATTGCGCCGGCTTGGCGGATGACCTCATCGATTGCCGAAGAAGGCGCGGTGGGCAAGGACTCCAGCTCGTAGTGTCGCGCCGAGCGTAGCGCGCGAGAGGGTAGAAAGACCACAACGTGCTTTTCCAAGGCCAGTCGGCGCAGAACGCGGAAGAATTTGCGTGGATTGCCGATGGTGTCCAAGGAAAGCAAGCACACCTGCGTGGACTCATCTTGTGCCCAAAACTGGATGACATCGTTGCCGGTGACATCGGCATACGAGCCCGAGGCGATGAAGTTCGAGATGCCGCAGCCACGCCTGAGCGCGTGTGACAACACAAGTGTTGCGATGCCTGCAGTTTGGGTATACACCCCCACAGTGCCTGGTTTGGGCATTTTAGCTGGTGAGGCGTTGAGCCTCACTTTGGGGTTGGTGTTGATAAGCCCGAGCGCGGCCGGCCCTAAGACGCGCATGCCCATGGAACGAGCATGTTCAAGGAAGCGTTGCGCATCCTCTGGTGGAAGGAATGGATTGTTTCCTTGCGCGAGGACTAGGATACCGCTTGCTTTCTTATCGGCGGCGATGTGCACGAGGTCGTCGAAAGTATCCGGATCATGATCGACGACCACCAAGTCCACAGTGCCTGGGACCTCGGCGAGCAGCTCAGGCGCGCGGGCGCTGCCATCGTGAGTAAGTGCATGCAGCTGCCCCTCGAATCCACCGGTGACGATGGAGGAGATAATCCGCGATACGGAATCAACCTCGCCGATGACGGCGACGGTGCGCGGACTCAAAAGGCGCCGAATGGAGGAGGCTTCGGCCTGAAGCTCGCGACGCTCCATGACCTCGCGGGATTCATGGGTGGGGTCGAGAGAGAAGTCGACGACGATGAAGCCGTCCTCTAACTCGGGCTTGATCTCATATCCTGCGCGGACGAAAACCTGCACCATGGGTCGGTTTTCGGTCAAGATCTCGGCGAAGAAGCGCTCGATGCCGCACTCGCGACCGATCTGGGCGAGATGCTCCAATAAGATATTGCCCACGCCTCGGCCGTGGTGCGAATCCTGAACGAGGAAGGAGACGTCTGCCACCCGCGCAGGCGCCCATTGCTGCGCCACAGCAAAGCGCGCGGTGGCGACGATGTCATCGCGCTCGACGAGTACGAGGGTGACGGTGTCCTTTTCGTCGGAGTAAGTCCAGTTGTCGAGTTCTTCCTCGCTTAAATCTGGGTGCGCGTTGAAAAACCTCAAATACTTGGACTTTGGTGAGACGCGGTCGTAAAAATCGACCATTGCCTCGCGGTCTTCCGCGCGCACCTGGCGTAGTGTGGCGATCCCACCGTCGTTAAGCACGACGTCGGCTTCCCACTTTGTTAGCTGGTGCATCAGGTCCCCTATCTGTGGAATGGAATGCTCCCCATCCTAATTGAGACCTCGATCACGCGAGAAGGTTTTCCGTCACGAGCAACCCGCTACCCCCGTACAAGATCGGTGATGTGGGCGATGCTGGCGCCTGGCCGCCTTCGCGGGCGTGACGGCATGCTAGTCCGCGACCATGGGGAAGAGCTCGAATTCGGGGTGTTCTTTCTCAATGAAAGCAAGCTTCCACTTATCCCCGAAGAGGGCAACGAGTTCGCCGTCGGTGCGGGTGAAGATCTCCACGCCACGCTGCTTGGCCAACTCGGGTGCGGTGTCGGGCGTGGTACGGCGTGCCACCGAGTAGGGGATCGGATCGGCAGTGGTTTCCACGTTGTATTCGTTTTCCATGCGAGCCATCATGACCTCGAACTGCATGGGGCCAACGGCCGCCATGACCGGGGCGGCATCGCCGCGCGCGTCGTTGCGCAGGATTTGCACCACGCCTTCGGCCGCCAGTTGGTCGAGTGCCTTGCGGAACTGCTTGTACTTACCCAGACTCTTTGCGCGCAGGGTGCGGAAGTGTTCCGGGGCGAACTGGGGCATTGGTGGATACTGCACCTTGCGACCGGCGTAGATGGTGTCGCCCGGCGCGAGGGACCCGGCGTTGACGAGACCTACGATGTCGCCGGGGAAGGCGGTTTCCACGGTGGAACGGGTGCGGCCGAACACCGTGAGTGCGTATTTGGTGGAGAAGCTACGGCCCGACTGGGCATGAGTGACCTGCATGCCGCGATCGAATTCACCAGAGACGATGCGCATGAAGGCCAGGGAGTCGCGGTGGTTTTTGTCCATTCCCGCCTGTACCTTGAAAACCACGCCGGAGAAGTCATCGCCGACTTCGCGGACTTCGTCCATCGCGCTTGTCGACGTAGCCAGTGCCTTCTTATCCGAGCGTCTGCTTGCCGGTGCGGGAGCCAGCGCGCACAGGGTATCAAGGATTTGGTGTACGCCGAAGTTGAGCATTGCGGAGGCAAAGATCAGTGGGGAGGTGGTGCACTCGAGGAACAATTCCTGATCGTGCAGCGCACCATCGGCCGCCAGCAGCTCGACCTCTTCCGCCGCGGTCTCCCAGGCCGCACCTTCCTTGGCCCCAGCTGCCTCGGGATCGTAGTGTTCCTCCGGGGCGATGGTGGAGCCGCCGGCGGTGCGCAGGAAGTGGATGTACTCCTCGGCCTCGCCGTCATTGTTGATACGGGCCAGCCCACGGAAGTCGCCCGCATCGCCGACAGGCCAAAACAGGGGCGTCGGCTGCAATCCGATTTCGTTGACGATTTCGTCGACCAATTCCAACGGGGTGCGGCCTGGGCGGTCCCACTTGTTGATCACCGTAATGATCGGTAGGCCGCGGGCTTTGCATACCCGAAATAGCTTGAGGGTCTGTGGCTCGAGGCCCTTGGCGGCGTCGATAAGCATGACGGCAGCGTCGACTGCTGTCAGCACACGGTAGGTGTCCTCCGAGAAGTCGGCGTGGCCTGGGGTGTCAACGAGGTTGATCATGAACGGCTCGCCGGTGTGTCCCTCCGGTGCGTATTCAAACTGCAGCGCCGAGGAAGCAATCGAAATGCCACGGTCTTTTTCCATTTCCATCCAGTCGGACACGGTAGCCTTGCGGCCGGCCTTGCCGTGAACCGCGCCAGCCTCAGAAATGACGTGCGCATGCAGTGCCAACGCCTCGGTCAAGGTGGACTTACCGGCATCCGGGTGGGCGATGACGGCAAAGGTGCGACGACGGGCGGCTTCGGCGATGGTGGCTGCAGAACTCATAGGGTTCAACCTTAGTGGCTGCGCAGCTTAAGGGCATAATTTGTGATTACCACTCGAGCCCAAGCACCTTATTGGTTTCCTCCCAATGGCGGACCTGCTTTCCGCGGGCCTGTGGATTGATGAAACCGAGGCGGCGCTTGTCGTTATAATAACGGCCCCGCTCCCAGGCGATGCCTGGGGTGCCATCGATGAAGTAGGCCAAGTTGGCACCTCCGGCATCGGCCTTAATCCCGAATACCGAACCGGCCAGAGGCGAGGAATAGAACCGGTGCATGAGCCCGCCGGCTTCGGCCGAGAAGTTGGTGGCGACCACGCCGGGATGGTAGGCAACAGGGGAAAGCTGGGGATAGCGGGCGGCGAGCTCTTGGATAAACAAGATGTTGGCGAGCTTGGCGGTGCCGTAGGCGCGGTTGCGTTCGAAGTCCTTGGACTGGCCAAAATTCTCGAAGTCCAGCCGTCCGTAGAGCCAGTTGGCTATGGATGAGGTTGCAACGACTTTTGCTTGAGAGGCCGTGAGGACGTCGATAAGCGCGTGCGTGAGCACGGTTGGGGCGAGGTGATTGACCTGGAAGGTTTTTTCATGACCGTCCACGGTGGTGACGGGGCCGTCGAAGATGCCTCCTGCGTTGTTGGCCAGGACGTCGATGCGATCGGTTGTGGAGCGGATCCACTCTGCCAAGGCGCGAACCTGATCCAAGTGGGCGAAGTCCGCGAGGAAGTAGTCTGCGCCAACCTCGCGCGCGACCCGCCTTGTCTTTTCTTCATTGCGACCATGGATGAGGATGCGCCACGAGGGATGCGCCGAGCGCACAATATGTGCCGCTGCGGCGCCGATGCCGTCTGAGGCACCCGTGATAACGATGGTGTACGGCGAAGAGGTGCTCATGGCATCCGATTGTAATCGCAGAGTTCACAGGGTCGTACTTCCTACAACAACGCAATCGAGGTGGGCGCTCGGAGAATTAGCGGGAATGGATGGTATTTTGCGCCTTGGTAAGGCCATCGGTGACTATCAGCAGCGCTGCCTTAGCGGCCAAGGCGATCATGGCGGTGAGGTCTTCTTCCGGTTGACCCAGGACGTAATCGGGGACCGCGGTGCCCTTGGGCGGTCGCCCGATTCCCATTCGCACGCGCACATAGTCTCGCGTGCCGAGGTGTTCGCTGATGGATTTCAAGCCATTGTGTCCGTTTTCGTTGCCACCCTTCTTGAGCCGTACCGTGCCTGCAGGTAGATCGAGCTCGTCGTGCAAGACGATGATCCGCTCGGCGGGAACATTCCACTTGCTCGCCACCGCGCCCACTGCCTCACCGGAAAGATTCATGAAGGTGGTCGAGCGCAGCACCATGATGGCCCCCTTCAAAGACGGGTCATTTCCGCCGTGGCCTTCCGCGCTTACCGGCAGGTCCATCCTTGCGCCCAGCGCGGGCATGCCGGATAGCTTTTCTAGGGTTTTTCCTGCCAGAAGCCTATCGACGCCTCGGTAGCCGACGTTGTGCCGCGTGAGGGCATACCTGCCTCCGGGGTTGCCTAATCCCACAATGAGCCATTCCACTGGCTGGTTTTTGACAAGGTCGGGGGCGAAGAGCTTTTTCACGGCGTCGAACACACTCATGGCTTCCATCCTAAGATGGCGGACATGATCATTGCAGCACCCATGGCCGGCGGCCCCAGCACGCCCGCTCTTGTCCGCGCTATTGCGCTTGAGGGGGCACACAAGGGATGCTTCGGCTTCTTGGCATCCGGAAACATCACCGCGGCCCAGTTGGCTTGCGACATTGCCGAAGTTGGCGATGTCGTTTTCGGGATCAACTTCTTTATGCCCCAGCACTTTGTGCCTAGCGCTGCGCAATTGGCGCAGGCTGCGGAGGCTGTCTTGCCCATAGTGAGTCAGTGCGCGCCTGCAGGCCAGCAGGTGGCTGTGTCTTCCGACTTTGCATTTCAACCAGCGGATTTAAGCAACCAATTTGAGGAAAAGTTCGCCGTGGCTGTGGACTCGCAGGCCACGGTGCTTTCGGCCAGCTTCGGGTGCTTCGACAAAGAACACCTCGATCGCATTCATGAGCATGGCAAGCAAGCATGGGTCAATGTGACCTGTGTGTCCGAGGCTCTTGCCGCAATGAGGCACAGCGAGGGAAGCATCGACGCCCTCATCGTCCAAGGTCATGAGGCCGGAGGGCATCGGCTTTCGTGGGAGGTCGAGCAGTGCCCCAACAATACGCCAACTGCTCAGCTACTGGTAGAGGTTGCGGAGGCGTTGGCCGATGCCGGATTCGCTGGAACGAAGCTGGTCGCAGCAGGCGGGGTGCGCAACGGGCGCGGAATCCGCGCGCTCATTGATGCTGGTGCCAGTGCGGTGATGTGCGGCAGCGCGTTTTTGCTTGCCGACGAAGCCGGGACGAATCCGGCCAATCGCCAGCTGCTGCGCGAGCACCGCAGTGCCGGGCTGTCCTCCGTATCTAGCCGCGGCTTTTCCGGGCGTGTTGCCAGAGGGCTTGCCACACCCGTCACCGAGCTGGCCAACCATGGGATGGACCATGTGAGCAAGGATGAGGACGACTTTGCGCCCGTGTATCCGTATTTGTCCCAGCTTACGAAGCTCATCCCCGGCGGCTATTGCCTCAGTGGCGATCCCGAAGGCATCTCGGCTGGCCCCGCTGGCTCCATCGTTGCCTCATTGATCGATGAAAGTGGTATTTGAGATCGCGCCGAGGCCATCGATTGCACAGGTCACAGTTTCCCCGTTGCGGATATAGCGGGCGGGAGTGCGGGCGTGGCCTACCCCCTCTGGGGTGCCGGTAGCGATCACATCACCGGGTGAGAGGGGATAGATTTGCGAAATGAAGCTGATCAAGGTCTCGCAGTCGAAGATGAGATCGTCGGTTGTCCCGTCTTGGAATATTTCCTCTCCCCACCTAGCGGTGATACGGGGTCCTGGCTGCCACTGCTCAGCGGTGGTGATCCAAGGACCAAAGCCTGCGGTCTGGTAGTAGCTTTTGCCCTGGTGAAACTGCAGGGTGCGGGTCTGCCAGTCGCGTAGCGTGTAGTCGTTGATGACGCTGTATCCAAAGATGTGCTCGGCGGCCTGGTCGCGGCTGATGCGATGGGCGCGTTTGCCCACGATCACCGCCAATTCTGATTCTGCATCCAGGGCGCCCGCAGCCTCAAGCGGAATGTGGACATCGTCGTATGGCCCGGTAAGGGCCTCCGGATATTTGATGAACAGTGTAGGGACCTCGGGTAGCTTGCGCCCCATCTCCAGGATGTGGCGGGCATAATTGAGACCTACGCAGATGATCTTTCCTGGTCGCGGGATGACTGGGCCAAGATCGGACAGGCGAAAGCTCACCTCCTTACCCAGCTGAAGACTGTCGTGGCCGCCGACGCTGGCACAGAAGGAAATGACCTCGCCTGCATCCGAGTGTTCAAGTAATCGGCCTCGCAGCTCTAATTCGGCCAGGTTGCCTCCTTTCCGCGAAAGGGCAGCGAGTTCCTCTGCGCGAGGGTCGGTGACTGCGAGGGCGCGAAGGCCTTCGGGGGTGCGTAGGGTGGCGATCTGCATTAGGGTCTCCTCATTTTAGGTTAGCGTGTGCTAAGTTTACTACCCGTGGGTAAAAAGCATCGTCGCATTGATTCGTGGGCATACGCCCGGGGTGAAATCACCTGGGAGCAGTTGTGTGCTCAGTGTCTTGATAACGAGTGCGAGGAGCCCATTGGGGCGCCTACCCCGACACCTGCCAACTGGGGCCACAAGTCCCGGTCCGCTTCCGGCGACAAGAAGCTGAATAAAGTTCGCCGGGCGATTGAATGCGGTCCGAAGAAGGGAAAGTGTTGCCAGGATCGACCGCGCTGCACAACTTGTCCCACCGTGGTGCACCGGCTCAAGAAGCAAGATGCGCTCGCACTCGATGATCAAGCCTTAAGGGTGGCTTTGGTCAACGCTCGAAAGTGGTAACGAAACGTTCCACCTCGTCGGCCATGTCGGCGCAGATGATAGGCAATTCCTGGGCCTCTGACTTGCTAAACGGCTTCAAGACGAAGCTGGAAACGTCCATCCGTCCCGGTGGCCTGCCGATACCAATGCTTGCCCGGACGTAGTCTTTGGCTCCCAACGACTTCGTAATGGAGCGCAACCCATTGTGACCGTGATCGCCGCCCGTGGTGGCGATTTTTATCTTTCCAAAGTCCAACTCGAGGTCGTCGAAAAGCACAATGACCTTAGTGGGTGGGATCTTGAAGAAATCTGCCAGCTGGCGCACCGGGGCGCCGGAAAGGTTCATATAACAACGAAGCTGGGCCATGACTACCTTGGCATCGCCCAGTCGGGTCTCGGCGATCAGGGTATTGGACTTTTTGTGCGCGCTGAGGCTTGCGGGCATCGGTCGGGCATGAGAAAGCAGTTCGTGCAGCGCCATGACTCCCGCATTGTGGCGGGTTCGTTCGTAATTGGGGCCCGGGTTTCCGAGACCGACGATAAGGAAAGGTTCTTGGCTCACGTCGAACATTGTAGTTGGAGGTGAGAACCGACCACTTGTCCAGCGGTAGCGCGCAGGTGCTGACGGTGGAAACGAGAAAACCTCGGGCACACAACGGGTGCCCGAGGTTTAATTCAAGACGAGTGTCTTCCTAGCGCAGGTTGCGCGCTAAGGAGAGGTTGTTACTCGGCAGCGCCCTCGGCGTCGCTGGCCTCCTCGGAAGCCTCTTCTTCCTCGGCCTCGATACGCTCGATGGAGGCGATGACGGTCTCGCCATCGGTGACCAGGGTAACGCCCTCTGGCAGGACCAGCTCAGAAGCGTACACGCGAGCCTCTTCCTCCAGACCCTCAACGGAGTGGGTGATGCGCTCAGGGATGTTGAGGACGTCAGCCTCAACCAGGACGTGGTCGATGTCCTGAACCAGCATGCCGGAAACCGGGGCGCCCTCGAGAGTGACCGGAACCTCGACCTCAACCTTCTCGCCACGCTTGATGGCGAGCAGGTCGACGTGGTCGGCGTTGAGGGTGAGCACATTCTGGTCGACGTGCTTGACCATGGTCAGGTGCTTGTCGCCCTCAATGTCGAGCTCGAGAACAGCGTTGGAACCGTGAGCGCGCAGCAGCGCGTGCAGCTCGAGGATGGAAACGGTGAAGTGGATCGGCGCCTCAACGTCCAGGCCATAGATGACACCCGGAACCTGGCCGGCGCGACGTGCGCGGCGGGCAGCGCCCTTACCGAACTCGGTACGTGGGGAAGCGGCGATAGTTGGGTAGGAAGCCATAAGCTTGGTACTCCTTGTTGTAGAAATTGTTGTTTTCGGCCGCAGAAAACAACAAAGCCTGCGACCGACTCGAGTGTCTTGGTCGAGTCTTCGCAGGCATGAAAGCTTGAGAGATCACATCGCGTCGATAACGGCTCTAGAAAACCAAGTTTCCTATTGCCCTCGCCGAGACCCAACCACGATAGCACGGGCCGGGCGAGCGAACAAAACTCTGAAAAGCGCATGAATGGGCCCTGCGCACTATGGCTTTAAGACGAGGCGATGGCGCTGATGATGACGAACCCAGCATAGGAGGAAATTGTGCCGTCGGGGTTAGTGTTTTCCTCCAAATGCTGGCGCAGCGCATCCTTGAGGGCTTGTCTGCGCACCGCATCCGAACGATTGAAGGAAAAAGTATGAATCGGGGAACCGTGGAGGTAGAAGTTCATTCCTGCCGCGACTGATTCGAACTCCCATGGAATCTCGTGTTCGGTGATTTCAATATTGCGAAACCTCGATCCTAGGCGCGCCTGCGCTACGCCGGGTTGTGCCCAGCGCATGTGTGGCGGAAGTATGGGAACGTCCCGAAAGCACGCCTCCATGCGCAGGGTCATTTCCGCAAAGAATCCGCGGTGGTCCCACGCGGTCATCACTAGGGGAGCCCCCGGGCGTAGCAGCCGTGCCCATTCGTCGCCGACCGCGTCATTGGTGCAGATAAAGGAGCCAAAGTTGCTGGCGATGGCATCGAAGCTCTCGTCGGCCAAGCCGGTGTCTTCCGCAAAAGCTCTCATCCACGTAGCCTTCGGGCAGAATCTTTGTCCGACGTCAATCATCGCTTGGACGGGCTCCAGTGCGGTGACATCGTAGCCGTTGGCGATCAACTGGCGTGTTAGGTGCCCATGTCCGGCGCCGATGTCGAGGACTGTGGCACCCACTCGTCCCTTCAGGCTCTCCTGCAGCGAAGTGATCAGTGGTGCAATGGCGGGAGAGACCCGTTCGGCTAGGGGTGCGTAGTCACTGCTAGCCCAGATTTGTTCTGTGATCGTGGTGACCATGGTCTCATTCTAAAGTGAAATGCTTTGTCGCTTCGCGGATTGACAGATGTGATAATTCATCGCGGTGTAACAGTATGAAACGGCGTACCCAATCCTCATTGCTGCGTGCGTAATCTCGCAACGCCCAGCCGATGGCTTTGTTGAGGAAAAACTCACTGGTGCCTGTGGCCGACAGAATCAGTTCCGCCAAGAGTGCTTCGTCAGTCTTGTCCTTGAAGCCGAGCTGGTGGATGATGCTGACGCGACGCAACCATAGGTTGTCGGTGGCTGCCCAGGCGCGCATATCGTTGGCCTTGGCCCGGGCGCCCACGGGCCTAGCCAGGCTGTCGACGCTATCCCACCACGAGTGGGTGGTCACCAGTTGAGCCAGCCACATCAGATCCAGGTCGCCTTTGAATGCGCGCAGCAGATCGCAGGCAACGTAGTGAAACTCCCGCTCCTGTTGCTCCCACAGCTCATCGACTATCTCATAAATCGTCGAGCTGGGTTGGGTCTTCCATGCCATGATGAGCTCTTTGGTGGCCGCGCGGCGTTCGGAAGTTTTGACTCCAAGAAAGGAAAACTGCTCCCTCATATAGGCCCGCATCCCTATTGCATTGTCTTGGTTTGCATAAGGGGCCAAGACCTCCCGCACACGTTGCGCATACATGATGTGATGCTAACACCGCGAAAAGATCTGCAGTTTTCCTTAATTTGTGTGCCACTGTGTGGCTGTGAGACCGTAATTGTGTAGTCGTTCACCGTCTAGCCAACGAGCAGAGCCTACGCGTTAGTGGAGCTTGCTCGTCCCGTGGCACAGCGTCTTGTGCCCATGGTCCCCAATCGAAGGGATGCGGCCATGGTTGATGGAGGGAAGGCGGCAGCTGGTAGTGCCTAGAAATGAGTAAGGGCAGGACCCAAGGTGATGAGGGTTTCCGGCGCACCAACATTCAACCCTGTGCCGCCGGTGGGGCTGTCAAAAGAACACGGAACGGGTGTGCGCACCGCTGCGGTTGCCCACACCCGATCGAGTGCTTGACGCTTAGTGCTGGATGGCCTTGGCCACACCCACACCGGTCAGGGAACGGACCTCCATCTCTGCGGCAAGACCATCCAGGTTGTCTGGCTTGCCGAGTTTGCTACCGATAATTCCTAGCAGGAACCCGGCAGGGACGGAGATTAACGCGGGGTTGGTCAATGGGAACCATGCGAAATCGACACCTGGCAGCATAGAGGTGGGGCTACCGGAGACTGCCGGGGAGAAGATGATCAAGACGATGGCGCTGATGAGGCCGCCGTACATGGAAAACAGTGCACCGGTGGTGTTGAATCCACGCCAATAAAGCGAATAGATGATGGTAGGGAGGTTAGCCGAGGCGGCAATGGCCAGCGCCAAAGTCACCAGGAAGGCAATGTTTTGTCCCATCGCGCCAATGCCCAAGAAGATCGAGGCGATGCCGATGACGACAACGGTGATGCGAGAGACGCGAACCTGCTCCTCCTCAGTAGCTTTGCCGTGCTTGATGACCGAATTGTACAAATCGTGCGCAACCGACGCAGAAGCGGAGATTGTCAGGCCGGAAACCACTGCCAAGATGGTGGCGAATCCGATGGCGGAGATGATGGCCATGAAGAAGGACCCACCAACCTTCGCGGCGAGAAGGAGCACCGCGGAGTTGCTGCCACCTGGGGCGGCGGCGATGGTGTCAACGCCCACGAGGGCTGCGGCGCCGTAGCCCATGACAACGGTGAGGAGGAAGAATACGGCGACGATGGCAATCGTCCACGTCATGGAGCGGCGTGCCACGCGAGCGGAGGGCACTGTGTAGAAACGCATCAGTACGTGAGGAAGGCCAGCCGTACCCATCACACAGGCGATAGCAAGCGACATGAAGTCGAGCTTGGTTAAGATGCTTGCACCAATTTTCAGACCCGGCCCTAAGATCTCGTGGCCCTGCGGGTGCTGCGCGGTGGCTGCTTCCAGTACTGCATGGAAGCCACCCTTGAGCGCGATGAAGGTGAGCACGGTGATGACGATCGAACCACCGACGAGCAGCACGGCCTTGATCATTTGGACGTAGGTGGTGCCCTTCATGCCGCCGATGAGCACGTAGGCGATCATCAACACGCCGACGATGGCAACCACGATGGACTGCGCGGTCTTGCCTTCGAGACCCAAAAGCAATGCGACGAGTCCACCGGCACCGGCCATCTGGGCTATGAGGTAGAAAATCGACACAGCCAAGGTAGTTACCGCCGCGGCGGTGCGAACGGGGCGCTGCTTGGGTCGGAAAGAAAGGACATCGGCCATGGTGAAACGGCCTGTGTTACGAAGCGGTTCGGCCACGAGCACGAGTGCCACAAGCAAGGCGATGAGGAATCCGATTGAGTAGATAAAGCCGTCGTAGCCGTACATCGCAATTGCCCCGGTGACCCCGAGGAATGCTGCCGCGGAAAGGTAGTCGCCAGCAATTGCTAGACCGTTTTGCCAGCCGGTGAATTCGCCACCGCCTGTGTAGAAATCGGAACCCTTTTGGGAGGTCTTTCTCGTGGAGCGGATGACGACCGTGAGGGTCACCACGATGAAGATGATGAAGATGGAGATGTTGAGGACCGGGTTTCCGGTGTCGACTGAATTGCTCATGTGGAGCCTTCCATGCGGTTGCGGATTACTTCGGTGGCTGGGTCGATCTTGGTGTCGGCAAAGCGGACATATGCCCACGTCACCAAACCAGCGGTGGCAAACTGTGCCAGTCCAAGGATCATGCCAAGATTGATGACCCCGTAGACCGGGATTTCGACGAAGTCCTGAGCAAAGGTTGCGGTCACGATGTAGAAGAAATACCAGGCTAGGAACGCAATCGTGGTAGGGAAGGCGAAGCCGCGGAAAGATTTTCGCAGGGCTTGAAATTCGTGGCTTCCTCGCTCGGCAAGGAAGGTTTCGGTCTTGAGCATCAGCTCGAACTCCTTTCAAGTGGTTGGAATCACTTTCTAGGAATTCAACATGCTGGATCACAAAAGTGGGGGGGTTCACAAAGTTATTTTTGGCTAAAAAACTTCAAGATCAAAGTATCGTCACTTTATAGGCGAAACCATGAATAGAAATTAGGTTGTCCACACAAGAAAAATGCCCCCAAGTGGGGGCATTTTGGTGTTGAGGGTAGTCGTTTAGGCCTGACCCTCGAAGAGATCGGTAACCGAACCGTTTTCGAAGATCTCATGGATCGTCTTGGCAAGCAGCGGTGCGATTGGCAAGACCGTGAGGTTTTCCCAGCCCTCGGTGGACTGCGGCAGGGTATCGGTGGTGATGACCTCCTTGGCACCACACTGGGACAGGCGCTCGCGAGCGGGATCGGAGAATACGCCGTGGGTGCAGCCGATAATGACATCCTCGGCGCCCGCGTCACGTAGCACGCCGACGGCGCCGGCGATGGTGCCACCGGTATCGATCATGTCATCGAGCAAGATGGCGGTCTTGCCGCGGACATCACCAACCACGCGGTTGGCAACAACCTGGTTGGCAACGTCGACCGAACGAGTCTTGTGAACGAAAGCCATCGGCGCGTCGCCGAGAACGTTGGCCCACTTCTCAGCCACCTTCACGCGGCCAGCGTCCGGGGAAACGACCACGATGTTGTCGAGGGAGTAGTTCTGCTTGATGTAGTCAGTCAGGATCGGCATGGCGTGCATGTGATCGACCGGGCCGTCGAAGAAGCCCTGAATCTGGTCAGTGTGCAAGTCCACGGACACAATGCGGTCCGCGCCGGCAGCCTTGAGCAGGTCGGCTACAAGACGGGCAGAAATCGGCTCACGGCCGCGGTGCTTCTTGTCCTGGCGGGCATACGGGTAGAACGGCAAAATTGCGGTGATGCGCTTAGCGGAACCACGCTTGAGGGCATCGATCATGATCAGCTGCTCCATCAACCACTTGTTCAAGGGCTGGGTATGGGACTGAATCACGAAAGCATCGGAGCCGCGCACGGACTCCTCGAAGCGGACGAAGATTTCACCATTGGCGAAGTCACGCGCGGTCATTGGGGTCAGTTCGACCCCAAGTTCACGTGCAACGGCTTCACCGAGCTCTGGGTGAGCACGACCCGAGAACAGCATGAGGTTCTTGTGGCTCTCGGTCAGGTGTCTGGAGGTCATAGGTGGGGCATACCTTCCTGGGGTGAGTCTTTAAAGTTAACTCGGCATGAATGGAAAACAAACCAGCCTCCAGCTTAATAGCCGGGGGCAACCAGGGGAAAAACCGGGCAGGTTAAGCCCGATCTTGCCCATTTTTAGTCTTGAGACTCGCGCAGACGCGCCTCCTTGGCGGCCTCGGCGGCTGGGGTTCCGGGGCGCTTGGCCTCTGTCCAGCCCTCGATGATGCGTTGTTTACCAGCGGAAACGGTCAAAGCACCCGCGGGGACATCCTCGCGAATGACGGTACCCGCGCCGGAGTAGGCGCCGTCGCCCACCGACACCGGTGCGATAAACATCGTGTCCGAACCGGTGCGCACGTGGGAACCGATGGTGGTGCGGTGTTTGTTCACGCCGTCGTAGTTGACAAACACCGAGCTTGCGCCAATGTTGGATTCCTCGCCAACGGTGGCATCGCCGATGTAGGTCAGGTGCGGCACCTTCGAGCCACGACCAATCTGCGCGTTCTTCGCCTCTACGAAGCCGCCGAGCTTGCCCTTTTCACCAAGGACGGTGCCCGGGCGGATGTAGGTGAACGGGCCAACCGTTGCACGAGCACCGATGCTGGAATCGAAGCCGTGGGTGCGCACCACGCTCGCTGCTTCGCCGACGGTCATGTTGGTCAGCGTCGTATCGGGACCAATCTCAGCCCCGTCGGCGATAGAGGTGGTGCCTAAAAGTTGGGTACCGGGGTAGATGGTGACATCCGAGCCAATGGAAACGGTGACGTCAATCCAGGTGGTTGCGGGGTCGATGATGGTGGCGCCGCCCCGCATGGCGGCTTCGACCGTGCGTCGGTTGAGCTCGCGCCCAGCCTCCGCCAGCTGCACTCGGTCATTGACCCCTGCGAGCTCGCGGGGATCCTCGGCGCGGTAGGCGCGCACGGGGTGACCCTCAGCGCGGGCGATGCCAAGAACGTCGGTGAGATACAGCTCGCCCTGGGCGTTGTCGGCACGCAATTGGCCAAGCGCGCTGCGCAGGATGGCCGCGTCGAAGGCGAAGACGCCGGAGTTGACCTCTGTGATGGAAAGCGTTTCCTCGTCAGCATCTTTTTGCTCGACGATGGCGGTGACCTCGCCATCCTCGGTGCGCACGATGCGCCCGTAGCCAGTGGGGTCAGCAAGGCTCATGGTCAACACGGTCACCGCGGTAGGCATCTCCGTGTGCGCGGCCACCAGCTCGCTGAGGGTCTCCGGGCGCAGCAGGGGAACGTCACCGTTGGTGACCACGATGGTGCCATCGAAACCCTCGAGCTGGTCCATGGCGCACTGCACCGCGTGCCCGGTTCCGTTTTGCTCCTCCTGGATGGCGATGCGGGTGGTGGTAGGAAGCTCAGCCGCGATGGCTTCCACCGCAGGGCCAACTTGGTCGCGGCGATGACCGATGACAGCAACGATGAATTCTGGGTTGACACCGGCTGCCGCGTGCAGGGAATGGGACAAAAGGCTGCGTCCGCCGATGGCGTGCAGGGTCTTTTGTTTGGCGGACTTCATGCGGGTGCCGGCACCGGCTGCAAGGACAACGACGGCGCAGGGAGAAGGGCTAGACACGAGTTTGAACGCTCCTGGGAATTAGGCTCACAGTTTCTTTTCACAGTCTAGCGGGGTGCTGAAACCTCTTCGAGCCGCAGCGCACCGAGGAAGCCGAAAATCCCTAACGCAGCCAGAAATCCCAAGGCCATTTGAGTCCCACAGGCCGCCATCGCGCCGGATATCGCGCCAACGACAAGCAAGACAACGCCCATGATCGTATTGGCCGCGCCGACTATGAACGTCCGTTCATCGCCTTCTGACATGTCGACCACGTAGGTTTTTCTGGCCACGCGAATGCCTGCGTGCACGAGGCTCACAATAAAGAACGCGAGGGGTGACAGCGCGGGAAAAGCGATGGCGAGGGCGATGGTGATCGAGGCGATGAGGCTCCCCCAAGCCATTACTAGTCGTGAGGAAAGGTCGGACAGTTTGCCCGAAATGTGTCCGCCGACGATGGCGGCAAGTCCTGCGGCCAGCACAAAGACCCCTACGCCGAGTTCGTGAGAACCCACCACGAGAAACGACGTTGACAACGCGGTCACCAGCAGCAGGCAACGAACACCCACGAACCGTCGGAAAGCAGCATTATCACGAAGCAAACCCCACGCGCTCGGTGGTTTCTTCGTGGCAGTGGCAACCGGCCGCACAGAAGCAGACTGCCCCTCCGCCGGTACCTGTGAAGCGGCGCCAGTACCGTCCGGAACGCCTTTGTGCTTGCCGACGTCGGCAGCGCCCGAAGTGGTTTCAGGCTTCTTTCCCGTTTCTGCCGCATTTTGCGAATCGGGCCTAGTCGTAGCCTCCGCTGTCGTTGGTGCAAACGTGGTCGACGCCTCGGCTGCTGGCTGTGGTTCACGGATTTGTGAGAAAACCGCAGCCGCCAGAAACCAGCAGCCGCCTGAGGCGATGATGAGCCAGGTGAGTATGGTCGCGGAGTCAATCACCAATAGGATCGCGCCAACGAACAGGGCAGCGATTCCGCCCAAGCGGGCCGCGCGACCGGTGATAACACCCCGCTGCCCCTTGGGGATGATGCGCCCTTGGACATCCTTGGAGGTAATTGAGCAGAGGCTGCGCCCCAAGGACAAGATGCTCAACCAGGCGAGTACAGCAATGCCTAACACCCATCCGTGAAGCGTAAAAAAGCTTGCCCCGATTGCTGTAGCGCTGAATCCTTGAACGATGGAACCTGCGACCCAGATCTTCTTACGCGAGGGGTGCTGGACCACCCATGGAGAGAGAAACTGTTGCGGCAGCATGGATCCAGATTCGCGAATGGGAACGAGCATGGCGGTGACAAATGCGGGCGCGCCGCCTGCGGCCAGCAGCCAGGGGAGCACCGTCTTGGCTGCGGTAATGGAATCGCCCACATTTTGCAGGCCGTTGGCGATAACGAATCGGCGTGCAGCGTCATCGACCTCCGCCTTCGCTGGCGCGGCTTGCTTCTTTGGCAATCCGGGAGCTGTCGACATGCGTGGTTCGCGGGAGCGATCGGGTTGCTTGGAAGATGTGGTCGTTTTCGACCAACGCGGTGACGAAGTACTCACAAAATCACACCAAGATCGGTTGCAGCTTCCCACAAAAAGGCGGGGTGCTGCCGGTTGTTGTTCGGGGCGCAGCCATTGTGGCTATGCAAGGAAAAATCGGCAAAGCTTAGGCTTGAACCCTTGGGCCTTGGCTTCGTCGTCAAGCACGAAGGCAGCAAGCTTTACTACCTTCAAGCCTACTGCCACGCTAAGAAACTCGCTGCAGAAAAAACGAAAGCCTCACGGCGAAGATCGTCAACCTTTGAAGAAACGACCACCGATGCGGGAAGCTGGAGGACAGAGTCTGCCTCGAGACGCCGGCCGTCGGGTACGCAAGCACAAGCCGCGTTTGAGTGTGAAGGTAGAGCCACGTTTAAATGTGAAGGTAAAGCCACGTAGGGGCATGGATTTCAAGCCAAATTCGTGGTGAAGGCGCAAGCCTACCGAAGGACTTGGATGGAAAGGGAAAGCGGTAGGGGACAGGGAAATAGGTAAAACCGGGGGGATTGTTGTAGTATCTTTTTCGTCGCTTTTCCCTGTGGTGTAATTGGCAACACTACGGTTTTTGGTACCGTCATTCAAGGTTCGAGTCCTTGCAGGGAAGCCACGTTTAACCAGCGGAAACACTCCATACAGTGGCTTGTTTCCTCATCCTATGCATGTGTGGCGACATTCTCATGCGAATAGGAACCCGTGATTGTCCGTGATTGTCAAGGCCACGAACAACTTCATGAGGAAAAATACAACGTACGGTGCGATGCCGGAATCCGCACGGCGCCGTAAGTCAACTGCGCCCAGCCCAAAGCACTTTTGGGGCTGGGCTTTTTGCATTGGGTAGGTTGGAAATCATGGTTCGAACCAGAATGACAGGCAAGCAGCGCCGGGAGCAATTGGTCAGCATCGGCCGCGAGGTCTTTGCCGAGCGCGGTTTCGAAGGCACCAGCATCGAAGAAATCGCCGCGCGAGCAGGCGTTTCCAAGCCGGTGGTCTACGAACACTTTGGTGGCAAAGAAGGGCTTTATGCGGTAGTCGTCGACCGTGAAATGCTGCGCCTGGAAAAAGTGGTCACCGAATCGCTGGCGACGGGACGCTCCCGCGCCCGAATCGAGCAGGCCGTGCTGGCACTGTTGACCTACGTCGAAGATGACACCGATGGCTTTCAAATCCTCGTCCGTGACATGCAACCCGGACAGGATCGCACCTACTCAACGCTGCTGAACGACGCAGTGGCGCAGGTTTCCCACATCCTTGCCAAGGCGTTCGTTCGCTCGGGGCTCAACCCCGACAATGCCGTCCTCTACGGGCAGGCCTTGGTCGGAATGGTATCCATGACCGCCCAGTGGTGGCTCGACGAACGCTTGGAAAATGATGGCCCGAGCAAAGAACAGGTGGCCGCGCACATCGTGAATCTGTGTTGGAACGGACTCGCGGGAATGGAGGCCGACCCACAGTTAAGAACTGACCTCAACAATGAACCCGCCCACCTTGGGAGTGAAGGGGAGAGCGAATAATGATGCTGGCAGGACTGGCAAAAGTTGCCGCCCAAGATCCTAAGATCAAGGGCGTCCTTGAGCATGTCGGCGAAGACAAACTTCACATCACGGCCATCGACCAGGCCCGACCATGGGTGCTCGCAGCCCTCGCGCAGCGCACCAAGGTTCTCGTGGTGACCGCCACCGGACGCGAGGCAGAAGACCTCACCGCCGAACTCAAGGCAGTTTTAGGGCAGAAGGTGGCATGGTTCCCGGCGTGGGAAACCCTTCCCCACGAACGGCTCAGCCCAGCGGCCGATATCGTCGGACACCGCAAGATGGTGCTCGACCATCTCGAATCGACCACCGTGGTGGTCACTGCGGCCCGTGGCATCGCCCAGCCCATTATCGATATCCCGGCACCTGCGCTCGTGCTGGAGCAAGGGGTGGAATGGGACTTTAAGGAGCTTTCTGCCCACCTCGTGCATCTGGCCTACCAGCACGTCGATCTCGTGGCCAAGCGCGGTGAATTCGCCACCCGCGGCGGCATCATCGATATCTTTCCCACCACCGCGGATTACCCAGTACGCGTGGAATTCTGGGGCGACGAGGTCACCGAATTGCGAGCCTTTTCCGTCGCCGACCAGCGCGCGATCAACGACCTCGAGATCACAAGGCTAGAGGTCTACCCGGCGCGCGAGCTGCTGATCACCGATGAGGTTGCCGCCCGCGCCGCAGAATTGGCGGTACAGCACGCAAGCCACCCCACACTGCAGGAGCTGCTGGGTAAGATCGCCGAGAAGATCCCCACCGATGGAATGGAAGCGCTCATCCCAGCGCTGGTTGACGCCCCCTATAAGACCCTGCCGGAAATCATGGGCGAAGGTACCCACGTTGTGGCCGTTGGCCCAGAAAAGATCCGCACCCGCATCGCCGACCTGCAAGCAACCGACGAAGAGTTCCTGCTTGCTGGATGGGAGGCGGCGGCGATGGGCGCCCAGGGTCCGGTGGCGAGCAAAGACCTCGATCTGTCCGCCTCCAGCTACCGCTCCTACGAATCCCTGGAGATCGGGACGATCAAGGTCGGTGCGCGGTGGTGGACGTTTGCCCCGCCCGGCATGTTCGAAGGCGACGAGGCAGACACCCTTCCCCTGGAATTCGACACGGCACCTGCCCCGCGGGGTGATCTGAAAAAGATCGACGAGCTCATGGCACTTTTGCTGGCGCACACCACCTCCGGCGGAAAAGCGGCGTTTATCGCCCCCGCCCAGGGAGCCATCAAACGCATGGTTGCCCGCTTTAAAGAGAAAGGTATCCCGGCCAAAGTGGCCACCCCGGCCTGGGAGCCCAGCCCCGGTGAGGTCACCCTCTACCAGGCCTTCAGTCACGCTGGCCTGATTTTCAAGACCACGAATGCCCCGCTGGTGGTCATCACCGAAACTGACCTGACCGGCAACCGGGTGGGCGATATCGCGGGGGCGAAACGGCGTCCGGCCAAACGGCGCAACCGCGTTGATCCACTCGCGTTGAAGACCGGCGATTTCGTGGTTCACGAAACGCACGGCATCGGCCGATTCCTCAAAATGACAGAGCGCACGATCACCACCGGCGACGAGACCTCGCGCCGGGAATACATCGTGCTCGAATACGCACCGAGCAAGCGCGGCCAGCCGGCCGACCAATTGTATGTTCCGATGGACTCCCTCGACATGCTTTCGCGCTATGTTGGCGGCGAGAAGCCCACCTTGTCCAAGATGGGCGGCTCCGATTGGAAGAACACCAAGAAGAAAGCGCGCGCCGCCGTCCGGGAGATCGCCGGTGAGCTGGTGGAACTCTACGCCAAGCGGCAGGCAGCCCCAGGGCACGCCTTCGCCCCGGATAGCCCGTGGCAAAAGGAGATGGAAGACAACTTCCCTTACGTTGAAACCGAAGATCAGATGCTTGCCATCGAGGCGGTCAAGGCTGACATGGAAAAGCCCGCCCCGATGGATCGTGTGGTCGTAGGCGATGTCGGCTACGGCAAGACCGAGGTGGCCGTGCGCGCTGCTTTCAAGGCCGTCCAGGATGGCAAACAGGTGGCCGTCTTGGTGCCAACCACACTGCTCGCGCAGCAACACCTCGCCACCTTTGAGGAACGCATGGCAGGTTTCCCGGTCACCATCAAGGGGCTGTCGCGCTTTACCTCGCCGGCAGAGTCCAAAGAAATTCTCAAAGGTCTGGCCGACGGCACCGTTGACATCGTCATCGGCACGCACCGCCTGTTGCAGACCGGCGTCCAATGGAAAAACCTCGGCCTCGTGGTGGTCGATGAGGAGCAGCGCTTTGGCGTGGAGCACAAAGAGCACATCAAGGCCATGCGTACCCATGTCGACGTCCTTACCATGTCCGCGACGCCGATTCCGCGCACCCTGGAGATGTCCATGGCGGGTATCCGCGAAATGTCGACCATCCTTACCCCACCCCAGGATCGCCACCCGATCCTTACCTATGTGGGACCACAGGAAGAAAAGCAGATCGCGGCGGCGATTCGCCGTGAGTTGCTCCGCGACGGCCAGGTCTTCTACGTCCACAACAAGGTCTCCGACATTGAGAAGAAGGCTCGGGAACTGCGCGAATTGGTGCCCGAGGCTCGAATCGTGGTCGCGCACGGTCAGATGAGCGAGGAGGTTCTTGAGCGCACGGTGCAAGGATTCTGGGATCGCGAATTCGACGTCCTTGTGTGCACCACCATCGTGGAAACTGGCCTCGATATCGCCAATGCGAACACCCTCATCGTCGAAAATGCCCATCACATGGGACTTAGCCAGCTGCACCAGCTGCGAGGGCGCGTCGGACGCTCCCGCGAGCGAGGCTACGCCTACTTCCTCTATCCCAAGGGGCAAACGCTCACGGAAGCGTCCTACGACAGGCTGGCCACCATTGCCCAGAACAACGATCTCGGCGCAGGCATGGCCGTGGCGATGAAGGACTTGGAGATGCGTGGCGCGGGTAACGTGCTCGGTGCCCAGCAATCCGGCCACATCGCAGGAGTCGGTTTTGACCTCTATGTCCGGCTGGTGGGGGAGGCCGTGGAAGCCTACCGCGCGCTCGCCGACGGCAAGCTCGTGGATGTCTCGGATAAGGGACCGAAGGAAATTAGAATCGACCTCCCCGTCGACGCACACATCCCAGAGTCCTACATCGCCGCCGAGCGATTGCGCTTGGAGGTCTACCGCAAGCTGGCCGCAGCCACGAATGAGACGGATCTCAGGCTTGCGGTGGAGGAGATGGAAGACCGCTACGGCCCAGTGCCCGTCGAGGTCTCCCGCCTGCTTTCCGTCGCCCGGCTGCGCCTCCAGGCCCGCCGCGCAGGGGTAGAAGACATCGGCGTTCAAGGCACCCGCATTAAGGTCCACCCAGTGGAACTGCCCGACTCGAAGCAGGTGCGTCTCAGGCGCATGTTCCCCGGGGCGAACTACCGCGCCGCTGCCAAGGCGGTGCAGCTTCCGTTTCCCAAAGCCGGACGAAATATTACGGATCCAAAGCTGCGCGACGTGGAGCTTATTCAGTGGGCGGCCGACTTCCTTTCCACCATGTTTGACCTCGAGAGCGTCGATGTCACGGGTGGGGATAGCCGCGATGCTGGGAAACCCCGAAAGGTTATTTCCGCGCGGGAGGCTTAGGCAACTTGGGAGCAAAACATTATTATTGTCGGCATGATTGTTCTGCTCCTTGATCCTCGGTGGCCCACCATGATTCCGTTCACGTTGCTTTCCCAGCTTCGTGGGCGGGTGGACTTCACGGATGAGGTTCCGGTTCAAGTGCGGTGGAACTTAGGCGATGTTATCGGCTCGGCTGGCAACCATGCCCAGCCGCTTCTCGTGAGCACCAACCGCTTCGATCCCAAAGTTGTGGCAGCCCTCGATGCGGGAGCAGAGCTGTTGGAGGTGCCCAGCCGCAGCGAGGGGATTGCCCAAGCGCAGGCGGTGATGCATCGGGCATTAAAGGTGGGCGAGTGGGAGCAATCCCAAACCCATGCCTCGCTTCTGGAGTACCTGCATGAAGAGGTGGCAGAGTTCGAGGAGGCGGTATCATCCGGTAACCCCGCAGAGATGAAAGATGAGCTGGGGGATCTGCTGTTGCAAGTGCTTTTCCACGCGGAGCTTGCCGCGCGCCGGGGTGAGTTTGACTTCAACGATGTGGCGGCCAGCTTCGTGGCGAAGCTGGCCAAGCGTGCCCCCTATCTGTTCGATGGCACCAACGACATCGTGCCGCTCGAGGAACAGGAGCGTCTGTGGGAGTTGGGCAAGAAGTAGCCCCACTCCTTTCGCGGGATGGCACGAGGCTCACCACGTTCGGCACTGCCGTTTGATTTTGAGTACGTGAGGTATGCCGCTTTTGCATTTAGTAGCAGGTCTTTGGGCCGTTTATTGAGGGGTTCTTGCAGTCTTTATGACCAATCGTTTTGTGGGTAGCATCGTCGGCATTGTTGCGGCGTTTGTCGTAGTCGTCGCGCTCGTCGGCTGGGCTTTGTCCTTCATGGAAGGCCCCATTCGCTCTTTGCAGCCGGTGCCTACCGACGTTCCCCCGGCCCGCGGGACAGCCGTGCTGCCCATCGATATTCACGCTGCGGGCAGGACCGCAGATCAGCTCACCGAATGGGCCGCCCCAATTGCCGAGGAGACGGGGATTCCGGCGGCTGCGCTGCGTGCCTATGCCAACGCTGAACTCATCGCTGCCGAGAGCTGGCCGGAGTGCCACATTTATTGGAACACCTTGGCCGGGATTGGCTATGTGGAGACTCACCACGGCACCTATTCGGGTGAGCTGTTTTCTACTCGTTCGATCGATGCGGACGGGTATGTGCTTCCGGCGATTATCGGTCCGCAGCTCAACGGCACCGGTGGTTTTGCGGAGATTAGGGATACCGACGGTGGACGTCTCGACGGGGATACCGAGTTCGACCGGGCGGTAGGTCCGATGCAGTTTATCCCGGAGTCGTGGGCTCGCTTTGGCCGCGACGCGAACGGCGATAGTGTTGCCGATCCCAATCAGATTGATGATGCAGCAATTTCCGCCGCCAACTTGCTGTGCTCGGGCGGACGCGATTTAGCCACCCCCGAGGGATGGGCGAGCGCGATTCGCTCCTACAACATGTCCGATAAGTACCTCACCGACGTTCGCGACACCGCCGCAAGCTATGCTCTGAGCCAACCGACGACTCAATAGGATTTCCCCGTTGTCGCTTTCCGACGTTGGCAAGGTGGCCGTCGGCAAGCGTTGCTTTCGCTATCGCCTGTTTTTGCCTGCTATCCCGCCGGCTAGCGCCTTCTATCACCGTTGTGCCTATGTTGACGGCAATCTGACCGCGAATCCCCCGTTTTTATCGCAAGGCATGCGATTTCTTGCCCGATGCGCCAGAATTGTTGTGAGTGGCTTGGCGAGCCCAAAACTGCACCGTGTGCCCCAGTTTAGCGTGTCGAGACAAGGAGCTGGGTGCCCATTGTGCAATAGAACACGTCCGTCCGGGAAGAAAATTTTTGAATTTGTTGGCATAATTGGGTTTTGAACGCGAAATTCGGACAGTCCTTTTTGTTTTTGGCGGACGTTCAGAAAAGCGTACGAGTTTCAAACTTTCCGAGTTCATTCACAGTAGGCTTGAGACTTGGAATATTCCTTCGGATCCACATAGGAGACCAACAGTGGCTGACATTCTGCACGTATTTGCACGCGAAATCATGGATTCCCGCGGTAACCCCACCGTCGAGGCTGAGGTTTTCCTCGATGATGGAGCTCACGGTGTTGCTGGCGTGCCTTCCGGCGCCTCCACCGGTGTCCACGAGGCTCACGAGCTGCGTGACGGCGGAGATCGCTACCTGGGCAAGGGCGTTTTGAACGCGGTTGCCAATGTCAACGAAGAGATCGCCGACGCCATCGCTGGCTTCGAGGCTGACGATCAGCGCCTGATCGACAACGCCATGATCGCTCTCGACGGCACCGAGAACAAGTCCCGTCTCGGCGCTAACGCCATCCTCGGCGTTTCCATCGCTGCAGCAAAGGCTGCCGCTGAGTCCGCTGGCCTGCCGCTGTACCGCTACGTTGGTGGCCCGAACGCCCACATCCTGCCTGTTCCGATGATGAACATCGTCAACGGTGGCGCACACGCTGACTCCGGCGTTGACGTCCAGGAGTTCATGATCGCTCCTATCGGTGCCGAGTCTTTCTCCGAGGCACTGCGCATGGGCGCTGAGGTTTACCACTCCCTGAAGTCCGTCATTAAGTCCAAGGGCCTGTCCACCGGCCTGGGTGACGAGGGTGGCTTCGCTCCTTCCGTTGAGTCCACCAAGGCAGCTCTCGATCTCATCGTCGAGGCCATCGAGAAGGCTGGCCTGAAGCCTGGCCAGGACGTTGCCCTTGCTCTCGACGTTGCTTCCTCCGAGTTCTACAAGGATGGCAAGTACCACTTCGAGGGTGGCGAGCACACCGCTGAGGAAATGGCTAAGGTCTACGAGCAGCTCATCGTTGAGTACCCGATCGTCTCCATCGAGGATCCGCTGCAGGAAGATGACTGGGAGGGCTACACCGCTCTGACCGCCGCCATCGGCGACAAGGTTCAGATCGTCGGCGACGACTTCTTCGTCACCAACCCGGCTCGTCTGAAGGAAGGTATCGCTAAGAAGGCTGCTAACGCCCTGCTCGTTAAGGTCAACCAGATTGGTACCCTGACCGAGACCTTCGACGCCGTGGATCTGGCTCACCGCAACGGCTACCGCACCATGATGTCCCACCGTTCCGGTGAGACCGAGGACACCACCATCGCTGACCTCGCAGTTGCCCTCGGTTGCGGCCAGATCAAGACCGGCGCGCCTGCACGTTCCGAGCGTGTTGCCAAGTACAACCAGCTGCTGCGCATCGAGCAGGAGCTCGGCGAAGCTGCAGTCTACGCAGGTCGTTCCGCATTCCCACGTTTCCAGGCTTAATGCGCATGCTTGGTTGCAGCCTCGGCGTTGTAGCCAGATGAGCTAATCAATTGGAAAAGAAAGGCTTCCCACCCTCGTCAATGAGGGTGGGAAGCCTTTTTCTGGGTGTAGAGTAAGAAGCCTATGGCAAAGAAATCCGTACCTGTTGCTAACCGCACGCTTGCGCAGTCAAGCATGCGTGTTGCCGTTCCTCGCGTGCGCATGGACGCCCGCGAGCTGTTAGTGGTGGTCGTCGTTTTGGCCGTGGTCATTGCCATCGTGGGTACCCCTTTGCGTAACTATCTTCAGCAGCGATCCGAAATCGAACGCCTGAGCGCCTCCATTGCCGCAAAGCAAGAGGAGAAGCAAAGGCTCCAAACTGAGATCGAGAAGTACTCGTCTGAAGATTACATTCGGGAGCAGGCGCGTCAGCGTCTCGGCGTCATCGCCCAGGGCGAGGTTGCCTACCGTGTCATGGGGGAGGGGATTGATCCCGCGGGCGCGGACGATCAGGCTGGCGCCGATTCCTCCTCGCGCCCCTGGTATGAGTTGCTCTGGGACTCAGTATCTGTAGAACCAAAACAAGAAGTAGAAATGCCGGGTGCGGACTCGGGGGAGAACCTGCCCATTGTGCCCACCGAAGCGGCGGAGCAGCCCGCTCAGTAATCGCCTCAGTTTTAGAAGCGAACCAGGCGTGACGAATTCTCGTGGGTCATCTCCAACCCGGCCAGCCAATCTGAGCTGCTCTCGATCGTGATCTGCTGGGTAGACAACCGGGGGAAAGCAACCCGATTGGCCTTTCGTGAGACAATGGTCAGCATGAGTGTTTCGCAAGCAGACTTGGATGCCGTAGCGGCACAGTTGGGGCGAATGCCCCGGGGTGTCTTAGAAATTTCCTATCGCTGCCCAGATGGGGCCCCAGGTGCGGTCATGACCGCCCCCAAACTGGAGGACGGGACCCCATTCCCTACGCTGTACTACCTGACGGATCCTCGTCTGACGGCGGAGGCCTCCCGGCTTGAGGTGGCCCACGTCATGAAGTGGATGACCGCCCGCCTAGAAGAAGATCAAGAGCTTGCCGCCGATTATCGCAAGGCCCACGAGTACTACCTAGCCAAGCGAAACGCCATTTTTGATCTGGGTACCGAGTTCTCTGGTGGCGGTATGCCGGATCGTGTCAAGTGTTTGCACGTTCTTATTGGATATGCGCTGTCGGAGGGGCCGCAGCATTTCCGTCTTGGTACCGAGGCGGTGGCGATGGCCGCGGAACACGCCGGCCTACGGGGGACTGCCATCCCTCAAGACTGGCCCACGTGTGCTGAACTAGGGATCGACTTGAATGAGTTTGACTTCAGCCACGCCGAGGTGCCGGGAGGGGCCAAGTGACGAGGCTGGCGGCTGTCGATTGCGGCACCAATTCCATCCGACTGCTCATCGTGGAAGTCAGTGGACAAGAAATCCGTGAGATCGTGCGCACCATGAAGATCATTCGCCTAGGGCAGGGCGTGGATGCCACCGGACAGCTTGACCCGGCGGCTATTGAGCGCGCCCGCGTCGCGCTGCGCGAGTACGTGGACAAGATGAAGCGCGAGTACGTTCAGGCCGTGCGGATGGTGGCAACCTCTGCCACTCGCGACGCCGAGAACAAGGATGACTTCTTTAATATGACCGCGGAGCTATTGGGGGAGATCACCCCTGGCGCTCGGGCGGAGGTCATCTCCGGCGAGGAGGAGGCCGCACTTTCTTTCCAAGGAGCAGTCGCGGATCTGCCTGCGGCTGCCGGGCCATTTTGCGTCATCGATCTTGGCGGCGGCTCCACAGAGTTTGTTGTTGGCGAGTCTGATGGCACCCTCTTGGGGGCGCATTCGGCGCAGATGGGGTGCGTTCGCCTGACGGAGAGAATCATGCGCTCTGATCCGCCGACGCAGTCGGAGATTGAGATCGCCCAGGACTATGTCCGGGAGCGAATCGGGGAAGTCGTCAAGATTGTTCCGGTGGAAAAGACACACACCTTTGTCGGCTGTGCTGGAACCTTTACCACCCTGGCGGCACTCGCCTTGGGCCTTGAGGCCTATGATGCACGCGCGATTCATGACTCCCGTTTGCGTTTTGAGGCCCTGAAGGTGCTGACCAATCAGCTCATTTCGGAGACCTCGACCCAGCGCGCGGCGCACCCAGTGATGCACCCTGGACGTGCCGATGTGATCGCCGGGGGCTCCGTCGTGGTCAATGGCATTATTGAGATGATTCAGCGGCACACGGATGCCACCGATATCGTCATTTCCGAGAAGGACATTTTGGACGGAATTATCGCCGGTTTGGCCAAAGAGCTGGCCGCTTAGGTTTTCCAGGCGCCCATATACTAAAATGGTGCGTCGGGCCCCTATAGCCCAATTGGCAGAGGCAGCGGACTTAAAATCCGCCAAGTGTGGGTTCGAGTCCCACTGGGGGCACCAAAAGGCCAGGTAGGAGAGGTTTCAAACCTCGCTGCCTGGCCTATTTTTGGCCCAGGTGTCCAAAAAGTGTCCACTTATGACGGAAGCGGGCTAAGTAGCACGATCTAAATTATTGGGGCTATTGGACCACATGTGCGCTTTGGTTGACCGTCCGACTGGACATAGAAATGGGTTCCTAGCTCAGTCGATTGTCGATTCGTCTCATCCTTGGAAAGGCGCGCAAACTACAGCGTCCTCGCCTGGGTTCTCCTTTCTTCAATCCTCATTCTCAGGTTGGGGCGGGGAAACATTGGGCATGCCCCCGTGGCGGGCGGCGATGCGATACCGGCAAGGCCGTGCACACTGGGGAAACCGCACGGGGCGGGAGCCTTGGGCGTCGGTAAGCAAAACCAGTGCAAGTTCACAGGCTATTTCCAGCAAAGGGCGATGTAGCTTGCAGCGTGCGCTTTTAGTATCGGTTCCTAGAAACCTGTTCCATGAGAATCACTTTCTAGCAGACCTAGAAGATCTAGAAGAAGGGAAATGCGCATGATCACAACCTCAAAACGCACCACCGACAACGTGTACGAACTCCTTCCGCTTGACCCATATAGCGCAGCAACTTACACCTATGCCCGTCAGCCCTCCGATGGTGTGCTTCCGGCGGGCGTTACCAACCTCAAGCCCTTCGGGGATCCTGTCCCGATCCATATCGGTACTAGGGGGCACAAGAGGTCTTTTTAACTAATGGGTACGAAGCGCAGATGTGTGGCGGCGATAGGAGTAGTCGTAATTGCCGCCGCTTCGGCATGCGTGGGCTGGGCTTTCAATCAGCCCTCGGCTGACTCCAGTGTCGAGGACCTCCTGCAGGACCGGATTACCTACTTTGACGTCGACGATATTGACGGAATCTGGTCGGTCGGGAGCGGGTCTTTTGCAGGTTATGCGGTTGATGAAACGCTGCGCGGGCTCAACGCCACCGTGCGTGGGCGTACCGATTCGGTCAGTGGCCAGATCGACATCACCGATGCGCACCTCGTAAGTGCGACGATCGAGTGCAATCTTGCCGACGTCCATTCCAACCTGAAGGTTCGAGATGACTACTTTAGCCACGACGTCATCGACACTGAGGCATATCCCACCGCGACATTCCGGACGAATGAACCCGTCGATCTCGGTGAATTGCTCGAAGACACGTCTGCTGAAATGGATCAAAATGCCTTGGAAGTGGTCATCCCCGGCGAAGTTGAGCTCAATGGCAAGGTCGTAGCGGCAGAGGCGAATGCGGAAACAGTGGTGACCCCTCACGGTATTCAGGTCAACGGCAGTGTTCCTTTGGTGTGGAGTGACTTCGGCGTGACCCCTCCAGAAACCGACATCGTATCCGTTGCCGATAGCGGCACATTGGAGTTCCTGCTTCTTTTGAACCGCTAGGTTTTGCTATATTAGGCAACATTAGTGTTGTTTAAATAGATTGAGCTGTGTGAAGCCGGAGGAATTTCCATGACCGCAACCCTGCTGTGGTGCTACGAATCAACAGCCACCATCAATGCCCCGGATCGCGTCATCAGCGTCTTGGAAGGTGATCTCGTCATCGCCCCCAACGGCGCTTTTTGCATGGGGGAGGGCACGGTCTGTGTCATGGAATATCCGAGCTTTCCGAAAACGGTGGGAGCTGCCACCCGCCGTATCCACCTAGGGTCCGAATGGAACGAGCGAATGCTCGAGGAGTTTTCCCGAAACCGGTTAGGTGCTACCACCCCCAGCGAGGAAATTCTTGCTGTCATCGACGCCCCTGTCACCGCGCCGGTGATGCCGCGTTCCGCCGCGGCGCATGCGGTTGCCCAACAGCTGGTCGCACACCCGGCTAACCCCACGGAGCTCAAAGAACTCGCGCTCATGCAAGGGGTGAGTTCGCGCACCATTCAGCGCCAGTTCCAGTCCGAGACCGGGTTGGTGTTTAGCGAGTGGCGCGCCGGCCACCGCGTATTCGTGGCCAACGGGCTGCTCGCAGGCGGGATGACTATTGCCGAGGCCGCTGAGTTGGTGGGCTTCGGCGCGGCAAGTTCGCTGACGCGCGCCTTCAAGCGCCATACCGGTACCACGCCACGAGGCCGCGTGCAGCTTCATGGTGTGCCACAGTTGGCAGGGCTTACCACCTTCGCCCGCACCGATACCGACCTCGTCCTGTGGATGGCGAAGGGCACCGCAACGGTGACCACGTCCGGCTTCTGTCGCTTCGTTGGCGCTGGGGAAACAATTACCTTGCCCGCTCAAACCACCATGCGCGTGGATGTGGCCGCGGATTCGCTCGCACTTCCCATTCCACTGGCGGAGGCAACGAATATTACTAGCGTTTCTGACGCTGTTCGCAAAGCGGCGGGAACTAATGCCACCATGACTGCGTTGGTAGGGGTGTAATACGCAGTGATACTAAAGGTGCGAAAGGAAAGTTCACCTTCATGCGCAGTAGCAATCCAGTTCTCAGCTCGCTGACGGATGCCCGTCGGACCCGGGGTATGGCGTCCGACCCATACGCTGGTTACTACAATCAGGCACCGGCTCAAACCTATGAGCGTCCGATGACCGTGGATGATGTGGTGACCAAGACCGGCATCACCTTGGGCGTCATCATCGCCTTCGCCGTCGCCAACTTTGGCATCTCCCTTGTCAGCCCTGGTCTTGCCATGATGCTGACCATGGTCGGCGCCATCGGTGGCCTCATTACCGTTTTGATCTCTTCCTTTGGTAAGAAATTCGGTTCCAAGGCGGTCACCTTGGCTTATGCCGCATTTGAGGGACTGTTCGTCGGCGGCATTTCCCTCGTGCTCTCGGGCGCTATCGTCGGCAATGTCAACGCCGGTGCGCTGATCGGCCAGGCGGTGCTTGGTACGGTGGGTGTGTTCATCGGCATGCTGTACGTGTACAAGACGGGCGCCGTGAAGGTGACCCCGAAATTCAACCGCATCATGACCGCCTCCATGGTGGGTGTGCTGGTCTTGGTTCTGGGCAACTTGTTGCTCTCACTGTTCGGTGTGAACACCGGCCTTTACGGTGGCGGACCCATAGCCATCATCTTCTCGCTGGTCTGCATCGGCCTGGCAGCGATGAGCTTCCTGCAAGACTTTGACGTCGCAGACCGCCTCATCCGCCAGGGTGCGCCGGCAAACATGGCATGGGGCGTGGCCTTGGGGCTTGCCGTTACCCTGGTTTGGCTCTACACCGAGATCCTGCGCCTGCTGAGCTACTTCCAGCAGCGCTAACTCCCACCTCATTCCCGGACTGCACCTCCACCGGGAAAAGGGTAGAACAAACGCCGAGCACGTGGTCTTCTTGGAAAACCAAGGATCACGTGCCCGGCGTTTTTGGTGTCCGCAGGAAAATACTAGAGGGGCTTGAGACCCCTATCTTTCGACCTATGTCCGTACCGGAACCCCGTCGAGGAGCAGGTCGCTAAATACCATGCCACCAGCGGCGAATTGAACAGGGTCGGTCAGCGTGACCTTGACCTGCTTACCGTCCTTCTCACCAATACCTTCGGCCTTGTCACTATCCCAAGACTCCCACTCAATAGATGTCACTTTGTCGGACAGCTTGATGCAATCGGTGGTGATAGAACGAGGCTTGATCGTCGCCTCGTCCGCCGCGCAGTCCACCCACCCCGTCTGTTCCTGTTTGCCAGCCGTCGTGGTTGCCGAGGCTGCTTCTGAAGCCTGAGGCGCTGCGGTGGGCTCGAGGCTGGTAGCGGTGACAGAGGATGTAGCAGCAAGCGCTGAAGCCTCGCTCGCTTGCGTCGAGCTCGTCGGAGAAACGATTGAGGAAGCTCCCGAGGAGGCCAACGCACTCGAAGAGGCCGTAGCCGTGGCGGCGGCGGCCGAGGAGGACGTTTCCGTCGTTGTGGCGGTGCTTGTGGCGGGTGCGCTTTCTGCATCCCCGCAGGCACTGGTGGCAGAGGCGATAACGAATGCGATCGCCACGATGATGCCAAGGCCTCGGCCTCGGCGCGTGGGTAGTGCACGCATGGCTGTTCTCATTTCGTGATTGCAGGGCAAAAGCCAGCGCCCCGATGAAAGGCACTGGCTTTGAGAATATTCGAAGGGGTATTTAACCCTGACGCATGGTGGCAGCCTTGAGGGAGTCATAAGGCTCGGCGCTCACAACCGTCACGGAGATAACGTTGCCGTTCGGTGCGGTGTACTCGCGAGTCTCACCCTCTTGGGCGCCGACGATCGCGGCACCGAGCGGAGACTGCTCCGAGTAGGTCTCCAGATCCTTGTTGTCGGAAGCCGCAGCGCGGGTACCGATGAGGAAGGTTTCCTTGTTGTCCTTGTCGCCGTTGTAGTAGACGTGAACCACGGAACCCACGTGAGCCACGCCCTCGACGATGCCGGCGCGCTCGGTGGTGGAGTTGGCCAGAATCTCGGAGATTTGCTTGATGCGGGCTTCTTCCTGATCCTGCATCTCGCGAGCTGCGTCGTAGCCAGCGTTTTCCTTCAGGTCGCCTTCCTCGCGGCGCTCGTTAATCTCGGCGGCAACGACAGGACGGTGGGCGATCAGGGCATTGAGCTCTTCTTCGAGCTTGGCCTTGGTTTCCGGCGTGATGTACTGCTTCTGATTGTCAGCCATAGTCTTTCCTGTCCTTGGGAGTGGGCATGATCTCGCTCCTTCTTCCACGGGTACGAACCAACTTGTAGACCTTGGTGCACCGTGAGTACACGACACCGTGGCTCATAGTTGGCCATCAAGGCGGTTGTACAAGTTGTCGTAGCGGTTGAATACGAGATTAATACGTTGGAACAAAAACCTCGCCCCGCACTTTCTAGGTCGCGGGGCGTGAGAGATTAATGCCGTACATGTTAGCACAACCTGCGCGGATGCTTGTCCAAGGCGCGGATTTCATGGGGCGCGGTTTTTCGGGGTAGCGGCGCCCATGTGGAATGTCCAGCCAGCACGGTGACACGCGAACCAGTTCTCATGGGTTACCTTGGGTCAGAACATAGCCCTCAAGTGTGACATGGCGGCGCTGAATTACTAATTAAACCATCCCCGCTGTTCGGGGCGTATTGCTTGCCGACGCTGATAGGTTGCCGGTGCTTGAGGCAGCCTTTCGAGTATTCGGCCTAGCTTGGGACCTTGAGATAAAACGGCAGATCCTCGGAGCAGCCGTAGACATCTGCGGAGGCGGCCGCGCTCGTGGTGGTGATGTCGACCTCGATGCGCTGTACCTTTTCGCCGCCGGCGGGGATGACTACCTCACGACGTCCAACCTCACCGCGGTCATAATCGACGGCCGTGACGATGCAGTAGGACGGATTATCCGTAGACTTGCGGGTCACATCGAACCACAGGCGCATCGTAGAGTCATTGACCTGCTCCACCGTCGCAGTCTTGCCGGAGATGGTGTTGTTTTTTTGAGAGTTATAAAGCTTGATCCCGGCGTAGCCAATGCCTAAGAGAATAACGATGACAACGACAACGATCAGTTTGCCGGACAAGGTTCCTCGAGTAGTTTCTGATTCCTGTTCATAGCGCTGCCGTGGCGTCGAAGCCGTCATAAGTTGGAAGTCCCTACCTCAATCAATGTGCGACGCCGTCACGAGGCGCCCAGGCGCAGCCAAGTAAAGCTGCAATGTCAACGACACATTCTAGCCTATGAGGGCCGCGGGTTAAGATGGAAGAAATCCACGGTTCGGTGATGAGTGCGTGGTAAAAGACGCGGTGAAAAGGACTGCCTTCCACCGATCTTCGGCCTCGACTTTGAATAGGTGTGTTCAAAGACACCTGTTCTCATGGATCCTCCGTCTCATGGGGGAGGGTACCCACAGGCACCAACCTAGTGAAGTGGCCCGCACCAGGGCTGGAAAACATTGCGAAAGGCTAAGGAAAAACAATGGCGGGACTGCGGTTGCTGGCTATCCATGCGCACCCTGACGATGAATCGAGCAAAGCTGCGGCAACGATGGCGCGCTATGTCGACGAGGGAAACCGAGTGAAGGTCCTGACGTGTACGGGCGGGGAGCGCGGGGATGTCCTTAATCCGGCCATGGATCGTCCGGTTGTGAAAGAAAACATAGGTGCGATCCGTCGCGAAGAGATGGCCAATGCGATCAAGGCGCTTGGTGTGGAACACGAGTGGCTCGGCTACGTCGACTCAGGCCTGCCCGAAGGCGATCCGCTGCCGCCATTACCAGAGGGGTCATTCGCGCTTGCAGACACCGAGGAAGTGGTGCAAAAGGTGGTCAAGGTCATTCGGGAATTTCGCCCGCACGTGATCATCACCTACGACGAAAACGGTGGCTATCCGCACCCCGATCACCTCAAGGTGCATGAGGTTTCGATGATCGCCTGGGAAAAGTCCGGGGAGCAGGATTACCACCCCGAACTGGGGCAGGCGTGGACCCCATTGAAGCTGTACTACACCCATGGATTCATCCGCCAGCGCATGCAAATGTTCCATGATCTGCTCGTCGAGCAGGGCAAGGAAAGCCCCTACGCAGAAATCCTGGATCGATGGAAGGCCAACCAGGCTGACACCATGGCTCGCGTGACCACCCAGGTCAATGTGGAGCGTTGGTTCGACCGGCGCGATGCGGCTCTGAAGGCGCACGCAACCCAGATCGACCCGGCGGGAACTTTCTTCGCCACTCCGGTCGAGGTGCAGCGTCGATTGTGGCCCACGGAGGAGTTCGAACTGGCCAAGACTCGCGTTTCTACCTCCTTGCCGGAGGATGACCTTTTTGCAGGGATTGAAAAAGCGTTAGACTAATCCGGACAACTTACACATTTGGAGGACGCAATGCAGGTTTCCACCTTGGCTTACGACACGGTGATGTTCCTAGCCCAGCAAGATGTCGGGCCTGAAGGCTCGGAGTTCGGCAAGGCATCGCCGATCGGCTGGCTGGTCATCGTGGCTCTGCTCGCAGTGGTATTAGTCCTAGGTTGGGCGTTTCACCGCCGCTATAGCCGTATGAATCGACGCACGATGTTTGCCGAGGCGCATGGCATCGATCCTTTCGATGAGAAGACACTGGATGCGGCGATGGAGGAAGCCGGAGTCTCGGATAAGCGCAAAAAGCTGTGGATCTAGGTTTGGATCTGCCAAGGGGAATGGATCGAAAAATGGTTGGCGAGACTGGACGCAGGGCGAAAAACCTGGTCAAGGGGCTCATCAAGGAGGCGCTGTATCCCTTTTATGAGCGCCGACTGCTCAAGGAAATCGCCCACGTGCGTCAGCCAAAGCACGTGGCCGTCATGTGTGACGGCAACCGTCGTTGGGCTCGTGAGGCCGGGTTTGCCGATGTCACGCATGGGCATCGCGTTGGCGCCCAAAAGATTGGGGAGCTAGTTCGCTGGAGCGAGCCCACAGATGTTGAGCTGATCACCGTCTACCTTTTGTCCACCGAAAACCTCGGTCGCTCCGATGACGAGCTTCAACTCCTGTTCGACATCATCGCCGACGTAGTCGACGAGCTTTCCACAGCCGAGGTCAACTGCAGGCTCCGGCTCGTGGGCCACCTCGATTTGCTTCCCGACGATTTCCGCAGGCGCCTCGAACAGGCCGCCGCCCACACCAATGGGCACACCGGCAAATCGGTCAACATTGCCGTCGGTTATGGCGGGCGCCAAGAAATCGTGGACGCGGTGCGCGAGCTGGTTTCCCAAGAGGCGAAAAAGGGGACCTCCATGGACGAGCTGGGGACGAAGATCACCGTCGACTCGATCAGCAGCCACCTGTACACCTCGGGTCAGCCGGATCCCGATTTGGTCATCCGCACCTCTGGTGAGCAGCGCCTGTCCGGTTTCCTACTCTGGCAGTCCGCCTACTCGGAGATCTGGTTTACTGATACTTATTGGCCCGCCTTCCGCCGCTTGGACTTCCTGCGCGCCATGCGCGATTATTCCAAGCGAAATCGGCGCTTTGGCAAATAGCGCGCACCCAGCCAGTGACGCCTTTTCACCCACGAGGCGAGCGCCTAGCGCTTGCACCAAGAAGGTAAGAATGCACATTCGTTTCCGCTCCGAGTATGGCTCCACCGAGCGATATGCACAAGAACTGGCCCGGATGCTTGGTACCTCGGCCCACGACCTTGATGTTCCCGTGCCTGACGACGGTCGCCCGGTCATCTATTTGTCCTATGTGCACGGCCCCGTCATTCCGGCCGCCAAGAAGGCGTCGGAAAGCCTGCACAATCAGGGCGAGCAGAACGCACCGCACCGAGCAGTGGCAGTGGTAACGGTGGGCATGACCCCGATTGATGCCGCTATTTCGGCCAATCGCACTCAATCGCAAGTCCCTGATGGTGTTACCTGCTTTTATTTAAGTGGGCACCTCGATTATGCGCGTCTAAGCCACGCGCACCGAGCCACGATGACGACAATCGTATCCGCGCTCAAGCTCAAACCAGTGAAATCTGCGGTAGACCGCAATCTGATCGACACCTTCGGCCTTGATACCGACCGTGTGGATTTTGCCGAGCTTGGCCCGATCGTCGACTGGGCCACAGCCCGCGTTCGCGCCTAGATCTTGCGCATGCGCACGCGGTTGACCGAATGATCCGACCCCTTGACCAGCACTAATGATGCCCGCACGCGCGTTGGAAGGATGTTTTCCATCAGGTTAGGCAGGTTGATGGTTTGCCAGATCTTGCGGGCTTCATCGACCGCGTCATCGTCGGGAAGCTCAGCATAGTGGGAAAAGTGCGCGTTCGGGGCGCGGAACGCTGACGTGCGCAATTCTAGGAAGCGCTCGATATACCAACGCTCGATGTCAGCGGTTTTGGCGTCGACGTAGACGGAGAAATCGAAGAGATCGGAGATGACGAGGGTTGGTCCGGTCTGCAGGACGTTGAGCCCTTCGACAATGAGAATGTCTGGCCGATTGACCGTGATGACCTGATCCGGCACGCGGTCATACAGCGTATGCGAATACACCGGCGCCGTCACATTGGCTTTGCCGGATTTCACGTCGGTGACGAAGCGTAAAAGTGCGCGCTGGTCATAGCTTTCCGGATACCCCTTCCGGCTCATGATCCCCTTGGCGTTTAATTCGGCGGCGGGTAGCAGGAAGCCGTCGGTGGTCACCAGATCAACGCGCGGATGGGAGTCCCAGCGCTGCAGTAGAACTTGCAAAAGGCGAGCGGTGGTGGATTTTCCTACCGCAACCGAGCCAGCTACACCGATGACAAACGGGATGTGCTGGAATTGGTCGCCGAGAAAGATTTCGGTGGCGGCAGTTAATTCCTGGCGAGCCTGAACCTGCAAATGAATCAGACGAGACAGGGGCAGGTACACCTCGGCGACTTCCTCAAGGTCAATGTTTTCACCTATGCCTCGCAGCTCCACGACCTCTTCTTCGGTAAGAACCTGAGGCATGGACTGTCGGAGTTGACGCCAGCTTTTTCTATCGAAATCGAGATAAGGGCTGGAATCTTTGGGGCGAGCCATACCATCTATTGTGCATGGCGTGTGATGAGGAAACCAAACTACCCCGTTAGTAGGTAGGCTCGGAAGGCGCGTCCGCTAAGCTAAGTGCGAGACCTCACCGTGGGCGATGTCTTTGAGTAATACCTTGTGTTAACCCCTGCGTAGAACCCAAGCACGACGACCGTGAGTGACGATCATAAATGTGACCGCGAGGAATGACTAGGAAAGGTGCATTTGCTCCGCCATGACAGATGATATTCGCAACCAGCCCCTGGCAGAAGTAGACCCAGAGGTGGCAGCAGCGATCGCAGGCGAGCTGAATCGTCAGCGTTCGACCCTGGAAATGATTGCTTCCGAAAACTTCGTCCCGCGCGCTGTGCTGCAGGCTCAGGGCTCGGTCTTTACCAACAAGTACGCTGAGGGTTACCCTGGCCGCCGCTACTACGGTGGTTGCGAGAATGCCGATATTGTTGAGGATCTCGCCCGCAACCGCGCCAAGGAGCTCTTCGGTGCCGAGTTCGCCAACGTGCAGCCGCACGCAGGCGCGCAGGCCAATGCCGCCGTGCTGATGGCACTGGCTAACCCTGGTGAGAAGATCATGGGTCTGTCTCTGGCTCACGGTGGCCACCTGACCCACGGCATGCACCTGAACTTCTCCGGCAAGCTCTATGAAGTTGCCGCCTATGAGGTGGATCCGCAGACCTTCCGCGTGGATATGGACAAGCTGCGTGAGCAGGCCTTGGCCGAGCGCCCGCAGGTGCTCATCGCCGGTTGGTCCGCCTACCCGCGCCAGCAGGACTTCGAGGCTTTCCGTTCCATCGCCGATGAGGTCGGTGCCAAGCTGTGGGTGGATATGGCTCACTTTGCAGGACTGGTTGCCGCTGGCCTGCACCCAACGCCTGTGCCGCACGCTGACGTGGTCTCCACCACCGTTCACAAGACCCTGGGTGGTCCTCGTTCCGGCATGATCCTGGCTAAGCAGGAGTGGGCAAAGAAGCTCAACTCCGCAGTGTTCCCGGGACAGCAGGGCGGCCCGCTCATGCACGCTATCGCTGGCAAGGCCGTTGCGCTGAAGATTGCCGGTACTCCCGAGTTCAAGGAGCGTCAGGAGCGCACCTTGGAGGGCGCGAAGATCATCGCTGAACGACTGACCGCCGTCGATGCGAAGGCCGCCGGCGTCGATGTGCTCACCGGTGGCACCGACGTCCACTTGGTGCTGGCCGACCTGCGCAACTCCGACATGGATGGTCAGCAGGCCGAGGATCTGTTGCACGAGGTTGGCATCACCGTCAACCGCAACGCTGTGCCTTTCGATCCGCGCCCGCCGATGGTGACCTCCGGCCTGCGTATCGGTACCCCGGCCCTGGCTACCCGCGGCTTCGATGCCCCAGCCTTCACTGAGGTCGCCGACATCATCGCTACCGCGCTGATCAACGGCCAAAACACAGACGTCGAGGCTCTGCGCGCCCGCGTCACCAAGCTTGCTGAGCAGTACCCGCTCTACGAAGGCTTGGAGGAGTGGAAGCTGGCCTAAGGTCAGTGCGCCCCAAACACTTAAGCCTGAAGCATCGTCCAACCGATGATGCTTCAGGCTTTTTCATAGGCTTTTTCGAGGAAGGCGGAATCGAACGGTGTCGCCTGGGGCTAGCTGGGCGATGCGATCGCAGCTGCGTTGCGTCAATACCGCAATGACGGGATAGCCGCCAGTTGTCGGGTGATCCGGGCCAAAGACGACTGGGTGCCCGCTGGGCGGAACCTGAATTCCACCGCGCACCATGCCTTCGCTTTGCAGCTCACCCGTTTTGCTTCGCTCGAGCGGAATTGCACCTTCCAGCCGAATACCCACCCGATTGGACTGAGCTGTCAATTGATAGGGCTGGTGTAGGAAGGCGGACAAGGCCTTGCTGCTAAACCAGTCAGTGCGAGGACCTAGGATCACGGTGAGTTGTTCTGGCGAGCTCGGCTTCCACAACGAAGGCAGCCTTCTGATTGTCGGCCACCATGACGGATCCGTGAGGAAAGCACCAGTTTCTAGTTCATCCCCAACCTGCACCGGGTGAGGCCCGATTCCAGATAGCACGTCAAAGCTTGCAGAACCCAACACCGGTTCGCACACCAATCCGCCCCGTACCGCGAGGTAGGCCCGCAGACCTAGGTCGGCTGGCGCAAGACGCACCCGATCGCCGGGGCATACGTCTAGCACACAGTTGGTCTGATGAAGGTTGATCTTTCCATCAGGGGAGGTGATCGTCACTTCGGCCTGCGTGCCGGTAAAAATCATCATCGACGGCCGAAGCACCTCCACTTCGAATCCTCCGACGAGGATCTCTAAGACTGGTGCATCGGCGAGGTTTCCCACTGCATGATTGGCTCGCGCTGCGCTGTGCCTGTCGAAGGCGCCGGAGGTTGCCACGCCTTGGCTTGCGAGGCCGAAACGACCGCGGTCTTGAAATAGCACCTGCGGACCTGTCGATATGACCTTAAAGGTTGGCTCCATTAAGCCCTCACCTGCCTAAAACGGACGCGGTCGCCGGGGGTGATCAAGGAAGGTTGCGTGCGGGTGAGATCCCACATCCTAGCGGTGGTGGTTCCCAGAAGTTGCCAACCGCCGGGGGAGGACTTGGGATAGACTGCGGAAAATGTGCCCGCCAGCGCCACCGATCCCGCAGGGATCTCCGTACGCGGGGAGCTTCGGCGGGCGATATCGATGGCATCTTCGGCATTGACGGGGGAAAGATACATAAAGCCTGGGGCAAAACCGCCGAATGACGCCCGCCATTGCGTTGACGTGTGCCATTCGATCAGCTCCGCGACTCGGACATTGTTGCTGGCCGCCAACTCCTCAAGGTCCGCACCATCATAGTGCACCGGAATTTCGACCGTGCGTCCAGCCGAAGCTGACTCGGCAGCATCGACATCCAGCTCCTCGATCATGGCGTAGGCCGCCTCGATGCTTAATGTGTGGGTATCTAAGGTCACTAACACCGTGCTCGCGGCAGGAACCACGTCAACAAAGCCGGGATGATGCAACTTCTCAAGCGCCGTGGAAACAGCGGCGACCTGAGCGCCGGAGTCTAGTTCAATGAGGAGGGCTTGTTCGCCGCAGGAGAGGATGTGCATGTTCGTCCTTGTGAATTGCTTTGTTCTCGAAGTGTAGTGGTGAGCTACGCTGTCACGTCGATTCCTTGCTCCTGCAGGGTTGCGCGGATGCGGGTGGCCAGAGCTACTGCGTGCGGGTTGTCGCCGTGGACGCACAAGGAGTCCGCCTCGATGGTGATCGATGATCCATCGATGGTGGGGATGGGGTCTCCGGTGGCAATGGCCACAGCCTGTGCAGTGGCGATGCTTGGGTCTAGATGTACCGCGCCGGGGAGCGAACGCGCTGCAAGCTGGCCATTTTCCGTGTACGCGCGGTCGGCGAATGCCTCCCGGATGACCGCGAGACCGCCGTCAACTGCCCAGTCCACGATCGGGGCGCCTGCCAGACACATCAGTTTGAGGGCAGGGTTGATATCGCGAACGGCACTGATGACCGCCTCGGCAAGGGGCTTGTCCGTTGCGATGGTGTTGTACATCGCGCCATGCGGCTTGACATAACTGATCTCGGTCCCGTTGGCCGCGGCTGCTGCTGTGATGGCGCCGATCTGGTAGATGACCTCGGCGTAGAGGTCGTCCGGATTATAGGCGATGTTTCTTCGCCCAAAGCCTGCTAGATCCCGGTAGCCAGGATGGGCCCCCACGCGAATGCCGCGCTGCGCAGCCTTGGCGACTGTGTCAAAGAGCACCTTGGGATCGCCCGCGTGAAAACCACAGGCTATGTTGGCGCTGGTGACGATGCCAAGCATGTGCTCGTCGGCGCCCAGGCTATACGCCCCATAGGATTCACCGAGGTCGGCGTTGAGATCAATGCTCAGGGAAGGTCTTGGTCGGGACATGTACGTATTGATTCCTTTCCAGATTGAAGCACCACAAAGGTGACAAAAGGCGAGTTTGACTCAGACAACATGTTCTTCATATGACGGCTAGCAACGTGCCACCACGACTACTTGACCCCGAGCAAGTCAAAGACTCCGCCGAAGCTGCGCCAGGCGAGGTACCAAGCGATGACAACCGCGACGATGCCGATGGCGATGAGCCACTTGGGGTAGGCGTAGCCGCCGAGTAAATCCTTCGAGCGTGCGATAGCTACGTAGATAATGAGGCTAAAACCGATGGGCAAGACGAGGCCATTGAAGGCCCCAGCGAAAACGAGCAGGGCGGCCGGCGCCGTGCCCAGTACGAGGAACAAGGTGCAAGAAAGGACGATGAAGCCGATGGTGACCCAGTTTTGTAGCTGTTTCTTGTCAGGCGAGTTGGGGACCAGGAATGAAGCGGAAGTATAGCTTGCCCCGATAACGGAGCTGAGCGCCGCTGCCCAAAGCACCGCGCCGAAGAAGCGCAGGCCGACCTCGCCGGCGGCGGCCTCGAAGGCCTGCGCGGCAGGGTTTGCCTTGGTATCGAGGACAACGCCTGAGGTCACAACACCTAAGACCGCGAGGAAGAGAGCGACGCGCATAATGCCGGTTAAGAGGATGCCTGTGACTGAGGAGCGCGAAACCTCGCGGACATGGCTTGCGCCAGCGAGCCCGGAATCAAGCATGCGGTGGGCACCGGCGTAGGTGATATATCCGCCGACGGTACCTCCGACCAAGGTGGTGATGATCAGCCAATCCACCTTTTCGGGCAGTACGGTATTGCGAAGTGCCGAGCCAATCGGTGGGTCGGACACGATAGCAACGTACATTGTGAGAACCATCATGATGATGCCCAAGACCACGAGGATCTTGTCTAGCGCGGCGCCGAGGTGCTTGAACAAGAAGATGGCGACGGCGATGACTGCAGTAATCAAGCCACCGACCTTGGTATCGAGTCCCAGCATGGCGTTAAGGCCAAGGCCTCCGCCGGCGATGTTGCCGATGTTGAACACCACGCCGCCGATGGCGATTAACGCCGCAAGAACCCAACCGAGGCCGGGGACCACGCGATTGCCGAGCTCTTGGGCGCGCAGACCTGAAATTCCGATAACGCGCCACACATTGAGCTGGACGGCGATGTCAATGAGGATCGAAATCAGGATGGCGAAAGCAAACGCCGCGCCGAGTGAGCTGGTGAAGGTTGCTGTCTGGGTAAGGAAACCGGGGCCGATCGCCGAGGTTGCCATAAGGAAGATGGCGCCCATCAATGTGGTGCGAGTCGATGCGGCTGCGGCTGCCTGCTTGAGTGACGGTGATGCAGTGGCTGCCGGTTCGGGGGAGGCGTTCGCGGACATTGTCCCTCCTAACGTCTGACTATAGAGGCTGAGGTAAGGCCAGTTGTTCAACAAATTTGTTCAACAACTTGACCTGAATTCTATGGCTTTCGTGGTCTGCGGCACAATACCTATCAATCGATAAATTTGAGGCTTACCCCCGCAACGGGAATTCAGGAAGGGAAAATCGGGAAGAAAGAGGTGGTGAAATAGACTGAGTGGAATGAAAGTAACAGTGGACACTGTGGTTGAGCGCCTCACTCGCAAAATTCTCGCTGGCCAGCTTCGACCTGGCCAACAATTGCAGGAACTGACGATGGCTTCGGCGCTTGGGGTGAGCCGTAACACGCTTCGGGAAGCATTTAGGATTCTCGCCTACGAGGGGCTTTTGGAGTATTACCCCCATCGGGGCGTTTTCGTGAAGACGATGCGGGTGGCCGACGTGGGCGATCTTTACCGCTTTCGACTGCTTGTTCAGGGTGCCGTCTTAGAATCCATGGCCCTAGGGGAGGTGGACCAAGACGCACTCGATGAGGCACTCTTTTCGATGCGCCACTCGGTCGATGCTGCCAATCAGGCTCTTTCCGCCAATGATTGGCAAACGGTGGGCAATGCCAACTATGCATTCCATCAGGCACTCGTCGATGCGGCGGGTTCGCCCCGCCTGAGCGCCTCAACGCGGGCCATCTTGGCACAGACCCGCCTCGCTTTTCTCAGCGCACGGTCGTTGGAGAATCTGCACAAGCCCTACGTCGAGGAAAATGCGCACTTGTTGCGCCTGATTGAAGATCGCAATTACGAACAGGCCACGGTGCTATTGCGCGAGTACCTCGCCTCCGCGAAGCAGCGACTCATCGACGAGCTTGCGTGATCTTGCTCCTCACGTCGCGCGTTCTTTGGCAACAGTGACTACCGATGGGGTCAAACGCCCGGCCAATCGGAGGGGTGAGATTGTCGCATAACCCCCACAACGATGATCATCGCCACGGAGGCAAGGGCGCCGGTAGGCGTCGGAAAGCAAAAATACCCCAGCCGTGAGCATCACCGGTGGGGTGGGTAAAATGCGGTGCTTATCGTGCTTCAAGAAACAGATTCGCAAGATGCGTTGTTGGATGGCTGGCCACAGCGTGACCTAGCATGACCTAGCAAGTGTCAAGATGGCACCGAACAACTATCAGGCAATCGCCGCAAGGGCCTCCCATAGGAGACGACCCGCAAAATGCGGGCCTCAGGCGCCTTAATGATGAGGGCTTTTCCAAAAAAGAATCCAAGCCACGACCTGGTCATTGAACCACGTCACATGCGCTTGGATTCTGTTTCGTTGTTTGAGATTGCTGTCGAAGGTGACCTGCGTCGGGCTAGAACTCGCCCTGAGATACGATCGTGGTCTTGCGCTCACGCGGGGCATTGTCTGCGCCAGCTGGATGTGCGCTTTCTTCGGCAATCCCGTGGGAGCTCACGGTGCTGGAATCGGTAGCAGGGTCCGTGGCGGTGCTCCGTGAGGCGGCTTCGCCACCTTCTGCCTCACCCTCAGTCTGCTTGTGCAACTCCATCTCAAGAGAGGTTTCGCGCAGCTTCTCGTGCTTGATGGCGGACACCAAGATGAGGGCAACGATCACGGCCGGAACCAGAATGATGAAGACCGGGGTGAGGGCGTCGTTGTAGGATACGGCGATGGCATCGCGCAACGCTTGTGGCAACTGATGAACCAGTGCCGGGGTCAAATCGTTGGAGTCCATCGTCGCGGCTGCCTGAGCCTGCTCCGGGGAAAGTTGGGACATGGCCGCCGGAAGGTTGGCCGCCATCTCGTCCTTGAGGTTGCCCACAAAGATGCCGCCGACGAGCGCAGAGCCTAAGGAGGAACCGATCTGGCGGAAGAAGTTATTGACTGCGGTTGCAGATCCAACAACCTCCATTGGCATGGTGTTTTGGACCACGAGGACGAGCACCTGCATGGCAAGGCCCAAGCCCATGCCCAGGATGAATAGCATCGCGCCGATTTGCCACAGCGGCATGTCCACGCTGAGCTGGTGGAACAAGAACAGCGAGATGAGGGTGATGATCATGCCCACGATCGGGTAGGAACGGTAGGTGCCAACCTTGGAGATACGCGCACCGGACCAGATGGAAAAGCCCATCATGCCCACCATCATTGGAATCATCATGTAGCCAGCCTCGGTGGCCGAGATGCCCTTGACCATCTGCATGTAGGTGGGCAGGTAACCCAGGATGCCGAACATGGTAATGCCGAGGACGAGGCCTGCTGCGGTCGTTACCGCGAAGTTGCGGTTTTTGAAGAAGCTCATCGGGATGAGCGGGTTCGACACCTTCAGCTCGACGATGACCAAAACGATGGCTGCGACGATGGTGGTGATGATCAAACCGATGATGATCGGGTCGGACCATTCGTACTGCGAACCGCCCCAGGTGGTGAACAGGATAAGCGAGACGGTGGCGACGATCATGAAGAAGGTGCCGAGGTAGTCCCACTTAAACGGCGGGTACTCGCGCTTCGGGATCTGCAGGACGATGGCGGCAATCGCGATCGCGATGAGGCCAAGTGGGATGTTCATCCAGAAGGCCCAACGCCAGTCGGCATGCTCGGTGAAGAAGCCGCCAAGCAGCGGGCCGAGCACGGCGGACAGGCCGAAGATGCCACCCATCATTCCCATGTAACGGCCACGCTCGCGCGCGGGAATGATGTCCGCGATGATCGCCTGGGACAAAATCATAAGGCCGCCTGCGCCGATGCCCTGGATTGCGCGGGAGGCGATGAGCACGGTCATGGACTGCGCCAGACCGCCGACGACGGAGCCTGCCAAAAAGACCGTCAGCGCACCGATGAACAAGGACTTGCGTCCCATGAGGTCGCCTGCCTTGCCGTAGATCGGGAGCATAACGGTCTCGCCGACCATGTAGGCGGTGATAACCCACATCATGTGGTCCACGCCACCGAGCTCGCCGACGATGGTGGGAAGCGCGGTACTAAAGATCATCTGGTCGAGTGATGCCAACAGCATCGAGACCATCAGTGCGGCTAAGACCCACCAGGCGCGCTTTTGCTGCTCTGGCGTCATCGACGATTGCCGCTTTTCCTTCTTGGGTTTTGCTTTCTTGTGCGACTCAGTGCGTGTAGTCATGGAATGGAGCCATTTCCTTGTGTGATTTAGATGTAAAAGTATTTTTCAATTCTTATTGGGTTGTGGCGCCAGCTGCCAGCACCCTTCGCATTTCTTCGCGAACCTCAAAGCCAAACTCGATGAGGGAATCGGCGCTGCCGTCGCCTTCTGCCTCCCAGCGCCGACCGGCGTTGGCAAGGCACATGATGGCGATTCCGGTGACGAGTCCAGCTTCTTCCTCGGCGGTGTGGTGTCCTACTACTTGTTGCGGGAATGCGGTGTAGTACTGGATGAGCAGCTGCTCCACTTGGTGGCGGGCCACGTGGAAGTTAGCGAACTGGTGCGCGCCGAGTTCCGGCTCGCGCTGCTTAATTTCGTGGCGGCGCTTGAGCGTGTCCCAGTCGAAGATATGCGAGTCATGGAAGATCAACGAGTGGAAAAACCGCATTGTCGACCCGAGGATGTCGTCGTGGGGCTTAGCAATAAACGCTTGTACCTCGTCATCGGTGGGGATCCTCGGGCCTGCGCCGATGATGGCTTCTTCTTTGGAGGAGAAGTAGTTGAAGAACGTGCGTTTGGAAATTCCAACCGGCTCGCAAATGTCCTCGATGGTCACGTTTGCGGAGCCGCGGGCGAGTACCTGCTTGGTTGCCTCTGATTCGAGGGCGGCGCGGGTACGGCGCTTTTTGGCTTCGCGGTGAGATAGGGGTGAATCGGACACGAATGGAACAATACTCCGGAAAATTCACGCCGTGCAAAATTTCCTTTGGTGAGATGCTTCATGCACTTTTGCGCCTGTGGTGTACATCTCAACAATGCTTGGTCGGGAATAAACCGGCAGTGTCTTTGAGAATGAGTTTGCCTAGGTCAACCCCTGATTGTCCGTGCTCGGGCGGCCGTTAGACCTTCTAGGTGGAAAGATCCTTTCATCATCGGCATGCGTGCTTTCCGACGGCCACAGGCCGCAACCCTCGGCGTGGCAGGTGTGTGCAAAAAACAAACGCCCTGCCTTAGGGCAGGGCGTTTGACCGCGCACGAAACGGCGCTGGAATTGGTTGTGCTGTGGCGGAGTCGGGTTATGCGCCGCGGCCTTCGGCTAAGGCGGTGCGTGCGGCGCGAAGCCACTCCGGCTGGTCACCCAAAAGCGCCTTGATCTCCTCGGTGGTCATGGGGCGATCCATGTCATTGCGCTTCAAGGCTGCGATGGTGATACCGAGCTTCTGAGCGACGACGGGGCGCGGGTGCGGGCCAACACGACGAAGAGTGGACAGCCACTCCGGCGGATTCTTTTGCAGCTCGACGAACTGTTGGTGGGTGAGCGCGGTGGCCTGGAACTCCTCTGGCGTGGCGGGGAGATAGATTCCCAGCTTCTTTGCCGCCGTCTGTGGCTTCATGGCGGTGCCCGACGGCTGGATTACAGATTCTTCATTCACGCCATTAACGGTAGCATTAAATAAATGTTGAGCTTAAGTTTTGTCACCGGCACCGAACCTGGCAAGTGGTTCGACCGTTACCGGGACCGCACCAATCACGGAGGCTTGCACGAAGATCCATCCGACGATCCATTCACCCAGCCGACGCAACTCAAGCTCATGCGGCTTCCTGATGCAAGGGTCGATCCGGAGCGTTTTCACATTGTTCGACTCTATGAGGAGGCAAGTGGCATCGCGGTACCAGTCGATCACACGCTCACGCTTGTGGATGAGATCTCCGAGGACGACGTCGCGGAGGAAAAGATCCTCTACCGCTATGAGGGCGGGGAAGTAGATATTCAGGCGGTGCGCGATAACTTGCAGGTAGTTGCGGCGAACGTGGGCGTGGTCATCGCCCCACGTCCACTGCTGAAGGTGCTTGCCGGCAAGAAGATCGAGACCCGCAACTTTCGCAGCACCACCACCGGGGTGCCGGCGACCACCATCGCCCTAGTGTGGGAAAAAGACGCCGATTCCGAAGCGATCCAGGATTTCGTCGGCATTGCCAAAGGCCGAACGCTCAACTCTTCTCGCCAAGCCGGTGGGGAAACTGCGAAGTCTTCCAAAAAACCCACTGCACAATCCAAGCCCTCAGCCAAGGCAAGGGGTAGCGCGACCAGGAAGCACGGCGCACAGGCTAACCAGCGCGCACACGGTCGAGGTAGCTCGAAGCAGGGGCGCGGTGGCCGTAGGCGTCGTTAAGCGAATACCCGAAGCCACAGCCGACGTTCTTTTGGGGCAACGGCCTTGTAGGAAAGCCAACGCTTCGTAGAGATACGTGATCGACCTCGCGGGGATCGGCGGACGCCGCCCAGGGCACGCCAATCTGGGCTTCATGGAGACTGCGGTCTTTTAAGGACGCGTGTCAAGTTCGATTGCATGGCATAGATAATTCCGGAACAATCGGGAGGTATGTCTTCTAAAGATTTTCTCATCCGGCCGCTTCGCCGCCAGGACTTCGGCCAAGTTCAGGGCATCTACCTGCAGGGCCTATCCACAGGGCACGCCACCTATGAAGGGGAGGCACCGAGCTGGGAGAAGTTCAGCAGCGTGAAACTAGAAGGAACCATGTTCGTGGCCGTCGAGGCCGATGACGACTCCACGGTGCTCGGATGGGTTGCGGCGGCACCAGCCTCCTCGCGCAGCGTCTTTCACGGCGTCGTGGAAGATTCCATCTACATTCACCGGGACGCGCAAGGACGTGGGGTAGCGGGCGCGTTGCTCGACAAGCTCATCGAGACCTGCCAGTCTATGGGTAAGTGGGCCATCCACTCGTGGATCTTCCCGGAAAATGAAGGCAGCGCAAAGCTGCACGAATCCCGCGGCTTTGAAAAGGTGGGAACCTTCAGCCACCTGGCAAAAATGACCTACGGGGAGATGGCCGGGCAGTGGCGCGACACGGACGTGTGGGAAAAGCTTCTTCCCAAACCCGAAATCGACGACACCACGGCGTTGGGATTTGAGAAATAGCTTCCTCAGCCGACCAAAAAGAGATTCTGTAATCCTCAAGACCCCGGGATCTTTTGAGAAGAAAGCCACTGATAAGGCGCAATGTGCAAACCCCCGTCACACCCTTGATCTTTGTGAGGTAACAAGGTGTGACGGGGTTTAGTGTGATTTGATTGTGCAGCGGCGCGGCCTAGCGCGTGGTGCGCAGGGCGTGCTCCTTGATGAAGAACAAGATAATCATCGCGATGGCGGCCAGCGGCGCGAGGTATAAGAACACCGGAGTAAGGGCGTCGTTATAGGCCACCCCGATCGCATCGCGAACCGGTTCCGGAAGGCTGGATACCAGTGCAGGGGTCAGGCTAGAGGTTCCCGAGGCCTGCTGTAGGGCGCTGACGTCGGTGCCCTGGGCTGCTGCCTGAGCGATGGCGGCCGGCATCGCGTCAGCCAGATTGGACTTCAAGCCGGACAGGAAGATAGAACCCACCAGTGCAGAGCCCAACGCGCCACCAACCTGGCGGAAGAAGTTATTCGAGCCCGTCGCCGCACCCACCTGCTCCAAGGGGAAGGAGTTTTGCACGATCAGCACCAGCACCTGCATCGTGCAGCCCAAACCGACACCGAAGACGGCAAGGTAGACGCCAACTAAAACCAGCGAATCATGCGCTTCGAGGGTGGACAGCAATACCATCGCGACGGTGATAATGGCCTGGCCGACGATGGGGTAACGCTTGTATTTACCAAAGCGGGTAATCAGATTGCCCGTCATGATCGAGGTAATGATCATGCCGCCCATCATCGGAATCATCATCAGGCCTGCCTTGGTGGGGGTGAGGTGATGGACCATCTGCAGGTAGGTAGGCAGGTAGCCAAGGGAGCCGAACATGAGCACACCAACGGCAAGGCCAGCAAGGGTGGCCAGCACGAAGTTCGAATTGCGGAAAAGCGCCAGGGAAATCAGTGGCTCTTTGGCCTTGGATTCGATCACAACAAACAGTGCCGCAAACACGATCGAGGTGACAATCAGACCAATGATCGTCGTGCTGCCCCACTCGTAGTCACGGCCGCCCCAGGTGACAAAGAGAATCAGCGCTGCGGTGGCGATGGTCATCGTCACAGTTCCCAGCCAGTCAATCCGGAAGCTGTTGTGTTTAGGAGGCAGGTGAAGCAAGGCCACGATGGCGATAATGGCCACTACGCCGAGCGGGACATTCAGCCACATGCCCCAACGCCAGCCGGGCCCATCGGTGAACCACCCGCCGACCAGCGGGCCCAAGACGGAGGCGACGCCGAACACGGAACCCATGATGCCCATGTACTTTCCTCGCTCACGCGGAGTTGTCACCTCGGCGGTAATGGCCTGCGACAAGATCATCATCGCGCCACCGGCAAAGCCCTGGATAGCACGGCCGGCGATGAGAACGCCCATCGACGAAGCTGTAGCGCCGACGATGGAGCCAACGAGGAACAGTGCGTTGGCACCGATAAAGAGTGGCTTACGGCCGAGCTGATCACCGAGCTTGCCAAACAGCGGCATCGCCACCGTCTGGCCAAGGAGAAAAGCGGTAATCACCCAGGACATGTGCTCCACGCCACCGAGATCGCCGACGATGGTGGGCAGTGCGGTGGTAAAGATCATTTGGCCCAGCGAACTCATGAGCATGCTCAGCATGAGCGCGCCGATAATGAGCCCAGTACGTTGATGCTTGGGCGAAGTAGCTTCTGCGGTCATAAACGTTATGTGTTTCCTTGATGTGGATAAATCAGTCAAAGCACCCCCGTGTTAAGGGGGTGAGAAAAATGCTCGTGTGTGAGCGTGTGCCAGGTAAAAAGGAAGAAAGTGCCAACGTGCTGTACACAGGCACAGCGACGGGCACGTGTGGGACTTTCTTTCCTATCAGGTGTCTTCGGGCGGGGTGGCTAAGGTGCGCAGCATGGCCAAGGACTCGCGGCAGCGAGGGGCAAGCTGGTCGTAGCTTTCACCTTGAGTGTCCACCCAGCGCGAAAACCCCAGACGGATTGCCCCAGTCACCAGCAGCGCTAAATGTGCTGCCTCCATTTCGGGTGCGACGTTGGCGATGCGGCGGTTATGGGGGTAGGTGTCAAAATACTCCACGATTTCTGCCAGCAGGTAGTGGAAAACCACTATCATACGGTTGGAATTGACGTGGTCAAGGGCGGGATCCGTACGGCGGATGTGCTTGCGTCGGCGAAGCAAAATCGCGCGCTGTTCCGGGGTGGACGTCTGTCCGGAAATGACATTTTCCAAAGACATTTCCAACAGCGTGGCCACGAGGTCATCGTGCTGGGAACATAGCAGCCGACGGCGCTGATCCGCGGTGAATTCGCGAGGTGGTCCTCCGAGAACGGCGGTCTCTTTGGAATCGACGTAATTAAAAAATGTCCGCTTGGAAATCCTGGCCTCGTGGCAAATATTATCAACCGTGACATTGGCGAATCCACGCTCGGCAACGAGCCGCGACGCGGCATCTTCGATGTCCGCCAGTGTCTGTCGGCGCTTGCGCTCACGCAGGGAAATCTCGGGAGTAGTGGACACGAAAAGTAAACCTAGTGCAAAAATAAACCAGGTGCAAGATTATGAAAGAATCCGTTTTCAGTAATGCCCGCTACATGGAAGAGTGTTCCAGTCAAGCTTTGCACTGCGAAGGGAGTACAGGAAAGCGAATAAGCGCATTTGGTATCTACCGTTTTCTAGCGTGGTGAGTTTGATAACTGACATGGTCATGCGAGGTGTTGTAACCGGGCGACAATATCATCGAGGCGGAGTTCGCTCACCATTTCTTCGTATCGCGCAACATGCTGCGCAAGGCCTTCTGCGTCCTGATTCGAGGTGGGCTCGTTTGCTTCATCAACCGTGACGCTGAAGTAAAAACCTTTCATAGCGCCGAGGTGGAAGATCTATATGAATTTCGCCGCTATGCCGAGATTGGTTGCTTGTATGCCTTCGAATCAAACGAACGGTGCGCAAACCTTGCCCAGGAGCTCTTAGCTTTCACAATTGAATCCGGTGGGGTGGAAGCGTGTGAGGATTGGGAAAAGGCTGCACTGCTTAACATGAAGTTTCATCAAGGTATTTTCGAAACTCCCAATAACTCCCATATTGCTAACCTGTGTAAACACATTAACGTGCCAATGCGCATGATCATGCTGGCGAATGGCGACAGCCCAGAGGTCTATAAGTCCACCGTGATCCGAAACGCGGCAATCGCCAATGCACCCCTCGAAGGGAATTAGATCCAGGCCAGTGAGCTGCTGGATAAATATCTCACTGATTCCTATGAGGCCATCGAGCGGCTGGATTCCACAGGGGAATAGCGCCCGCAAGTGAAATTCATCTGTGCTCCTTGCAAGTTGGCGATTGTTCAATCACAAAAAGTGGCCACCATCCCTGCAAAAAGGGAAGGTGGCCACTGTACAAGTAGCGGCTGATTCAAACCAAGCCGAATTCAGGCGCCTTACTTGTCGCGGTCGGTGTTGGCCATAGCCAAGACGTCGAGGCGCTTATCCAGCTCTTCCTCGGTCAGCTTCTCACCATCGACAAAGCCCATGTCGATCACGGTCTGGCGGATGGTCTTGCCTTCCTTTAGGGCGGTCTTGGCAACCTTGGCGGCGTTCTCGTAGCCGATAGCGGAGTTCAGCGGGGTCACGATGGACGGGGAGGACTCGGCCAGCGTGCGCATGCGCTCCTCGTTGGGCTCGATGCCGTCTACCAAGCGCTCCGCGAAGACGCGGGCGGTGTTGGCCAGCAGGCGAGCGGACTCGAGCACGTTGCGAGCCATAACCGGGATGAACACGTTGAGCTCGAAAGCTCCCTGGGAGCCTGCGAAGCCAACAGCTGCGTCATTGCCGATGACCTGCGCGGCAACCTGGGTTGCAGTTTCGCACAGAACCGGGTTGACCTTGCCCGGCATGATGGAAGAACCAGGCTGCAGGTCTGGCAGGTGAATCTCTCCGAGGCCGGTCAGTGGGCCGGAGCCCATCCAGCGGATGTCGTTGGCGATCTTGGTCAGGGAAACAGCGACGGTGCGCATCGCGCCGGAGAACTCAACCAAGCCGTCACGGTTAGCCTGAGCCTCGAAGTGGTTAACGCACTCGCGCAGCTCGGAAACGCCGGTGAGCTTGACCAGCTCAGCGGTGACCTTCTCGCCGAAGTCGGCAGGGGTGTTCAGGCCAGTGCCTACTGCGGTGCCGCCGATGGGCAGCTCGCCCAGACGAGGCAGGGTAGCCTCGATGCGCTCGATGCCGGCCTCGATCTGGCGAGCGTAGCCGGAGAACTCCTGACCCAGGGTGACCGGGACGGCGTCCATCAGGTGGGTACGGCCGGACTTAACCACGGTCTCCCATTCCTTAGCCTTTGCAGCAAGGGAAGCCTGGAGAACCTTCAGGCCTGGGATGAGCTCCTTCACAGCAGCCTCGGTGGCTGCCACGTGGGTTGCGGTTGGGAAGGTGTCGTTGGAGGACTGACCCATGTTGACGTGGTCATTCGGGTGAACCTCGACGCCGGCCTTCTGGGCCAGGGAGGCGATGACCTCGTTGGTGTTCATGTTGGAAGAGGTACCAGAACCGGTCTGGAACACGTCGATCGGGAACTCAGCGTCGTGCTTGCCCTCAGCAATTTCCTTCGCTGCGGCGATGATCGCATCAGCCTGCTCAGCGGAAAGCAGGCCACGGTCCTTGTTGACCTGTGCGCAGGCGGCCTTGAGCAGGCCCATTGCACGGATCTGTGCAGACTCGAGTCCACGACCCGAAATGGGGAAGTTCTCAACAGCGCGCTGGGTCTGTGCACGCCACAGGGCGTCAACGGGAACCTTTACTTCGCCCATGGTGTCGTGTTCGATGCGGTACTCAGTCATGTGATGGAATCCACCTTCGTGTTTGAAGTGTCAATGTTTATCTGATGACGCCAATGGTTTCGAGCACCTCCACCGAGTTGTGCTGCGCGTAGTCACTCGAGAGGGCGATTTTCCCGGCTGGAAGCATCAAAAACGTCAACGTCACAAGTATGAACCAATTGTGCCAGATTTGTGGGTGTGATTGTGAGAAAGGGGGACAAGTGACGCTAATCACTATCCTGACCTTTAGTTTTGTAAAGCGGTTCGAGGCTGCTTCCCCCTCATAGGGAACCCAATCACATACAACAGTCCCGCGCCGCGCACCTTCTTTTAAAGGACTGCGGGAACGGGACTGCTGAAAGGGGAGCTCTCATTCTCGTCGAACTTCGCCGAGCGTGGCTTTGGCCGGGTAGGCTACTAGTCTTGGCGGGTGTAGTCGACTACCGAGTATTCCTGCAGCTTGGACAGCTTGTGGACGGACTCGATGAAACGCACCGTGCCGGACTTGGAACGCATGACCAGCGAGCGGGTGGTGGCGCCGTTCTTGCGGTAGGACACGCCACGCAGCATGTCGCCGTTGGTCACACCAGTTGCCACGAAGAAGCAGTTGTCGGAGGTAACCAGGTCGTTGGTGGTGAGCACGCGGGACAGGTCATGGCCGGCGGCACGTGCCTTGTCGGCCTCGGCCTCGTCCTTCGGCGCGAGCATGCCTTGGATCGCGCCACCCATGCACTTCATCGCGCAGGCGGTAATGATACCCTCGGGGGTGCCGCCGGTGCCCATCATGAGGTCAACGGAGTTCGTGTCTTGGGCGGCTGCTACTGCACCTGCGACGTCACCATCGCGGATGAGGCGCACCTTGGCGCCGGCCTCTCGGATCTCCTTGATGAGCTCGACGTGGCGCGGGCGGTCGAGGACGACGACGGTGACATCGGACTTGGAAATGCCCTTGGCCTTTGCTACTGCCTCGATGTTGTAGGCGGTCGGTGCGGTGATGTCGATGACGTCTGCAGCCTCGGGACCGGTGGCGATCTTGCGCATGTAGAACACTGCGGACGGGTCGTACATGGAGCCGCGCTCGGAAGCAGCAAGAACGGAAATGGCATTCGGGCGGCCTTCGGCCATCAAGGTGGTGCCGTCGATCGGGTCAACGGCGATGTCTACCTCCGCGCCGGTGCCGGTGCCGACATGCTCGCCGTTGAACAGCATCGGAGCCTCGTCCTTTTCGCCTTCGCCGATGACGACAACGCCATTCATTTCGACGGAGTTGATCAGCTTACGCATGGCGTCCACTGCGGCACCATCGCCTTCATTCTTCATGCCACGGCCTACCCAACGGCCCGATGCCAACGCTGCGGCCTCAGTGACTCGCACGAGCTCGAGTGCCAGGTTACGGTCCGGAATCTCTGGGTGAAGTGCGTTCATAGAACAATGCCTCCTGTGGCATAAAAGTAATCACGACATTTATCAGGTGCTCGCGCGGAAACGTTTGCGCGGCCTGATATTCATTGTTCCACTTATGCAGGCGATAGTGGGGACTTTTATCACCCGAAAGAGGGCAACAAAACCCAGATTGTGTTCTGTTAGCTACATTCGTGGGGACGTGGGGGAGGCCACGTGTCATCACCCGTGCCTGCTCGAATGCGACATCAATCGATTGCGCAGCGGGGTAAACAAGTACCTACATTCGGATTTTCCTGGGGTGGAACCGGACATTTCCCATACCTCTGCCATTTTCCCGCCTAGACAAGGCATGACTGTGGCATTCTGAAGCCACGCCATTTTGCCCTTCCCTGGTTACCCTTATTAGATGCGTCGGTCACGTGCGCCGGCGACAAATACTTGGTTAGCTGCATATCTAGGCGCAGGAAAGGGTTCGGTGGCGGCGAGGCTGGCAAGTCGTGGAATACTGTTGTGCGTGGCTGAAGAAAAACCGAAGATCTTTGAAGACGGTCGCGACATGTTCTACTCGGTCGCGGTGATTGTTCTGGTGATGGTCGCCGTGGTGGCATTCACCGGTCTATGCAGTTTCGACCGGGGCGAGCCGGATAATATGCCGGTCAATCAGGTCGATGAAAAGGCTTTCCTTGACATTGAATCTCGTGCGGAGGCTTTCCCGGTTCGTAGTCCGCAGGTGCCCGAGGGGTGGACCGCTAATTCGGCCCGTCGTTCCAGCGTTGCCGGTGAAACGGCGCCGACCGTGGGCTGGGTCATCGGTTCCGACGGATACCTGCAGTTGACCCAGACCGGTGTCGAGGAAGCAGCCGCCGTGGAAGGCTTCGATGAGCACGTGCGTACCGAGGAATCGAGTTATCAGCTTGGTTCGAATGAGGTCACCATTTACGGTTCTGATGAGAAAGATGTCCGGGACCTGAGGGTTATGGATCTGGGAGATGTGCGTTTGCTGGTCACCGGTGCCGCCACGGACGAGGATTTCAATGCCTTGTTCGAAGCAACCGTCGCCGCCGAGCCTTAGCCGAAGGGCTAGTAAAGCCAGCTGGTCAAAGTGTGTGAAATGCGAAGGGCGCTCCCGCAAAAGGGGGGTGCCCTTCGTCGCGTGTGAAGCCTTGCCGGCGCTGCGCGCTTGAAGCGAGCTCGCTTTCGTTTTGCCAGGCCGCGTTATTCCCAAAGGCATTGCTTTCCGACGTTAACAGGTCCGCATCGTGGGACCTTTCCAGCTAGGTCACCGTCGGTTGTGTGGTCGCTAATGCGTGTCCCAAGGCCTTCGTCGCTCCAGCGAGAAGAGGCCTTCTTTTTTCTCTCGGTGCCTACTTTTCCCGACCGGGTTCCGTGATTGGGCGACGTGACAGAAGCCTGTGTAATCCAGGACCGAGGGTAATGAGGAGATGGCTCAGAAGGGGGCGTCGTCGCCACTGCCCACGGCCTTGTCGATGCGTTCCCGGGCGCCGGCGAGATGCTGCTCGCAGCGCTTTGCGAGTGCCTCGCCACGCTCCCAATACTTCAGGGACTCATCGAGCGGCATCTGCCCAAGCTCCAGGATGCGCACGATCTCGGTGAGCTCATCGCGTGCTTGTTCGTAGCTGAGTGTTTCGACCGGCTCGAAGGCGTACGCGCCGTTTCCGGAGCCGATGACATCTGGATTGGATGGGTTCATGGTGTAGTCCTTTGTGGATGGAAAAGGTGATGGGAAATGCGGAAAGAGGTGTAAATTTCGCAACGCTGTGGACGTGCCGGGGTCCGCACTGCCTGCCCTTCAGGTTAAGGCGCCCAATGCTTCCTCCTGGCACGCACATTGTTGCGATAGGCGACTGGGGTACTCGCTGACGTTGTCGCGGCATTCCTTGTGTCCTGAACTAGTCGGCAGGATGTGTCTGCATCGCTGCGGCCACGATAGATCCATCGGCCACACGAATGCGCAGTTGGCTGCCGGGCGGGGACTGCTCGATGCTCATCACCACTTCGGGCGGGGTTCCATCGCGGGGTACGACCTGGACGACCGAGTATCCTCGCGCCAGGGTCGCGGAAGGACCCAGGGCCGAGACCTGTGCACGCAGGGCGCCCACTGCCGCAGTTTCGGCATCGACGAGGCGAGTGATGGCGCGGCGCATAGAAGCACTGTCGCGTTCGAGGTCTTGTTCGTATCGTTCCACGGTCGTAAAAGGATTGGCCAGCACCGGGCGCGAACGCAATGCCGCGATGGTGTTGACCTCCCTGTTCAGCCAGGTACGCAGCGCTGCTGTGGTGCGATCCCTTAATTCTTTGATGCGGGTGCGTTCCAAGGCTACGTCGGGAACAACGCGTTTGGCAGCGTCGGTCGGGGTGGCTGCGCGCAGGTCAGCGGTGTTATCGAGGATTGGGGTATCCGGCTCATGGCCGATGGCGCTGACCACCGGTGTGTGAGCGGCTGCGACCGCGCGCTGCAGGGCCTCCTCGGAGAAGGGGAGGAGATCTTCGACCGAGCCACCGCCGCGGGCGATGATGATGACATCAACTTCCGGCATTGCGTCCAATTCCTGGAGGGCATTGATGATCTCAGGAACTGCGCGGGCTCCTTGCACGGCGGTGTTGCGAATCTCGAAACTGACCTCCGGCCACCGCGATTGGGAAACTGATAGCACATCGCGTTCGGCGGCGGAACCGCGTCCCGTGATCAATCCAATGCGATTTGGTAGGAACGGGATCGGCTTCTTGCGCTCTGGGGCGAATAAGCCCTCGGCGGCCAGCTGGTGGCGCAGTTTTTCGATCCTTGCCAGCAACTCGCCCACGCCCACCGGGCGAATTTCATGAACCGCAAGCGAAAAGGAGCCACGGTTGGTGTAGAAGTCCGGCTTAGCAAAAACGACGATGCGGTCGCCATCACCTAAGGGAAAGTCAAGCCCTCGGATGAGGTTTGTCGGGCAGGTCAGTTGTACGGAGGCTTCGACCTCCGGATCGCGCAGGGTGATATAGCTGTTCTTCCAGCTCGGTTTGACGTTGAGCTGGGTAATCTGGCCCTCAACCCAAATAAACCCGAGGCGGTCGATCCAGCTTTTGACCTTGGAATTGACCTCCCGTACCGGCCAGGGTTGTTCCGCGGAATTAACCAAAGAAACTCTCACCCCTTAACTCGTCAACTATCAACTCAGTACCTCTCAAATCAGCGTGAACGACCTAGTCGTTCACGCAGCTACAGCCATGAAAAATAGCACGGCCACAGCGTCAAACACGTCCTCGGGAACATGGTGGTAAACGCGTCCCCGAACACGGCCATCAGCACCGCCACAATGGTCACCCCACAACGATCACAGCCACCTCGTCTGGCGCTTTGCGAGCACAGCGAAAAGCTGCCGCCATAGACGGCGACGAGACCATGTGGACAACGTACTCATACGAGCTTATCTGGCTTGCTCACATCCAGTCGCCAACCGGATATGCTTTGCCTCGTTGTGCTTCAAAGCGCCGCAGGATCGACCATGGCTTGTAGCCGCAATGGTTTAGTACAAACGTCTCCGGGTTTAGCTCGTGGGTAGCAATCGACCCCTCGCTAAGAAGGCGGGCGATAAACGTGCGTAGCTGTTGACGTCGTAAAGCAACCAGACACACGCGAATCACATGGATGTACAAACGGCGCACCCGCGAAGCGAACGAGAACGCGCGACACGATCCGCACGCGAGGAGAAACGGGTAGCGATGCACATGGACACTCAGGATGCGCGGAATTCGAGCAGCAAACAAAGGAAGACAGGAATTCTGAAAACAGGAGGACTAATGAAGTCTAAGGAGAAGAAACTTACGGCGCAAAAGGAAAAACGCAAAAAGGAATAGGGACGCCAAGAACACTAGGAAGATAGGAGCGAGAGGAAGAAACCCGGCGCAGATCCGCCTAGCCTTCGCTTCGCCATCAGGGGCCAGTAATTGGAAAGGGTTTCGGGTTTACGCAGCATTTTGGCAAGTAGTTTAAGCTGGTGTGCATGAGCGCTGACGTTGAGACAGTTGAAAAAACCAAGAAAGTTCTGCTTGCGGCCCCACGCGGCTACTGCGCCGGCGTCGATCGCGCCGTGGAGACCGTCGAGAAGGCACTAGAAAAGCACGGCACCCCGGTGTACGTACGCAAAGAGATCGTCCACAACCGCTACGTGGTCGACACCCTGGCCAAGCGTGGCGCCATCTTCGTTAACGAAACCGACGAGGTGCCGGCGGGCTCCCACCTGGTGTTTTCCGCACACGGCGTAAGCCCGGCGGTTCATGAGGAGGCACGCAGCCTCGAGCTGAAGACCCTCGATGCCACCTGCCCGCTGGTGACCAAGGTGCACAATGAGGTCAAGCGTTTTGCCCGCGATGGCTACCACATTCTGCTCGTTGGCCACGAAGGCCACGAGGAGGTGGAGGGTACCGCCGGCGAGGCCCCTGAGGTCACCCATCTCGTTGATGGCGTAGAGTCCGTGGCCACGCTTCCGGAGTGGCTGCACAACGAGAAGCTCGTCTGGCTGTCCCAGACCACGTTGTCGGTGGACGAGACCATGGTTATCGTCAAGGAGCTGCATGCCCGATTCGATAACCTTCAAGACCCTCCAAGCGATGACATCTGCTATGCGACGCAGAACCGCCAGGTTGCGGTCAAGGCTATCGCCGAAAAGTCCCAGCTTGTTATCGTTGTCGGCTCGCAAAACTCCTCAAACTCCAAGCGGCTGGTCGAGGTTGCCCTCCAGGCGGGTGCGAATGCCTCCTACCTGGTCGATTATGCCCACCAAATCGACCCCGCATGGTTAGAAGGTGTGACGACAGTCGGCGTGACCTCCGGCGCATCCGTACCGGAAATCCTCGTCCGCGAGGTCATCGAGTTCCTCAACGATCATGGCTTTGGTGAGGTAGAAGAAGTCCTCACCGCCGCGGAGAAGATCACCTTCTCCCTGCCGCGCGATCTGCGCCCATCGAGGACCTAGAACCAGCAGAACGTGTATAGGGACTCTATGCCCACGCATACTTAACGGTGCATGCCGGTAAGAGGTTTTCCTAAAAGCAACATTGCTACGCACCTGAGGTGTTTTAGCTGCAGTGCCGATTTAGCGAGCAATAAACGCCCGGTGGCCCTCACACGAACGAAGGCCGCCGGGTATATTCTTTGCCTACCTCGGCCGGTGCTGAACGAGCTTGGGCAAAAATTTGTGGCATGCGTGTCTGCGATATGCCGCGCAGCCACGTAGCGAGCTATTTCATCCCAGAGAAACAAGGCACGTCGGGGGATTGATAACAAAAGACCCGCAGGATGCGGGTCAAGAATAAGGCGTTGCCTTATTTGTAGAGATCGTCGTTGAAAGACTTCCGCGGCCGCGCCGGCTGCTCAGGGCGGGCTTGTTGTGCCGGTCGGGCCGGTTGCGCAGCCTGAGTTGCGCCACGGCGCCCCGATTCAGTGGCGGACCTGACTGCCGAATCTGCCCCGGGAAGTCTTTGCTCGCCCGCACTGCGGCTGGGCCGCTGTGCCTTGGCCGCGGCGCGTTCCTGCCGGCGACGCATGAGCTCCTCGACGGTGACCTGCGTGCCAGGTTGCGACGAGGAGTGCGACCTGCGCGCCCGCTGTGACTGACTGCGGGCCTTGCGGGCGGCGGTGGTGTTACGCAGCTGCGCCTCCGATTGCTGCCGGCGCCGCTGCTGCGCGGTGGCCGTGCTAATGCGATCGCTGCGGCGCAGCAACGCGAGGCGGAGATAAGCCACGATGCCGGCTGCGACCGTCGTTAAGGCAAGCACCGGAAAGTGCTGGATGAAAGGGTACAGCGACGTCACGATTTGGGTCTTGGAAACAGGCGTGCCCGCAGGTGCGGCACCCTTGACAAGCAAGTAGCTGGTCAATACCGCAAACAACATGAACGCCATGGGCATGCTTGCGACGATAAGAAATAGCCCGCGCGGTTCAGTGAGAACCGCGACGACAAGTGCTGCCACCACGAAAATCGTGAGGAAGGGAATACCAAGCTGGCCTGCGCTCAAGGTGACTATCGTGCCCACCGCCAATGCGGCGCACAGGATCAGCAAGGAAACCCACAACGGGAAGCCGTAGGACCGACGGGATCTCGGTCGTGCTTGCGTAGCCTTGCGCCTTGAGTCTTGATGGATAGTCACAAACCGTTATGTTACCGAGACATGCAGCTGGAACGGACATTCACCCGTTGTTGACTGCTCGTGTCGGAGCGAATCTGCCAGGCAAGCGCCCGGGAAGTGATGCCAGCCACCTATAGGTAGCACGCGCGGCAGCACTAGCGGCGGCGGCGAAACAGGGTTGGTAACCGGGTCAAGGCCTTTGTGAGGCGTGAACCCCACAGGCGCGCGATACGCAACGTGCGTGGGGGAGCATCCTGAAGGTTAGCCTCCTGCGACCCTCCAGGAGTGGTGATGTCCGATGCCTTGGATGACTCGGATGAATCAGAAGACGATGCCGCGCCTGGAGATTGGGCGACGGCGTTGTCCGCACCCTGTTCCGGCCGAGCATGGCCCGACTCCAGCGACGGTTCGGCCTGGGGACCGTGGTGCTCGCCCGGGCGCAGGAATTGCAGATTGATGCGCTCACGCAGCTTGCGGCCAACCTCTTCGCCATACTGCCCTGACAAGGAACCCGCGACGGTGACGAAGTGGATCTCGCTGGCGGTCTTTTCGCCAGCGCGCAGGGCGGTCATGTCATCCAAGTAGCGAAGCAACACGGCGACCATCGCCGCGAAAGGCACAGCCAAGAAGGCGCCGACGATACCGAACAGGCTCGAGCCTAAGGTCACCGCCATCAAAACGATCACCGGGTGCAGGTTCATCGCCCGCGACTGCAGCAGCGGCGACAAGATGTTGCCCTCGAGCTGTTGGACGGCCAGCACGATCAGCAAGACGATGATCGCCTTCGTCATTCCCAGTGACACTAAGGCGACCACCACGGCTAAGGTACCAGCAACGAAGGCGCCGACGATCGGGATGAAACCGCCGAGAAAGGTTAACACCGCCAAGGCCAAGGCCATTGGCACCTTCAAGATGATCAGTCCCAAGCCGATGAAGACCGCGTCAACCAAGGACACGAAAGCTTGGGCGCGGATGAAGCCACTCAAGGTCACCCAGGAACGGGTGAGCAGCTCCGTCAAATGCCAACCGGCCCGCTGGCCAACGATGCTACGAACCCAGGGGAGGAATCGCTCGCCGTCTTTGAGGAAGAAGAAGGTCAATACCAAGACAACGCCCAAGGTGACGAGGACGGAGGTGGCGACGCCGATGCCGGAGAAGATTTCGCCGGCGATGTTTCCGGACTCGCGCTGAAGCCACTGCACGGCGCTGTTGATACGGTCGTTCATCGTGTCGTCGTCAAGGCTCAGCGGCGGGCCTTGAAGCCACAATTGGAAACGCTGCACGGCTTCGATGGACTGGTAAAACAGTGCCTGCGATTGGCGCCCGACGCTGGGGGCGATGAGCCAAAACACTGAGCCTATGAGCCCGATCGAGGCGACAATGACCAAAAAGACCGCCCCCGCCATGGGTATGCCGCGCGAGCGCAGGTAGCGCACCGGCGGCCACAATACGGTGCATACGATCAGCGCCAGAGCGACGGGGAGCACGCCGCGCCAGAGTTGTTTGAGGATGAACCAGCCCACATAGGCCGCGGCGCTGATGATTAAGAGGCGCAGGCACCATTCGGCCAGCGACTTGATTCCCTGGCCGATGATGACGGAGCGGTCGATGCTGTCGCGGGCTGCCTTCGGTTCAAGATCCTTGAATACCGGCAAGGCCCCACCGCGCCGGAGGCGACCGCGGCGGGAGTTGTGGGGCGAGTTGTCGGAGTTCACCTTTCCAATTGTGCCCCATCACGGTCGTCGAAGGGTTACTGCCTTGCGCTTTGGGGCATAAAAAATCCCCAACTCTTGCTCAGTGAAGTAAGCGAGTCGGGGATCGATGAGATTGCTTAGGCGCGTGGGGCGTGGTGCTCCTGGGCGATCAGCACGTCATCGGTAGCGTGCTTGGAATCGCCCAATAGGCCGGAGGTCTCATCCGGGTGGCGCTGCAGGTGGATCACCGTGAGGGCGAGTCCGCCCCAGATGACGACGATGAACAGCAGCATCATCACGATGGCGGTGCCGGACATGTTTGGCTCCTTATCAGTTTATGTGGGCTCAACGCCGAGGCTGTGTGGTCTGGGCAGGTGCCTTGAAGCCGGTTCGGGCGCGTGCCCGCTTATCTGGCTTCCGCATCTGCCCACTCAACCTCGTGTTTGTGGTCTTCTAGTTGTACTGTTCGGCGGCAAAACCCGGGATGCGGGGCTTGTTCGGATCGTACTTGCTGGGCTTGAGAACCGGGCGAGCATGGTGCGGATCTACACCGAAGTCGGAGCCTGGAGGGCCATCGACGGGCAGCCCGGCAGGCCACGGCATCGCGGAGAGGACGAAGGCCAGAACCAGGATGATGGCAAGAACTGCCCAGCCGAACAGGCCGATCTGGAGCTGGGAGTAGCCGCCGTACGGTTCGGTGATCAGCGAGATGAGCTCCTGAATAAGGGTAAAGCCCAGGACCAGGGTGGTCACGTTGACCACGCAGATGCGCCAGATGGTGCCCACACGGAAGGAGGAAACCTGGTTGATGTGTGCCTGGATCTCGTCGATGCGGCGGGAGATCCAATCGACGCACACGATGATGATCAAGGCGATGGCCACGATACCGATGTTGTTGGTGAACTTGTCCATGATGTCCAGCGTTGCCAGGCCGGAGGTGGTGGAGAACAAGATGATAGACAGCAAGGCCATAAAGGTTCCAACGGCGATGGCGGTCTGCTTGCGTGGCAGGTTGAACTTGTCAATGAAGGCGGAGATCACCGGCTCGAGCAAGGAGAACAGGGAGGTAAAACCTGCGATGGTCAGGGAGCCGAAGAACAGGACGCCGAAGGCGCCACCGAGTGGCATCTCATTGATGATGGTCGGGAAGGCCACGAACGCCAAGCCAATACCGGAGGTTGCCACGTCTTCGACACCAACGCCCTGGTTGAGCGCCATGAAGCCCAAGGTTGCGAACACGCCGATGCCGGCGAGAACCTCGAAGGAGGAGTTGGCGAAAGCGGTGACCAGGCCCGTGCCGGTGAGGTTGGAGCGCGGCTTGAGGTAGGAGGCGTAGGTCATCATGATGCCGAAGGAGACCGACAGTGAGAAGAAGATCTGGCCATAGGCGGCCACCCACACCGTCGGGTCCTTCAGCGCCTCCCAGTTTGGGGTGAAGAAGGCGTTGAGGCCTTCGGAAGCACCGGGCAAGAACAGGGCGCGGATAACCACGATGATAAACAGCACCGTCAGGATCGGCATGAAGATCTTGGCGGTGCGTCCGATACCCTCGTCCACGCCCATCACCATGACGATGACCGCGGCAATCCACACGACAGCCATGCCGAGTAGGATCTGCGGCACGAAGTCGAAAGAGACCTTGGCGGTCTCATCAAACTGCAGGAAGTCTGCGAAGAAGTAGGTGTTCGGATCATCGCCCCAGGCGCGGTTGAAGGACTTGACGGTATAGAGCAATGCCCAACCGATAATTGCCGCGTAGTAGATGGTGATGAAGAAACAGATGCCCACCTGGATCCAGCCGACCGGCTCGGTCCATTTGGCAAAGCGACGGAAGATGAGTGGATCGGATCCGCGGTAGCGGTGTCCCATCGCGTAGTCCAAGAACAAAAGCGGAATACCTGCGGTTAGCAGTGCGATGAGGTAGGGGATGAGGAATGCGCCGCCGCCGTTTTCGTAGGCGACATAGGGGAAACGCCAAATATTACCCAGGCCCACTGCGGAGCCGATGGCCGCGAGGAGGAACACCCAGCGACTGGAGAATGTTTCGCGGCGCTGACCCTGCTCAACTGGTGCAGACATGAAGAGTCAACCTTTCATTGCGGGCTCAGTGTGACTGTGCGCTCGCCGAGAAATAGACGAAAACTCCATGGGGGAGCTCGGAGGGGGCGCAAGACAATCTTCGACTTAAGCCAAGACAAGGAATGAGCCATAGATGAAAAAGCGCGTTTCCCGATGGTGGTGGGACCAGCGTTTGTCCAAGGCCGCGTTGCGCGTGGTGGCGTACGTGACCACGAAGGCTCAAGTGATAGTTCAGTTATAGGTTGAGCTATCTTAAACTTTCGGGCTATAGAAATAGCTCTACGCGGATTTTAAACGCCTGTTCGCTCTCAGCGAAACCGCAGGGGGAATATTCTTTCAAAGTTCCCTGCCCCTCGCGCTCGCTTGAGCGCGCCGCGTGAGCCTTAGCCGAGGGCTTCTTTTTGCTTGACGACGGCCACAGGTGGGCAAACTTTACGCAGAATGAGCCTTTGCCGTTGGTGCCGGCAAGTGGTGGGAGGCTTGGTCTATTACGTGCTCGCAGGACCGGTGCCACGGGTAGTCACGATGTCTCATTTTCGGTGCTAATTGCTACTATGAGGGATCGTGAGCCTTACTCTTGGAATCGTCGGACTGCCCAACGTTGGCAAGTCCACCCTTTTTAATGCCCTGACCCGTAACGATGTGCTGGCCGCGAACTACCCGTTCGCCACCATCGAGCCTAATGTCGGCTTGGTGGAGCTGCCGGATCGCCGCCTCAACCGTCTGGCGGAGATCTTTAGCTCCGAGCGCATCCTGCCCGCCACCGTCTCCTTCGTGGACATCGCCGGCATCGTCAAGGGCGCTTCCGAGGGCGAAGGCATGGGCAATGCCTTCCTCGCGAACATCCGTGAGGCGGATGCGATCTGCCAGGTGGTGCGCGCCTTCGCCGACGATAACGTCATCCACGTCGACGGCAAGGTGGACCCCATTCACGACATCTCCGTGATTAACACCGAGCTGATCCTCGCGGATTTGCAGACCATTGAGAAGGCCCTTCCGCGCCTGGAGAAGGAGGCTCGCAAGAACAAGGAGCTCGCCGACACCGTCGCCGCCACCAAGAAGGCGCAGGAAATCCTCGAGGATGACCGCACATTGTTCTCCGCTTCGAAAAATGGCGAGATCGACCTAGCCCTCGTGCGCGACCTGCACCTGATGACGGCCAAGCCATTTTTGTACGTGTTCAACTCCGACGAGGCCGTGCTTACCGACGACGCCCGCAAGGCAGAGCTCGCCGCCCTCGTCGCCCCTGCCGACTGCGTCTTCCTCGACGCGAAGACAGAGACCGAGCTGCTAGAACTCGACGAGGACGAGGCCCTGGAGCTGCTGGAGTCCGTGGGGCAGACCGAGCCTGGCCTGGCGACCCTAGCCCGTGCTGGTTTCCACACCCTCGGCCTGCAGACCTACCTGACCGCAGGGCCGAAGGAATCGCGTGCCTGGACGATCAAGCAGGGCTGGCACGCCCCGCAGGCCGCGGGCGTGATCCACACCGACTTTGAGAAGAAGTTCATTAAGGCCGAGATCATCTCCTTCGACGACCTCGACGCCGCAGGCTCTGTGGCCGAGGCCCGCGCGCAGGGCAAGATGCGCATGGAGGGCAAGGACTACGTTATGCAAGACGGCGACGTCTGCGACTTCAAGATCGGCGGATAATTCCTCGCGGTCAACAATCAAGCCCTTCAGCACAGGCACACTTTCGTGAAAGATCTGTGGTGGAGGGCTTTTCCTCACTCATGGCGCCTGGTCGATGCAGTTGCATCAACCTAACCGAATCGGTCCGAAACTATCGGGCGCCTCAGTCATGGCTGAACGTACCATCTTCGTATGCAAGGAAGCGGCATGAACATGATGCAGACATTGAATGGACTCGTCCACGCCATTGAGGACGTCATCGCTCAAGGGTGGGGTGAAGAACTCGACATTGATGCTTTCGCTGCTTCCCACGCCACGACGGGGTACCACCTGCGGCGGATGTTTTCCTCGCTGGCGGGGATTTCCATCTCTGAATATGTGCGGCGTCGCCGGATGACGCTCGCAGCCACCGATCTCCTAGGTCCTGAGGATTTGCTGAGCATCGCTACCCGTTACGGGTACGGATCGGTGGAGGCATTCGGACGCGCATTTCGGCTCGTGCACGGTGTCAGCCATGGCGAGGTGCGCCGTCAAAGCGGTAGCTTGCGTAACCAACCAATTGTGAAGTTTCGCCTCACTGTAGAAGGAGCAATGTCCATGGACACCCGCATCATCGAAAGGCCAGCGTTTGCGCTGATTGGACACGCCGCGCGTGTGCCACTTATCCATCGCGGAATCAATGAGCATATTCAGCGCCACATCGCCTCGATCCCGCAGCAAGAGCATCAACGGCTCAAGATGCTCGGCAATACCACGCCGACTGGGATCCTGCAGGTAAGCGTGGATGTCGATCCCGATTACGAGGAAGGCAGTGAGCTGACCTATCTGCACGCAGTCGCCGTCGAAGAGGCAACGCAGGTGCCGAATGACCTCGATCGGGTCACTGTCCAGGCTGGGTGGTGGGTCGTATTTCGTACGTCCGGTGCCTATCCCTCGGTGGTGCACGATGCCTATGCTGCCTCGGCCACCGAGTGGTTTCCGTCGAATCCGTGGCGGCTTCGCAACGGGCCATCGATGGTCTCGATTGTGGAGCGCGCCGAGGACTTCAGCACTGCGACCTGTGAGCTCTGGCTGCCGATTGAACGAGGATAGTGTCCCGGGAAGTCCGTACCTCCTTTCGCTTTGGCGAACCGTTGGGGGCTGCATCCTGAGTAAACGGAATGACTCGTGTGGGTCGTAGGCTGCGTTGACCAGCTCTGATATACCTCCGGTACTGTGCATGAGGATAATTGGAGCTGCTGGCCTATTGCGAAGAGAGTCTGATCGATTACATGCGACCGGCGTTGGACGCGAAGCGGTCTTCGCCCGACGAGTGCGTTGGCTTGGAAGGGAAACTATCACCCACAGAAGTAGTTGACCGGTGCGACATTCTCACAACGGTTGGCTGTGTGACGACCTCACCGCGGGTACCGACGATCGTGGCCTATTGTTAGGGTCTATCTCTGGTGTTGTTGGGCCTCTGCCTGGGTCCGGAATCTAGACGATGCTCGATTGGCAATCGATCCGGACAATCGCTGGGTTGGCAATCATTGCTCGCTCGACTATATGCCCTTGGCCTGCGGACATACGTGGACCCTGTAGCTGATTGGACGATCTTGCAGGGCTCCCGCGTCCCGCAGGACGCCGGGGACCGCGCCGACTTTGACAATGAGTGCATCGGTGTGGGGTTTGGTTTATTGGTGCTCTCAATGCCGCAGGCTCCCAATCGGGGTCCGTGCGCAGGGCAGGAAATGTAAGCATGGCAAGGGCGACGGCATGCGTTACGGCGAATCCTGGGACTTTCGTGTGGAAGGCTGTAAGCCATGGCCCTGGGGGTTCTAAGACCTACGAATCTCGTACTGTCAGCCACCTGAGGCTACGCAGTGAGGTGCGTGCCGAAGATTGTGTGGGCAACGGCTAATCCGCTTGCCTTTTCTGTCTTCCATGCCGGGCGTTTCAAAGGGCTTCAAAACTTATGCCCGCATCATCACCTCCCAAAGCGGGTGGTGGATGACGGGGATTGTGAATTCCTTTTCCGAAACCCTTGTGAGTTTATACCCCTAGGGGTATAAAGGTGGGTAGTGGCAGGTTTTCGGAAGGAGCGCGGAATTGTCAGACATTGTCATTCTCGGTGCGGGCGTCGCCGGACACACAGCAGCATTGCACTTGAGCAGACTATTGCCACCCGGGCACACGGTTACGGTGGTTTCACCAAACTCGGAGTGGAATTGGATCCCCAGCAATATCTGGGTGGGCGTGGGCAGGATGGAAAAGAAGAAGGTCATCTTCCCACTGAAGCCGGTGTACGACAAGATTGGCGTGGTATTCAAGCAGGCAAAGGCAACAGTGCTTTGGCCGGAAGGCGATTCCCAATCGGATCGGGGCGCGGTTGATATCGAATACACCGGGATGGGGCGTGCGGGCGAGACTGAGCGCCTGCGCTATGACTTCCTCATCAACGCTACTGGCCCACAGTTACGCTTCGATATGACTGCGGGTTTAGGCCCAGAGGGACATTCTTTATCGGTCTGTACGGCTGACCATGCAGACGAAACCGCCCGAGAATTGAAAGAGATAATCGAACAGCTGCGAAAGGGCGAACACAAGACCCTCGTTGTGGGCATGGGGCACGGCACCTGCACCTGCGAAGGGGCAGCCTTCGAGTACGTTTTCAATGTTGAGCACGAGCTACGCCAAGCGGGAGTGCGCGATCGAGCCCGCGTCATGTACCTGACCAACGAGGCGGAACTCGGCGATTTCGGCGTGGGAGGGATGACCTTCCGACAAGAAGGCTACGAGACTACGTCCAAGATCTGGACGGAGTCGCTATTTAGGGAGCGCGGTGTGGAGCCGATCCTCGGTGCTCACGTGGAGAAGGTCGAGGAAGGCACCGTCTACTTCGAACAGCTAGACGGTAGCCACCACAAGCTCGACTTCGACTTTGCCATGTTGTTGCCACCTTTCGGTGGGGTTGCGCTGAAGGCGTTCGACCGTGCGGGTAAGGACATCACCTCCGAGGTATTCGCGCCCAATGGTTTCATGCTTGTGGATGCCGATTACTCAGGCAAGCCCTACGAGGAGTGGAAGGCCAGCGACTGGCCTCGCACCTGCCAATCGGCGAAGTTTGACAACATGTGGGCGGCAGGAATTGCGTTCGCCCCACCGCACCAGATTTCCCGGCCACGCACATCCCCGAATGGCACCGTGATTACTCCCTCGCCACCTCGAACTGGCCAGCCTTCTGGTGAGATGGGCAAGGCTGCCGCGCTGTCGATTGTTGACCGAATCAAGCACGGCCCGTCTGCCAAGGCGCACGAGGCATCGATGGCAGAACTTACCGCAGCATGCGTGGCCTCGGCCGGTACGGGGCTTCGCAAGGGGTCGGCAGCCTCAATGGTGATGTCGCCGATTGTGCCGGATAGGGAGAAGTTCCGGACCGGCCGGGACTTGCGATTTACTACCGGCGAGATCGGTCTGGGTGGGCACTGGACCAAGCTTGTGCTGCACTACATGTTTATCTACAAAGCAAAGGCCCTTCCGGGCTGGCACCTGATTCCGGAATAAGGAGGAATTGGTCATGTCTAAGACACAGGGGTCGGAGAGTTTCATCGCTCAGCTCGACCATGCACCACTGCCCACCGAGGCAACACTTCGTCGGCGCACTAGCGTGTGCTTCCAGTTTTTCCGGTTCGTGCTCAACAACCTCAAGCTTGGCTACCTCACGCTTTTCGCGAAGCACTAACCAGCACAAACGGCGGGCCACAACCGGTATTTTTCCGATTGGTGCCCGCCGTTTATCACCCTTTGGTGAAGTGACAAGGTACTGGAAAGCCGATGAAGGGAGCTTGCCCGCCTAGATCACGCAGTCGATGACGGCGAGTGAGCCCGGGAAAGGGCAAAGCATTGCCGAAGTCACCAGCGCGGACACGGGTGCCCTGATGGGCGCCAGCCACTTTCCTCGCACAGACTCATTGCCAGGGTGGCCGAGGATGGATGGTCCATGGTCAGCATCCCCCGGCAGCGGCTCACTCATTGCCGCTCCTGCATTCGTCATTCAACCTCGGTGAACTTGCGATCCCAGGCGGAACGGACCGGATTGGCGTCGGCAAGCAACAAATCAAAGCGGTCGCCCGCGATCTCCACGATCTCAGTGAGCGCGACGCGGTGCTCCTGCTCCGGGGAGTTGGCCAGGCGGCGCCGTCCGGCGTCGATGACGCGATCTACGGTGTCGTTGGTGTCGAGGAAGGCCACGAACGGCATGCCGAAACGCTCCTGGTAGGCGGCCGAAAGTTCAGTGATCTTCTCGGCCTGGACATCGTCGAGCTCGCTTAAGCCAACGGAGCCGCGCACTGCACTGATCGCGCTGGACTCCTCATCGCTTGCCAGAAGCAGGCGGTCCATCGCCGGGTAGTCGTGGATGAGCGCCTCCCGCCGAACCTCCGGGGCGGTGAGCACGGCGACCTGAATCGCCTCGCGCAGCTCGTTGACGTCGGCGAACGGGCGGGCTTCCCAAGCGGTCGCTAGCGGCCAGGTCTCGTTGTTAAACAGCGGGCGCAGCGTGGCCACGAACTGCTCTTGGTTCATGGCGTTGAGCTCGTCGAGGGAGACACCCTCGCCCTGATTGCGGGCGACATCGCCGCCGGACTGCTTACCGAGGTGGAAGAACACCAGGTTCAACACGATGGCGGTGATCGCGCCGATGCTCATGCCCGAGGACACAAAGGAGCGCACCCACTCCGGGAAGGCTTGGGCGATATCCGGCTTGAAGGTCACCAGCATGGCAAGTCCCAGCGCGGAGGTGACGATCACGGCGTTGCGGCCGTCGTTGAGGTCGGTCTTGGCGATGGTCTGCAGTCCCACCCAGGCGACGTTGGCGAAAAGTGCCAGCGAGGCGCCGCCGAGGACGGGCGCGGGGATGGAGGCGACGATGGCTCCGGCCTTGGGCAACAGGCCTAAGATGATCATGAAGCCCGCGGCAGACGCCGCCACCCAGCGCGACTTCACGCCGGTTAGCCGCACGAGGCCAACATTTTGCGCGAAGCAGGTGTAGGGGAAGGAATTCATGATGCCGCCGATGAGCGTGGACAGTCCGTCGGCGCGGATGGCTCGCTCGACATCCTCGCGGCGGATACGCTTCTTGACGATCTCGCCCGTGGCGAAGACGTCACCGGTGGTCTCCACCATCGTGATGATCATGACGATGATCATGGAGAAGATCGCGATCACATCAAAGCTCGGGACCCCGAAATAAAACGGGGTAGTGATGCCAAACGCGCTGGCTTGGCCCACCTCATCGAAGGAGGTATCGCCCAAGATCAAGGCGATGGTGGTGCCTAGGACCAGGCCGATGAGGATCGACAAGGTGCCGAGGAAGCCATGGAAGAAGCGCTGCACCAAGATGATGACCGCCAGAGTGCCGAAGGCGTAGAGCAGGTCGCGGCTCGCTGGGGTGCTCTCGGCGTAGTTGGTGAAGTCGTTGGCCGACACCGCCAGCAGGGAGGTGCCCATCACCAAAAGCACGGAGCCGGTCACCACCGGCGGGAAGAACTTCAGGAAGCGCCCGAATAGTGGCGCGACGAAGAAGGTAAACAGACCCGCGACGATGATGGAGCCGTAGATGGTGGGCAGGGAACCGAGTCCGCCCGCCCCGTCGGTGGCACCGAGGCCGATCGCGATGATGGGGGCTACTGAGGTGGTGGTCACGCCCTGGATGATAGGAAGGCGCACGCCGACGTGGCGGCCGATGCCCACCGACTGGATGAGCGTGGCGATGCCGCAAGTCAACAGGTCGGCGTTGATGAGGTGGATGGTGGTCGCCGTATCAAGATTGAGCGAGCCTGCGATGAGCAGGGGCACGATCACGGCGCCGGCGTAGAACGCCAACACATGTTGTAGACCAAGGACCGCTAGTTTTGGTGCGGCGGGGACCTGGTCCACAGGGTGCTTGGGCTGGGTAAGCGTGGAAACAGCCACGAAGTCCTCCTGGTGGGGCGGCGAAGCCAAAAAATTCGAGTGGTGAGTTGATTGTTGAGAATCATCTGACAACTAGAAACTGTAGGCGCGGACTGTCGCAACTGTGAACTCGAAAAAAGAGGATATTTCTCCTCCAGTTCCATTAAGCTTCCCCGGGAGACCTTCTTGAGAATTAATCAATCGTGAAAATTCAGAGGAGGACGTGTTCAAAGCACTAGTTTCGCTCATCGGAGCAGTCGCAGTAGGGGCAGTGGCGTACTCGGTCGTGAATGATGAATCCATCACTGTGACCAGGATCATTGATGGCGACACGATTGAGGTCAGCGCTGACGGAGGTGAAAAGCGCGTGCGGTTATTGAATATCAATACTCCCGAACTAGCCCATGACGGTAACCAGGCTGACTGCCTTGCCACCGAAGCGAAACAATTCCTTGAAGGGCGCCTTCCCAAAGGTACAAAGGTCGATTTGGAATACGACATTGAAACGACTGACAAATACGGAAGGGACCTTGCTGGAGTGTTTGTCGACGGTACGTTTATTAATGAAGAAATTGTCGCTGCAGGCTTTGCAGTTGCGATAAAGGTTGAGCCAAATACGAAGTTTTATTCGCAGCTAAAGTCTGCCGAGCAACGTTCGCGAGAAAGCCGGATTGGCGTTTTCGGCGTTGGTGAACAATGCATGGTCACCGATGATGCGACGGCGCAATTCGAGGATACGGTGGCCGAGGACATCGCTCAGCTTTCCCTTAGCGCCGTAGATTCGAATGAAGATGCCGACGTCAAACGAGCCGAAATCAAGCGTCTGCGTGGGCAGGTGAATGCGTTTAGAAGTGCTTCCTCACAAAGGAGCGAATTCGAAACCCAAGCCTATGATGATCCACGCGAAGCAATAGCGAGACGGGCGGATACTCGTTTGAATTTCGCGGAGGCCACACTGGAAAAGGCAGTTCAACAATTCGAGATGCAACGCCTGGAAGCACAACGCCTTGAGGCTCAACGTGTGGAAGCGCAACGCCTCCTTGCCGAACGGCAATCCCAACAGCAAGAAACCGTCCAACCGGCTCCTGCTGCGGGAGCCGGGTCACTCGCCGACAATTACACCGGTTGCCGTGCCTATGGCGGGAACTACGCCTTGACCTCGATTGATAAGCAAGGTCGCCGTTACGCCAAAATCGACTGCAGGACAAAGGCTCAAATCGGATAGGGCGGTTGGCAGGATGCCATCGTCACGGCACGCGCTTGGTCCACGCCTCCTGGGAGTACTTGGAATCCACCAGCTCCTTAGCCGCCGCCAGATCGGTCTCGCTCAAGGCGGTCTCGGTGGCGTGGTAGCGAGTGGTGAATTCGTCGATAAGCGTGCCGATGATCTCCTCGCGGGTAGCACCCGTCTGGCGGCGCAGCGGATCGACGCGCTTCTTCGCGCTGGCGATGCCCTTCGAGGCGATCTTGACCTTTCCGATGCGTAAGACCTCCATCATCTTGTCCGCGTCGATGTCATAGCTCATGGTCACGTGGTGCAAGATCGCGCCCCCGCGGCGCTTCTGCGAGGCGCCGCCGATCTTGCCACCGTCAGAGGTGATGTCGTTGATTGGAACGTACCAGGCGTTAACCCCCTGACGGGCCAGCGCTGCGAGCACCCACTGGTCGAGATAGGCGTAGGCCTCTTCGTAGGAGTATCCCGCAACCAGCGACTCCGGGGCATAGAGCGAGTAGGTGATGCAGTTGCCGCCTTCCATAAACATCGCCCCGCCGCCGGACATGCGGCGCACCACGGTAATGCCGTGCTTATCCACGCCCTCCTGGTCAATCTCGTTGACATAAGACTGGAAAGAGCCCATGACCACGGCCTTGTCCTCCCAGTCCCAGATGCGCATGAGCGGGCCGCGCTTGCCCGTGGCCACCTGGTCGAGCAGCAACTCATCGAGGGCGACGTTCATTGGGGTGGATAGCACACCAGGCCGCAGCACCTCCCAGGGATGGTCGGTGAAGTCGGTGGCGCCGGTAATGGCGCGACGTACAGCTACCGCGATGTCATGGGTGCTAAAGCCATGGATGGCAACGCCGTCGACCTTCGACAGCGTCTGGTCGAGGCGATGGGTGAGCTCCTTGGCATCCTCGTTGATAGAAGCGCCTTGAAGGGCCGGACCCAGCGCCATGAAGGCCTCGTCTGGCTCGATGAAGAAATCCCCGGAAACGGAGACCTCATTGATGACCCCGCCTTCCTCCGGGGTGGAAAAGTCGACGTCCACGGCGACGAGCTTGCCGCCGGGGACCTTGATCTCAAAGTGGTTGTTCATACCCACCCAGCATAGTCAGAAATTAAGCCCAGCCTAACTACGCCTGGGGCTTGGCCCACTCCCCGCAGAATTCGGAAAAGCGTACACGGGACTCTGCCTTAAACGAATGGCCGCGAATACGCCTTGCCGTCGGGACTGTCCGGTGGTGGAAATAACAAATCGCCCCGCGGATCAAAGGAATAGTCCTTGGACAACCGCGAGGCGAAGAGGGATTGTGCCACGCACACGCGCGTGCGGCCCTTAGTGCTTCTTCTTGCCGATGGGAAGGAAGTGAACGATCGTGGCCACGATGGCGCCGATGACTAGGCCGAACACCAGCGAGCACAAGGTCTCCACGGTCCAGGTGGCGGCACCGCCATAGGATTCAACGTGGTGAGAGAGATTGTGGACAAGCTCGTACGGCAGGTGGAAGCCCAGCTCGTCAAGGCCGACCAATAGGATGTGGCCACCGACCCAGAGCATGGCGAACATACCGATGAAGGAGATGGTGTTGAGCACCTTCGGCATTCCGGCAACGAGGCCGCGGCCAAGTTTCTGGCTTGCGCCCTTCTCCCGCTTGATGAATGCCAGACCCACGTCATCCATCTTGACCAGCAGCGCAACCGCACCGTAGACCAAGGCCGTGATGCCAAGCGCCACCATGATGAGCACGCCCGCCTCGATCCAGATGGTCTCGTGGGCAACCTCATTGAGCGAGATCACCATGATCTCTGCCGAGAGGATGAGATCCGTGGTGATCGCACCGCGCACGAGGGCGTTCTCATCCTTCGCTCCCGCTTCCTCCTCACTTTCCTTTTGGTGGCCGGAGATCATCTCCCACACCTTTTCGGCTCCCTCGAAGGAAAGGTAGGTGCCGCCCACCATGAGGATCGGTGTCAGTGCCCACGGCGCGATGGCGTTGAGTAGCAAGGCGATCGGCAGAATAATGATCAGCTTGTTGACAAGCGAACCCTTGGTGATGCGCCAGATGATGGGCAGCTCACGCGCCGGGGTTACACCTTCAACGAAACGGGGGGTTACCGCGGCATCGTCGACGACGACGCCTGCAGCCTTTGCGCTGGTCTTTGCCGCCTGTGCTGCAACATCGTCGATGTTGGCGGCGGCGTTTCGAGCGATGAGTGCTACGTCATCGAGGAGCGCTGCTAGGCCTCCGGCCATGTGTTTTACCTTGAACTTTCCATTTTTGGGGTACTGCAAACGATAGGGATTGCACCTACCGAGACTTATTCCTTGTATTATTCCCGAACAGTGGCTGTTGTGCATTCCTTGCCCTGCGCTAGTCCTCAAAAATTGCGAGGAATCCCATGAATGCGCGCCCAGTTTTGGCCACGCCACGAGGTGAAAAGCAACAGGAAAGGGGGAGTATCGATGAGTGCCTTTCTGGTTGCGTTTGGCCTGACATTGCTTGCAGGCTTGTCGACGGGCATAGGCGGTGCCATCGCGGTAGCCAAGGCCCGTCCCGGTGAGCGCTTCCTCGCCGGATCCCTGGGGTTTTCCGCGGGCGTGATGATTTATGTGTCCTTCGTGGAGCTTCTGCCCGAGGGGCAGCAACAGCTTGCCGAATCCTACGGGGATGGGAAGGCGCAGTGGCTGGGCGTGCTGGCCTTTTTCGCCGGCATCGCCGTGATCGCCATCATTGACCGGCTTGTGCCCGATACCGTCAATCCACATGAGCCGGGTTCGACGGATTCCTCGAAACGCCGCAAAATGATGATGCAGATGGGTGTGGTCACCAGCATTGCCATCGCGGTTCACAACTTCCCGGAAGGCTTTGCCACGTTCATCGCAGCTCTCGCCGACCCCACCGTTGCCGTGCCCGTGGCGATAGCCATAGCCATCCACAACATTCCGGAAGGAATCGCGGTTGCCGTACCTCTGCGTGAAGCAACCGGTTCCCGCGCCAAGGCCTTTGGTTGGTCGCTGGTTTCAGGACTAGCCGAACCTGCCGGCGCGCTCATCGGCTATCTCCTGCTTTTGCCGTGGATTGGGCCCGCGACGATGGGTATCTCTTTCGCCATGATCGCAGGTGTCATGGTTTTCATCAGCCTCGACGAGCTTCTGCCCACCGCCGTCAAAACCGGCCGTCACCACACCGCCATCTATGGTCTGGTTGCGGGCATGGCGGTGATGGCCATCAGCCTGCTGATCCTCTAGTCACCGGCGGATACGTCATCATTGCCCCCCGTAGCCGCAGGCGGAGAACTGACAGCGATGCATAGTAGCGGGCTGTAGACGGCCGGATCAACGAGGACAGCGTGCGGCACCTGGCGCCGCTAGGCCTGCTTATCGAGGAATTCCAGCCACGAGTCCCACTCCCGCTGGGTCTGTGCCATTCCTAGCTGATAGGCGTTTTCTAACTTCGCGGTGCTCAGTTCGCGGGAATGAATGGGCATAGTCTCTGGGAAAAACAGCTTCGCCTTACCCTGTTTCTCCAGTTCGAGAAGCTTGCGCTTGGTGTCGTTATAGTGGGCCGGGCGGTTAATGATGGCCTCGGCCACCTTCGGGAAACGTCGGAAAGCACGACGCAGCACAGCCGGACGCGATACCGGCTTTTTCCAATAGTCCCGCGGGCGGGTGAGCAAGACGAGGAAATTATCAAAGCCATCGGCTTGGGCGGCGTCAAGAGCCACACCACCTGAGGTGCCCAAGGCTCCATCGACAAAAGGCCGTCCGTCAATATAGGTGATAGGCATGAACACCGGCATGGTGGAGCTCGCACGCACCTGCTTCATCAGCGTTACCAGATCGGTGTTGTCCTCGCGGCCGAAATAGACCGTCTCGCCGGTATCCGCCCGGGTGGCACCGATACGATACGGCGTCTCGTTGGCCACGAAGCTGCCGTAGTCGAACGGATGCTCCGTGCCCGGCATCGGGGCGTCTTCATAGATGTAACGCGAATCAAAATATCCGCGTCCACGCAGAAACGACCCCCAGCCGCCAAGGCGGGGATCCTGACTCATCCCCACAAACGCCTCCTTCGTGCGGTAAGGGTCGTGGGATAAAAAGTTCACGGTGTGCGAGCTACCAGCGGAAATACCGCCCACCCAGCCGAAGTTGAGGTCTTCGACCAACAGCTTGGACACGGCTGCAGCGGTGTAGGCATTGCGCATACCGCCACCTTCAAGAATGAGTGCGGTAGTAGGAAAAAGCATGTCCAACATCGTAGACCTTTGCGGCGCCAAGTGTGAGCTAAGCCTCTTTGGTGCCAAGGGTGGCCTATGCTTTAGCTCATGCATATCGTCATCATTGGCGCCGGGGCCGTGGGTGGCTACTTCGGCGCGCTGCTGCAGGAAACCGGAACCCGCGTCACCTTTGTCGCCCGCGGGGCAACACTCGAGGCGCTTCGCACGCGCGGTCTTTACGTGCATTCGCCGCAGGGTAGTTCCACCGTGGCAGTCAACGTGGTCGAAAGCATCGAAGAGGTAGCCGAGGCGGATGCCGTGTTCCTCGCCACCAAGACCATTGACGGACATAACCTCCCCGAACGCCTGCCACACGGCGCGGTGCTGGTCACTACCCAAAATTCCGTGGAAATGCCCGCGATCGCCATCGAAAAATACGGCCCTTCCAAGGTAGTGCCTGGTGTCGTGCGCAGTTTCCTCGTCCACGATGGTCCAGGCGAGGTCCGCTTTTCCGGCGGAGTCCTCAGCTTCACCTTCGGAAGCGTTGATCCGGGAACGAAAGATATCGTCGCCGCACTCAGCCACGCGCTCGGGGCGGCAGGCATCAAGCCTTATGTGCTGGATGACATTTTGGTTGATGTGTGGGCCAAAGCCATGTTCGTCACCACCTTCGGCGCGCTCGGTGCGCTGGTGAATAAGCCGATGCAGGATGTACGCACCACCTACAGGCGGGATCTCGAGGCGCTCATGCGCGAAGTAGAGTTAGCCGGGCGGGCCAACGGCATCGCATTGCCAGCTGATGTGGTCGAAGAAAGCCTCACCTTTGCCGACCAACAGCCGGCTCAGGCGACGAGTTCCATGCAGCGCGACATTCTTGCAGGCCTTCCCAATGAGCTCGATGCCCAAGTGGGCGCCGTCATGCGCATGGCGGCGCGCGCCGGGGTTGCGGTGCCCTTGCACACGCTCATCTATGACACCCTGGCTCACCGCGGGGATTAAGGCGGGCTACTATTTGTTAAGAGCGTCGGGGTAACAACCCTCACGCCGGCCGGCGGTTGAAGCTGGCAGCACAAGTAAAAACCGTTTACACGGGTGCCTTTTACGGCTGAGATGCGCAAAGCGTTTGCGCAAACCGTCGAACCTGATCCGGGTAATACCGGCGATAGGAAGGAATTAAGGTCATGAGCAGTCATGCCTCTGTCACACCACTGACCCCGACCACGGCCACGAACAGGTCCTGGCGGGTCATCGATATCGTCATCGCCTCCGTCTTGGGTGTGGCCTGCGGCCTCATCTTTTGGGTGTGGAACTCCGTGGGTTATGCCTGGTACGAGGCAGCAGATGCCCTCACACCTGGACTTGGCGGAGTTGCCGTCGGCATCTGGCTGCTCGGTGGCGTCATCGGGGGGCTTGTGATCCGCAAGCCGGGCGCGGCCTTGTACGTGGAAGTGCTTGCCGCGTTGGTCTCGGCCGGAATCGGTAACCAGTGGGGTATTACCACCTTGTACTCCGGGATCGCGCAAGGTCTTGGCGCGGAGCTGATTTTCGCCCTGTTTTTGTACAAACGCTTCAACCTCTCGGTGGCCATGATCGCCGGTGCCGGTGCTGGCTTAGGCGCCATCATCAATGAGCTGTTTACCAGCGGTAACCTGGCGAAGTCGTTGGCCTTTAACCTGACGTATCTGGGAACCACCGTGGTCTCCGGTGCCATCCTGGCAGGAGTGGTCGGCTCCCTGCTTGTCAAGGCCCTAGCCGCGACTGGTGCGCTGGATCGCTTCGCCGTGGGGCGTGAGGCCCGCTCGCTGGTATAGCTAGCGGATGCGCCTTGTCATGGCGTAAACCCCGAGCCCCACCGCGAGGGTGGGAAGGATTAACTCAATAGGTGCGTGGATGAGCTCGAGGCCGAAGGCAATGGCAAAAAACGGGGCCCGTTGCGTGATCGCAAGCACGCCGACGGCTCCTATGGCCGCCGCCGCGGGGAAGGTCATCGCCGCCACACCGATCAAAAGATGGGGCTGCAGGGCCTGTGCTCCGAGCGCAAGCAGTGCGCCAATGAGCCCGCCGATGGCAAGCGAGGGGGTGAGCACCCCGCCAGTCGCGCCGGAGGATAACGCAAGCCAGGTCATCGCCATCTTGGCAGCAAGCAAGGCCACCAACACCTGCCACGTGGCGGGTTCATGGAATAGGCCCTCCAAAATTGCCTGGCCGTTGCCGGAGATATCGCCCAGCCACAGATCCACCAGTACTGTTGCCACGAGGACAGCGGGAATGCTCACCGTGAGGGCGCGGTTGGGGATGTGCGGGCGGTGTAAGAGCAAGCGCCGGAAGCCCACGCCAACTACCGCGCAGACGAGCCCTAATGCCAGAAGAAACACCAGCAGGCCTGCCACCTGGGCAAGCCCCTGCCTTGTCGCAAGCGTGGAAAGGGTGCCCCGGCTCATGGCACCGGCTAGTCCGTGGCCGAGGGCAAGGGTTAGTTTTTCGGGTGGGACAAGGTAGAAGGCTTCTGCTCCGGTGATGGGGCGGGCGATGAAGGTAGCGATGAAACTCATAACGGTAGCGATGGCGATGAAGGACTTATCGCGCTTGAGCGGCAGGGTCTCCAGCGCGAATATTGCGCCGGCGCAGGGAGTGTTATACACCGCCGCCAAGCCCGCGCCCGCGGCCCCGGCGACGATGCGGGCGCGCATGTCTGGGTGCAGGCGTGCTGCGATTTTGTCGCCGACGGCGGCCGCCACCTGGCGCGGGGCCTGCTCGCGGCCGAGGGAGGCTCCGGCGCCGACGAAAAGAATCTGGGCGAGTGCGTCGAGGACTGTGCGTCCCAGCGGCAGCGGGGTACCCAAACTCAGGGCGGTGTTGACGGCTGGAAGTGGGCGTAGCCACCACCAGGCGAGGGCGCATGCCACGCCGGCCCCGGCGGCGATCCACAGCCTGGCGGCAGGGTCTAGGTCGGCGATTTCCGCAAGCGCCTCAATGATGAGGTTCAATCCCGCGCCGACCAGCCCCGTTGCCACCGCGGCGAGGAAGATTGCGGCGCCAACTAGCGCCGCGTCACCGAGCTTCGTGGCCATCGATGCGCGAGGTTGCTTGGCGTCCTGTTTGGTCAGGCTGGGGTCTTGCGGGCTGGATGACACGCGAATAATGATAGCGAGTTCGCCTTGGCGCGCACCCCTTTGCAAAGATGAGGCAGGAGAGGGAGGTAACGCACCGGCCCTGCCCAGTGGGATCTTTCAGGCGCTGACAGGCACCGACAGGCACCGGCAGGCACCGGCAACTCCGACAGCACCGACAGCACCGACAGTCACCCTCAGACACCGAAAGGTGCCATAAGCACCGACAGGCACCGAAAAAACTAAAAGATCAACAAGCACCGATGAGAACTAACGAGGGCGCATGAGTCCCGACAAGCAGCGATGCACACTGTCGAGGTCCAACGAGCAACAGCCAAGTACAGACACCCCTAGCTCCCCCTGGTCATTAACCCTGTACAACGCGATGTGATCGGCTGAGGCTGCAAACGTTGGTCCAGGAAACCGGGACGGCGAAGCCCCGCCTATGAGCCCACTGACTGAATACACCCATTTTCCTCACAACGAGTTCTTGCGACATCGTTGTCGAACCAAGGAGGTTCCGCCTGGCATGGATGCCATCACCGCCGTCGACTTTGGCTTTCGGCACGCCTCGCGTCGCTTGCCGGCCCTTGCAGGGGTCAACTTTGCCATACCCGCCGGGCAGCGCGTCATGTTGCTGGGGGAGTCGGGGGCCGGCAAGTCCACCCTGCTTATGGCCATTGCCGGTTTGCTTGCCGACGACCAAGGCGCCAACGTAGGCAGCCTGCAGATAAACGGCACGGTGGGCATGGTGCTGCAGGACCCCGACTCGCAGGTCATCGCTTCCCGCGTGGGCGATGATGTGGCTTTTGGGTGCGAAAACCTCAACGTCGAGCGCGAGGAGATCTGGCGGCGGGTGCCTTGGGCCTTGGAGATGGTGGGTTTGGATGTGCCGCGTGAGCATCCCACCGTGGCGTTGTCCGGTGGCCAAAAGCAGCGCCTGGCGCTGGCGGGTGTCATCGCCATGGGCGCCGACATCATCTTGCTCGATGAGCCGACCGCCAACTTGGATCCGGCAGGTGTCCGCGAGGTGGTGGAGGCCGTCACGGCTGTCGCCGATCGCACCGGTGCCACCGTCATCGTGGTCGAGCACCGAGTAGGTGTCTGGTCGGACTTCGCACAGCGTGCCATCGTGCTTGGGCACAACGGGGTCCTTGCCGACGGCGATTGTGATACCGTCATCGCCACGAAGGGCGCCACCTTGGCGGCCGAGGGGGTGTGGGTGCCCGGCATCGAGCCGGTTTTCGCACCCCGTGCGACGGTTGGGCGTCGGAAAGCAATAGCCGAGGCAGGTGGGGGCGCAAGAGGGGAAGAAGCCGCCATCGAATACCACGACCTCGTGTGCGGTTGGGAGGACGGTAGGGCTGTTGCCCCCGCCGCCAGCGGGCGCATTCTTCGCGGTGCTTCCACCGTTGTCACCGGGCGCAACGGCGCCGGAAAATCCACCTTCATGCTCACCCTGGCGGGTCTGTTGGAACCCCTGTCCGGCGAAATTTCCTACGCCAGTTCCATCGCAGCCGGCCTCGATCCGCATCCTTTCCGCTGGGGCTCGAAGCAGCTTGCCAGCCGCATCGGCTACGTCTTCCAAGACCCGGAGCACCAATTCGTATCTACCACGGTTGCCAAGGAATTAGAGGTGGGGCCCAGGCACGCGGGTGCGCGAGCAAACCGAAAACACAGGCGCCGCGAGGCGCCCCTGGCCGCAGAGGATCAGGCGCGCATCGATGACCTGGTGGCACGTCTTGGGCTGCAAGGGCTTGAGGAAGCAAACCCCTTTGAACTCTCCGGTGGGCAAAAACGACGCCTGTCGGTGGCAACGGTGTTGGTCACCGCCCCGAAGGTGGTGTTCTTGGACGAGCCGACCTTCGGGCAAGACCGCCGCACTTTCATCGAATTGGTCAACCTCGTGCGTGAACTCAACGATTCCGGAGTAACCGTCATTTCGGTCACCCACGACGAAACCTACGTCAAGGCGCTAGGCGATGAGGTGATTACGCTATGATCCGTTCGCTTAACCCGGTGACCCGGGTGCTTGCCCTGCTGGTGCTGGGAACCCCATTGCTGCTGAGCATCGATGTGGTCTCCGCCGGGGTGTCGCTGGCTTTCACCGTGGCGCTCGCCCCCGCATGCGGGGTGGGCCTTGCTCAACTTGCGCGACGAAGCTGGCCGATCCTGCTGGCGACCCCAATCGCGGGCATGTCCATGGCGCTGTATGGCAGGCCCGAGGGGCACGAGTACTTTTCCTTCTTCTTTGCCCACGTCACCGACAATTCACTGCAGCTCGCCCTGGCAATCATGGTGCGTGTGCTCGCGCTCGGCCTGCCTGCGGTCATCTTGTTGGCCGGGATCGATCCCACCGATCTGGGCGACGGACTTTCGCAGATCCTGAAGCTGCCACCTCGCTTCGTCATCGGGGCCGTGGCGGCAAGCAGGCTGGTTTCGTTGATGCACAGCGATTGGCGCTCGCTGCATCGCTCGCGGCGGGTGCGCGGGCTCGACGGGAAAAACAAGCTGGCCACAGCGGCGACGATGACCTTTGGGCTGCTGGTGCTCGCCCTGCGACGGGGCACGAAGCTGGCGACGGCGATGGAGGCCCGTGGCTTCGGTCGCTACACCACCCGCACGTTTGCGCGTCCGTCGCAGATGTTCGCCCGCGACTGGTGGTTTTTGTTCTCCTGCGCGCTGATCGCCGCCGTGGCCGTGGGGATTGCGGTTTTCACCGGCGAGTTTAGGTTTCTGGGCGCATGATCGTCATCATTGATGGCCGTTCCGGCGCGGGAAAAACAACGTTCGCGGCCGCGCTGGCGCGCGCGCTTTCGGCACAGGTTATTCACCTCGATGATTTCTACCCCGGTTGGTCTGGGCTTGCCGCGGCATCGGCCATGGTAGCCGCCGACGTGTTCCATCCCGTGCGCCCCGGATATTGGCGTTGGGATTGGGACAACGACCGCCGCGGTCACTGGCATTCGGTCGACTTCTCGGGCGGCGATCACCTCATCGTCGAAGGATGCGGTGCGCTCTCTAATGAAAGCCTTGCCGGGGCACGGCTGTGGGCACGAAGGCTGTGCCCACAATCGACCGGCCAGGCGGTGGTGAGCCTGTACGTGGACGCCGATCCTGAGTTTCGAAAGACCCGCGCGCTTGCCAGGGATCCGTTTTTCGAACCCTACTGGCAGATGTGGGCCCGTCAGGAAGAAGAGCACGCGCGGCACATGCCGCCCGCTGACTTCGTCGTGGACGGGGCACTGCTTGACGACGTCACCACCGCCGCGCTCACAAGGCGCATCATCCGTTACGGTGGCCGCGAACGAGGGGTATGCCCCGGCGAATACCAACCAGAAATGAAAGCCGTGGCCGGCAAGGAAACCGGAATGGACGCCGGCCTGTAGGCGTCGGCAAGCAAGAAAAACAACCGGGAGAAAACCGATCAGGGACGGGAAACGAGGGCGTCAAGCGCCGATTATCAAAAGGCGCTGTGGTGGCCCAGGCGCCAATTATCAAAAGGCGCTGTGGTGGCATACGGCGCGGTGTAGGAGGCCTGAGAGTGTGAAAATCTCATCACGAGCTGGAAGGGCGAGGTTGATACGAGGTATCCCTGGGCGCGGCTTGGCGAACGAAGCCACAGGCGGCAGCGACCTACAATGGGCCGCGAATAGAAGACAATATGACTAGATCACCATGGCCCCATGGCTTTTTTGAGGGGAGCGGGTCGAAACACGGGCGCCGGTGTTGCACGAGCAAGGCTGAACAGCGCTGATCACCACCGTACGACCTCGTTAGCTAGTGGCATGCTCAAACCGTGGGGGTTTAAAGAAGGAGACGACAGCGCGGTGCGCAAGAATCAACAACCAATGCAGGCAGGAGGAGACCAAAAGGCTTCCGGGCGATCGTCTGGGCTTTGTTGTGGACCCTCCGTTGGGACATCGCTATACGGCCCTGAGAAACGCGATGATGATCCGGGATTGGATGAGGATGGCAAGACAATCCGCATCGCGGCTGTCATCATCCGCAATCGGGACGGATACATTTTGAGTGTGCGGAAGAAGGCAACCAGTGCCTTTATGCTTCCGGGAGGAAAACTCGAGGCGGGGGAGCGTGGCATTGAGGCGGCGCGTCGGGAAATCGCCGAAGAACTGCACATGGAACTGGAGGCCTCGGATCTCTTGCCCCTGGGAACCATGCGGGCACCGGCAGCCAATGAGCCCGGATTTACGGTGGTGTGCGATGTCTTCGAGTGGAACCAGTCGCTCGATGATGCAGGAGATGCCGCGGACACAGCCGCACGTGGCGCGGTGAAGGTCGGGGACGATCGCTTGGCAGAAGACGGTGTTCCGGCCGCCGTCCGGGTGTTTGAAGAGATTGTCGAGGCACGCTGGTTTGCCCCACATTCGACGTCAGATGTCCTCGCGCCTCTATCGCGCGACGTGGTGTTTCCCGCCCTGCGGAATCGGGGGTAACTTATGTGTGCCCCCAAAGGGTAACAAAATGGCAACAGGCAAAATAGATTCTTTAGAGAAAGCATCTAAAGGTTTGCAGGTAGTGCGCTACTTATTCGCAAAAATAACTATTACACAACCGATATTGTGACTTACCGGCCGTGGAACGCTTCATTCATGACTTAGGCCACAGGTTAAGATGTTGGCACAAGCAATGGTTCGTACCGTTCCCCCAGCGGCGAATCATTGGATGTCCACTTAAACAATGGAGGTCTTTACATGAAATTCAAAAAGACTCTTGCTGTGACCACGGCGGCCGTCTTGGCCGTGAGCGTTGCGGCCTGCTCTTCGGATTCATCCTCATCTTCCTCGTCTGACGGTGGTTCTTCCTCCGGCGGCGACCTGATCACCGCTGGTGGTGGCCTCACTGAGCCGCAGAACCCACTGATCCCGGCCAACACCAACGAGGTTGGTGGCGGCACGATCGTCGACAACATCTTCTCCGGCCTCGTCTACTACGACGGCGAGGGCAAGATCCACAACGAAATGGCCGAGTCCATCGAGCTGGAAAACGAGACCACCTACAAGGTCACCCTCAAGGACGGCATTCAGTTCTCTGACGGTTCCCCGGTAAAGGCGGAGAACTTCGTCAAGGCGTGGAACCTTGCAGTCGAGCAGGCCATGCTCAACGCGTACTTCTTCGAGCCCATCAAGGGCTACGCAGAAGAGGGAGTTTCCGAGATGGAAGGCCTCAAGGTCATCGATGATAAGACCTTCACCATCGAGCTCAACCAGCCGGAGTCTGACTTCCCGACCCGCCTCGGCTACTCCGCGTTCTTCCCGCTGCATGACTCCGCCTTCGAGGACCTGGCCGCCTATGGTGAAAACCCCATCGGCAACGGCCCCTACAACCTGGAGGAGTGGGCACATAACGAGTCCGCAACCCTGGTTCCAAATGAGAACTACAGCGGCGAGCACCCAGCGAAGAACGACGGCCTGAAGTTCGTCTTCTACGCATCCCAGGATGCCGCCTACGCTGACCTTTTGGCAGGCAACCTTGACGTCCTCGACGCTGTTCCGGACTCCGCTTTCGGCACTTACGAGTCCGAGCTCGGCGACCGCGCTGTCAACCAGCCAGCAGCCATCTTCCAGTCCTTCACCATCCCGCAAAAGCTTGAGCACTTCTCCGGCGAAGAGGGCAAGCTGCGTCGCCAGGCAATCTCCATGGCCATCAACCGTGAAGAGGTCACCGAGACGATCTTCCAGGGCACCCGTACCCCGGCTACCGACTTCACCTCCCCGGTCATCGATGGACACAGCGACACCCTCGCTGGCGAAGAGGTCTTGGAGTTCAACCCTGACAAGGCCAAGGAGCTATGGGCGCAGGCAGACGCCATCTCCCCATTCACTGGCCAGTTCACCATCGCCTACAACTCCGACGGCGGACACCAGGCATGGGTTGACGCTGTGGCCAACCAGATCAAGAACAACCTGGGCATCGACGCGCTGGGCAAGCCCTACCCGGACTTCAAGTCCCTGCGCGATGAGGTCACCAACCGCACCATCGCGGGTGCCTTCCGCACCGGCTGGCAGGCAGACTACCCGTCGCTGGCGAACTTCCTCGGCCCGATCTACGGCACCGGCGCAGGCTCCAACGACGGTGACTACTCCTCGGCCGAGTTCGATGATCTGCTCAAGCAGGGTGCAGCCGCTACCTCTATCGAAGAAGGCAACAAGTTCTACAACCAGGCTCAGGAGCTGCTGCTGACCGACCTGCCGGCCATCCCACTGTGGTACTCCAACGTTGTTGGTGGCTACGGTGAGAACGTGGACAACGTGGTCTTCTCTTGGAAGTCCGTCCCGGTCTACTACGACATCACCCGCAAGTAACTTTCTTCCCGGGTAACTTCCATGAGAATCGGTCATTCCTTTCTGCAGCGAGTGTTTCAACGACTCGCGCGCAGGGCAGTGGCTGAGTTCTAATACCTTCACACCCCGCGAGCGCCCAGCCCGCGGGGTGTGAAGTCTGAAATGACAAGGAACAATCCAATGCTGCGTTATATCGGACGCCGCTTGCTCCAGATGATTCCGGTCTTCTTCGGCGCAACGTTGCTGCTGTACGCGCTCGTCTTCCTCATGCCTGGCGATCCCGTCGAAGCCTTAGGTGGCGACCGTGGACTCACGGAGGCCGCGCGAGCTCGCATCATGGCTGAATACAATCTGGACAAGCCCTTCCTGGTGCAATACCTGCTGTACCTGAAGGGAATCTTCACCCTGGACTTCGGAACCACCTTCTCCGGACGCCCAGTCACAGAGGCGATGGCTTCTGCTTTCCCCGTGACCATCAAGCTCGCGTTCATGGCGCTGATCTTTGAGGCCGTCTTCGGCATCATCTTCGGCGTCATCGCAGGCATGCGCCGCGGCGGCATCTTCGACTCCACCGTTTTGGTGGCGTCCTTGATCGTGATCGCCGTGCCTTCTTTCGTCGTGGGCTTCGTTTTCCAATACTTCATCGGTGTGAAGTGGGGCCTGCTGCCGGTGACGGTGGGCGCGAACGAATCATTTGAGTCTTTGCTCATGCCGGCCATCGTGTTGGGTGCGCTGTCATTTGCCTATGTGGTGCGCCTTACAAGGCAGTCAGTGAGCGAAAACATGCGGGCGGACTACGTTCGCACAGCTCGGGCCAAGGGCCTCAACGAGACTGAGGTGACTATGCGCCACGTGTTGCGCAATTCGCTCATCCCAGTGGTGACCTTCTTGGGCTCTGACCTCGGCGCGTTGATGGGTGGCGCGATTATCACCGAGGGTATCTTCGGCATCAACGGTGTCGGTGGCGCAATCTACCACGCGATCCTCAAGGGCGAGCCGACGACCGTGGTGTCATTTACCACGGTGCTCGTGATCGTCTACATCATCGCCAACCTGCTCGTCGACTTGCTCTATGCAGTCCTGGACCCGAGGATTCGCTATGCCTAATAACGATATTTATAGGCCAATGCCTGGCCAAGAGCACTTCGTGTCACCGGTCGACGAGACCGGACTCGGCGCGGTCGATGCGGTGGCCGATGAGTCCGCCCCCACCAGCGTGTGGGGCGAGGCCTGGCGCTATTTGCGGCGCCGACCAATGTTTTGGGTCTCCGGCCTGCTCATCCTGGCGGCGATCGCGCTCGCGCTCGTGCCATCGGTGTTTACTTCGACCGACCCCCGTTTTTGTGAGCTGTCGAACTCGCTTGCACAACCAACCAGCGGCCACCCCTTCGGCTTTGACCGCCAGGGCTGTGACATCTACGCCCGCACGATTTACGGCGCGCGCGCCTCTGTGCTGGTGGGCCTTTTGACCACCATCGCCGTGGTGCTGCTGGGCACGATCGTGGGCGCATTGGCAGGCTACTTCGGGGGCTTCCTCGATTCGCTGCTGTCGCGAATCACCGACATCTTCTACGCCGTGCCCTTGGTCCTGGCCGCGATCGTGGTCATGCAGGTGTTCAAGGATCATCGAACGATTCTCACCGTGGTCACCGTGCTTGCGGTCTTCGGCTGGACCAACATCGCCCGCATCACCCGTGGCGCCGTGTTGAGCGTGAAGAACGAGGAGTTCGTCACCGCCGCCCGCGCGGTAGGCGCGTCGCAGTGGAAGATTTTGACCGGTCACATCCTGCCGAACGCGGCAGCGCCGATTATCGTCTACGCCACCGTTGCGCTCGGCACGTTCATCGTCGCGGAGGCAACCTTGTCCTTCCTGGGTATCGGCCTGCCGCCGACCACGGTTTCCTGGGGTGCGGACATCGCCAAGGCGCAGGCTTCGCTGCGTACCCAGCCGATGGTCTTGTTCTACCCGGCATTGTTCCTGGGCTTGACGGTGCTGAGCTTCATCATGATGGGTGACGTCGTGCGCGATGCGCTCGATCCAAAGGCTCGAAAGAAGTAAAGGAGAAAACTCATGACTGAGCAAGAAAAGTCTCCGCTTCTGGAGCTGAAGGACGTCCACATCTCTTTTACCTCCTCTACCGGCGTGGTTGAGGCGGTTCGTGGCGTTAACCTGACCATCTACCCTGGACAGTCCGTGGCCATCGTGGGCGAGTCCGGTTCGGGTAAGTCGACCACCGCGATGGCGATCATCGGCCTGCTTCCTGGCACCGGCAAAGTGACCGGGGGACAGGTGATCTTCGACGGAACCGACATCACCAACTTCACCGAGAAGCAAATGGTGGCCTACCGTGGTTCCATGATCGGGCTGGTGCCGCAGGATCCGATGAGCAACCTCAACCCGGTGTGGCGGATCGGGACCCAGATCAAGGAATCCCTGCGCGCCAACCACGTGGTGCCGAAGCCACAGATGGACACCCGTGTCGTCGAATTGCTCGAGGAGGCAGGTCTTCCCGATGCCGAACGCCGCGCCAAGCAGTACCCGCACGAGTTCTCCGGTGGCATGCGCCAACGCGCTCTTATCGCCATGGGATTAGCCGCGCGCCCACAGCTTCTCATCGCCGATGAGCCCACCTCGGCGCTCGACGTGACGGTGCAAAAGCGCATCCTCGACCACTTGGGCGGGCTCACCGAGGAATTGGGCACTGCCGTGTTGTTCATCACGCATGACCTGGGTCTTGCCGCCGAGCGCGCGGAACACCTGGTGGTGATGCACCGTGGCCGCATCGTGGAGCAAGGCCCGTCCCTAGAGATCCTGCGCAACCCGCAGCATCCCTACACCCAGCGGCTGGTCAAGGCGGCGCCTTCTTTGGCCTCGGCTCGAATCCAGGCCGCTAAGGAAAAGGGCGTGGAGTCCGCCGAGCGCCTCGTGGGTGAAAACCGCAGCACCGGCGAAGAGGTCATTCGGGTGGAAAACCTCACCAAGGTCTTCAACGTGCGCGGGCAGCGCGGGGAAAAGTCGCAGTTGCGCGCCGTCGATGATGTGTCCTTTGCCTTAAAGCAGGGAACCACGCTGGCGATCGTGGGTGAGTCCGGATCGGGTAAGTCCACCGTAGCCAACATGATCCTGAACCTGCTGGATCCAACCAGCGGCAAGGTCTATTACAAGGGCACTGACCTTTCGACGCTGAACAAGAAGCAGCTTTTCGACATGCGCCGCAAGCTGCAGGTGGTGTTCCAGAACCCTTACGGCTCATTGGATCCGATGTATTCGATCTATCGATGCATTGAGGAACCACTCTTGGTGCACAAGGTGGGCTCGCGAAAGGAACGCGAGCAGCGCGTGGCCGAGCTTTTGGACATGGTGGCCATGCCGCGATCTGCTATGCGGCGTTTCCCCAACGAGCTCTCCGGTGGCCAGCGCCAGCGCATCGCCGTGGCCCGCGCGCTCGCGCTCAAGCCGGAGGTGATTGTCCTCGATGAGGCCGTGTCCGCCCTCGACGTGCTCGTGCAAAATCAGATCCTGCAGCTCCTTGCGGACCTGCAGACCGAGCTCAACTTGAGCTATCTGTTTATCACCCATGACCTAGCGGTGGTCCGCCAAACCGCCGACGAGGTCGTGGTGATGGAAAAGGGGAAGCTGGTTGAGCATGGCTTAACGGATGAGCTATTCCTTAATCCACAGAAGGAATACACACGCAACCTCATCAATTCGGTGCCGGGCCTCGGCATTGAGTTGGGTGCCGGAATCGGCGAGTAGGCTGAAGCGAGAAGGGAGAACACCGTGAGGTGTTCTCCCTTTTTTTAATTTCTTTGCGCTTGCCGACGGTCGGTTGCGACCGTAGCCACGATTCCCAAGCAGATAAGCAGGACGGTAGGCCCTGCCGCCATCCACCCGGCGCGCTCGAGGTAGCGCACGGATTCGTTGAGGATCACGCCCCACTCCGGCGAACCGACGGTGGAGCCAACCCCAAGGTAGCCGAGAGAGGCGAGTGCGATCGCATTGTGGGCCACCCGGCCGACGGCGTGGCGAATGATGGCCGGGACGGTCGCCGGCAGCAGGTGATAGCGCAACAAGTGCCACCGGGTGGCGCCGAGGGTGGCTGCGTATTTATAGTGAGCCGATGCCGCAGCTTCCTGCGCCACCGCCGCCCCGTGGGAGGCGAGTGGAATCCAGCCCACCAACAACACCGCGATGAAAGCGGTGAGAGTGGAGCCGCCGAAGACGCCAGCCAAGATGAGGCCGATGAGCACCGCCGGGAGGGCGTTGAGGGCATCGCCCACCCGTAGCACCCAATCACCGGCATGAGCTGCGGTGATGCCGATGATGGTGCAGGCTGCGGTCACGAGAATTGCCAGGCCAATGGAGTAGAGGGCGCCGTCGGCAAGCCTTGCCCAGATGTCGCGGCCGAGATTGTCGGTACCCAATGGGTGGGCGGCGGACATGGGCATGAGGCGTTGCGTCGGCGAAAGGCCGCCGTCGCGTGGCAGTCCGGCAACTACTCCGAGAAGCGGGATCCCGAAGATGACCAGCCACCAGCGTGACGGTGCAGGGGCCGTGGCGGAGGAATCCGCTACCGCCAATCCGGAGGAGACCCCGGCTGACAAGGGGGCGAGCAAGGTGGCGCGCAGCCAGTGCGCCACAACACCTGCCATCACCCCGAAAACCAAGATTATGAGCACCGCTGCTTGAATGACCGGGATGTCTTGGCTGCGCGCGGCATCGACGACCGTTCGCCCAAAGCCGTGAATGTCGAAGGTGACCTCCACCGCCGACGTGGCCGTCATCGTGCCGACAGCATACAGACTCAATACCGGCAGGGTGGGGACGAACGCCCGCCACAGGGCCATGCGCATGATCTTCGTGGCGGGGATGCCGCCTACCCTTAATACCTCGATCCATTCTTCTTGGCAGGCTTTGTCGGCAGATACCAGAAGCAACCTGCCGTACGTTCCTGCGGTGGAGATCGCCAGAGCGGCGACTGGGAGAACCATGTGCGCGGGAGACTTCCAGCCCGAGACCGGGAGAATCTGTAGGTGCACCGCGAAAACAGACAGGAACACCACGGCCAGGACGAAGTCTGGGGTAGCAGCCCACAGCGCAAGCAGCGTGGCAGTCCAGCCACCGGGTGTGCGACCTTGCACCCTTACGCGCACTCGCGGGATGACAATGGCGAAGGAAAGCCCGAGCGCGAGCACGAGAGAACACAAGGTCAAGGCGGCGGTGACTCCAAGGCCCGCTGTTGCGACTTCAAGCGCCGAGGCATCGGGGCTGATCCACGAGGAGCCGAAATCGCCACGCAAGGTGCGGCTAGCCCACAGCTGGATGGACTCCCAGGGGCTTGCAGGAAGGCGGAACTCCTGCCTGATGGACTCCAGGAGGTCGGCGTCTGGTTCGCGTTCTGGCTCGCGGGCGCGCAGGACGGAAAGCGCAGGTTCGCGCCCTGTGAACCAGGGAAGCAGCGTGGTCACAAGCGAACCCACAAGGATCATGACTACCGGGAGCCCCACCACATTCATGACGCGGAACCGGGAAGGTTGGCGAGGTTTGCTCATGGAGGGCTACTTCGCCTCGAGGTGAGACCCGAGGAGGAAGATCTCCCGAGGGTCGAGGGTAAGTCCGTTGTACCCGCGGGTGGCTAGATGGGCCTGGTCCACGATGATGGGGACGACGACGGCGTCGTCGACAAGCTTGGCGGAAGCCTGCGCTGCTGCTTGGTTGCGCTCGGCGGTATCACCCAGACCGAGGACGAGTGCGACCGTTTCGTCGAAGCCTGGGTCGCAGTAGTGGGCCAGGTTATAGGATCCCTCGCAGCTAAAGTCGGAGGACAGAATCGTCGCTGGGTCGGCGGCACCGAGCATGAAGTTGCGGGATCCGAGAACGAGGTCGAAGGCGCCGGCCTGAAGCTCGGGTTCGAGGGAAGCGTAATCGGAGACTTTCAAGGTGACCTCGAAACCCACCTTGCGGAGCTGATCGGCGAGGATCTCTGCGGATTCCGGTAACTCGGCTCGGTCGTTCCATGTGGCGAGGGTGAGCTTTTTGCCCTTCCCAACATCGGGTGTGGGGTCTCCAAAATCTGGGTGCGGAGTGTTTTTCGCCCAGTCGAGTTCGCGACCAAACAAGGAGCCATCCGGGTATGCGGCGTAACCCTCGTAGACCGAGTCGACGATGACGGAGGGGTCTATGGCGGCGGCGGTGGCTTTTCGCAGTTCGGGGTCGCTAAACAGTGAAGAAGTGGTGTTGAAGTACAGGAGCGAGACCCTGGGGAGGGCGACCGTTTCTACGTCCACGTAAGAGTCCTTCTCGAGCTCGCCGATCGAGGCGATGGGGACCCCTTTGATGATGTCAATGTCGCCGGAGCGGAAGGCGTTGATGCGTGCGGTGGAGTCAGAAATGAAGGTCACGTTTAGCTCCGCAACCTGTGGCGCGATACCCCAGTAATCATCGAAGGCTTTCAGCGTCACGGATTGTTCCTGTACGTCGCTGGCGCTATAGGAGCCGGTGCCAAAGCCGACCGGGTTGGGGTCGGTTCCGCTAAATGCCCCAGGTGCCAAGATGACGGTTCCCGGATCGGTAAAACGCTGCAGGAGGATCGGATCGGGTTCGCTCGTGGTTACTGCGACGGTGTGCTCGCCAATGGCTTCAACCCGCATGTCTTTCTTTCCTAGGCCCTTGGGGCGGGTGGCGGCGTCGAGCGCGTGTTGCAGGGAATTGACCACTGATTGCGCGTCTAGCTCAGTGCCGTCATGGAAGTGCACCCCCTCGCGCAGATGAAATTCCACCTTGGTGTTGTCGTCGCTCTCGGTCCACGATGTGGCCAAAAGTGGCGCGGGGATTCCGTTCTCGTCCGTCCTAATCAGGGTCTCGGCGATGTTGAGGCGGGTGTTGATGGTCGCGTCCTCGGAATAGGGGGAAAGCCCAGCTACCGGCTGAAACTCCATGCCTACGGTGACAATTCCTGCGTCTGAATCAGCAGGGGCGTCGTTGAAACAACCTGTCAGGGTCACGCTGGCTGCGGTCAGCGTGGCAACCAATGCGAAGGAAAAACGGCGGGGAAGGGCGGACAAACTCAAAACTCCTTGTTATTAGCTCGTGGAATGGGGGTTATTAGCTCGTGGTGTTAGCTAGTGGGTAGGGGGTTATTAGCTCGTGGGCATGGGGGAAGACACATCGGCGGTTTGCTTTCGTGCCGAGATGCTGCGGGCCTGTGCGGATAGCCCCCAAGCGGAAATGGCCAAGATGATGGTCATGAAAAGCCAGGGCCAGATTGCGGTGAGGCCGGGCTGCTCCGCCCCGCCGAGCAGTGTGCCGACGACCAAGGACGCGATGAGCACCATGAGGCCGCCGAAACTATTAAGGAATCCAAAATAGGAACCCAGATGGCGGTTTCCGGCGATGTGCCCCACGAGATCCCGTGCGATCGGGACCGCGATCATGATGCCCAGATGCAAGAGCAGGGTGAAGATCACCGCCGGGATATAGCGCGCCCATCCGTTGAAGCTGAAGGGGGCGCAGGCGGCGACGGCACCAAACGAGGCGGCCATGAGCCCAAAGCCCACCCTCAACGCCCGTGTTGAGCTCCACGCGCTGGTCATGCGGTGGACCCACCCTTGGCACAGCACGACATAAAAACCTGCGATGGCAAAGAACGTGCCCAGCGCCTGATCGGAGCCGGTGGCTCGGCGCAGCTCAACGGGCAAGGCCAAATACTGTTGGTTGTAGGCCGCAAGGTAGGTCGAATACAGCAGTGCGAAGCCGAGGAAGGTGCGGTTGTGCAACACGATAGACCAGGTTGCCACCAAGCCCGCAGAATCAGCAGGCTGATCTTCTTGCACACTGGAACTGTCGGGGCGGGTGGAAGGCGCTATCACCGCGTGTGCTACCCACACGGCGGCAAAAATCGCCGCGCCGACGCTGCACACCAGCGGGAAACCTACGGGGATGAGCACGGCACCTAGGACCGGGCCGCTGAGTGATCCGATGCGCGACCAGGCTGCGTCGAGGGCAAAAATGCGCGTGCGCGTGACAACGCCGGCGGCCTCGAGCCGGGCTCCCTCTGCTGCGAGGGTGGCCTCCACGGCCGGGGAGAACAGGGCCGCGGCGAAACCGATAAGGATGACACCTATGGTAAGCACCGCCACCGAGGTTGCGAAACCTGCGATGAGGAATCCCAACACGCGGATGGCTACCCCAGTAAGCAACACGGGTTTGGCTCCGAAGCGATCGGTCAGCCCGCCGCCGAGGAAGAACATTCCCTGTTGGCTGAATGTGCGGATGCCTAGTACAAGGCCGACGATGGTGCTTGTTGCCCCCAGCTCGTGAGTGAGCTGGACGGCCAAGAAAGGCACCACCAAGTAGAAGCCGACGTTGAACAGCATCTGGGTGATCAGCAGCGCCTGAATGTTGCGGGGCAGACCCTTGATGCTCATAGCGTCAACTCCTTGGCTGCGTGCAGAAATGTGGAAAGTTCAGCGGAGGTCGTGTTATCGAGCTCGTCAACCGAGCAGGCGGCCACCACATGGCCGTCGGAAAGCATGATGACCTCGGTGCATAGGCGGGTGATGGTGGGAATATCGTGCGAAACGAATACCACCATTGCACCGCTGCCGATTATCGCCTGCTCCATGAGGAGCCGGGTCGCGCCATCGAGGGCAGAAAATGCCTCGTCGGCGATGATGAGATCGGGCTTGGTGATGAGCGCGCGTGCAATGGCCACCCGCTGGCGCTGACCGCCCGACAATTGGGATGGACGTCGCCCCATAAGACTGAGGGACAAGCCAGCCGTTTCACAAAGAGCGGGCAGGTCCTTTTTGGCCTGGTTAATGTCCCTGCCCATGATCCGAAGTGGTTCGAGTACCGATTCAGATACCGGAAGGTGAGGCAGGAGGGAGGCCCCCGGATCCTGTGGAATGAAGGAAACGGAATCAAAAGTCGAGCAGACCTCGCCCGAGGTTGGATGTACCATTCCGGTCATCAGCGAAACAAGCGTGGTTTTCCCGCTACCCGAGCGGCCAATAATGCCGATGCGCGTGGGTGCGCCGGTATCGGAGGTCGCGTCTAGGCGTAGATCGATGGGGCCAAGGCGTCCTGCTACCTGGACATGGTTGAAAGCAATGAACTTCTCTTTCACACCAGTGCCCTTAACTCGGTGGCAGCGATCTCTTCGACCCGTCCGTTCGAAATGTGCAGGTGGCGCTCGCAGAGCCGGGCGGCTAGACCGAGCTCGTGGGTACTCACCACCAACGCAGTTGATGGTGGGGCAAGGGAAAGGGAACGGGCGACCTCGGCGATGGCTAGGGGGTCAAGCGCCGAGGTGGGCTCGTCGGCAAGCAATAATTCAGGTCCTGCGGCAATCGCTGCGGCGATGGCTACGCGCTGGCGCTGGCCGCCGGAGAGTTGTTGCGGAAAGCGCGCGTGGAGTGGTTCTGCTAGCCCGCAGGAGCGAAGATAGTCTGCTGCTTTGTCACGTTCGCAAAATAAAGACACGGTCTGAATGCTGGTGAGCAAAGGATTCAGCGCGCCGAGGCAGTCCTGCATGACGATGCTCGTATGGTTCGGGAGCGAAAGGCGATTGCCGGCAACCCGCAGTGGGGAACTTTTTTCGGTGATAAGCCCTGCGAGCACCCGGAGCAGTGTGGACTTTCCGGAGCCGGAAAAGCCGGTGATCGATACCTTCTCGCCGGGGTATATGGCAAGCTCCGGGATCTCGAGCACTCGCGTGGAATTCTTGCCGTGAACAGCGATGACGGAAAGCTCTGAAAGCTCAACGATGGGAGCTGCCATTGTTTATTCCCTCCTTATCTACGAGCAAAGACTTTAATGTATCGACCATTCTTTAACAAAAAGGGTTTTCATGGAGGGGGTGTTTTTTATAATTGCGAAAATGCTCAACCGCGAATCAAGCGTGGATATCGCATGCCGCACAGGCTCAAGGGCTGCCCAAGGGCGGGGGGAGCGGCTGTCGAGGGGTTGAACCGAGCTGAAGCGATGCGGCAATAATCGTGGTGCTGCTTGACAATGCAAGAGCAGTGGGGTGGAAGCCGAAGGCATCCGCACCGCCCACCCACGTGGAGGCAGGCTGACGACCCTGGTGTGCAGGGGGTGAAACACACTCAAAGGAACGAGCCGGCCGGGGTGAGGAGGCAAAGCACTGCAAGCGACCACATGAATCCTTCTTGCAGCCGGATCGCGGCCATGCATGAGACAACGCGATGAGACAACGCGATGAGTCAACGCGATGAGTCAACTCACCAAGCTCAACACCTGCCGGCGAAGAATGCTGTCAACCCAGCACCACTTACCTCGCACCGGTTCCCCCGACGATCATTGCCGAACGAGGAGCCCGCTCGAAAATAGGAGACAACTCTTCCTTCGTCACGGGGCTGGGCTTGCCTGTAACGTGACGTTTCCATGAAAAAAGGGCAGGCTTGCCGACGCCTAGGAAAGCATGTCCTTCTTGTACCTCTAGGAGCTGGAATTAGCCGAGCTCAACGAACTGAGTGATCCAAGGCCGTTATTAAAAATTCCTTCGATCTCGGAGATGCCGAGGGCGGGGGCAGTGGGGTTGGGATACTGCGTGGGATACTCGGTGGCGTCAATAAGTGGCAAGGCGGTGCCGATCGCGGAGGGAACCGGGATGCCTGCGGTGGTGGCGATCCACTGCAGGTTCTCGGCCACGGGAATGAAAAAGGCTCCCGTGCCGGTGTCGGTCGTCATAGACAGCACGCCGGCGAGCTGACCGCCGACCATGAGCGGACCGCCGGAATCACCTTGGTGCCCGCGTCCGTGTGACACGAGAGCTTCCAGCATGACCGCGCCGCGGTCGGGGCTGGGAACGTTGACCACGCGGCGGTTGACCCGCACTGCGGCGTTGAGTGCGTAGTCGGTGGTAAGGATCTGCGTGCCCGCTGCACCATAGCCACTCATCTCGCCCACGGTGGACTCGCCGAGGTTGGTGGGATTGAGCGCTATCGGGGCGACGGAGGCAGGACGGTCGAGGTGCAAGACGGCGAGGTCGACGTCGGGGTGGGCGTTGGCGCGGGTCACGGCGAAGGTTTGCCCGCCGACGCCAACGGCAATGGTGCCTTGATATGCCAGACAGTGCTTGGCGGTGAGCACCGCCTGCGATGCGATAAGCGTCCCAGTGCACAGGGTGTTTCCTACCACCACGATTGCGACGCTGGGCTCCTTGTTGGGCGAACCGCCAATGACGGCATCGGCCGCCGGGGCCAAGATGACGCTACCGAATGCGACAGCAAGTGCCACCGCCGGGGCGGCGAGGGCGCGCATGAGCTTGGTACGAAGCATTAGAGGATCTCCTCCACAGCGTCGGTTGGGCGGGCAATGCGCGCACCCTTGTCGGTGACAACGATGGGACGTTCGATCAGCCGCGGATGGGCGACCATGGCTTCGATGAGCTCCTCATCGGAGGAATACTTGGAAAGCCCCAGTTCTCTAAAATCTGGTTCCTTGGTGCGCACTGCCTCAATAACAGGGATCCCCATGGCCGCGATGAGTTCCTTCAGCTGATCGGCAGTCGGTGGGGTATCGAGATAACGAATGACCTCGACCTTTCGATCGGGTGCGACTTCTTCCAAATACGCCAGCACGCCGCGCGATTTCGAGCACCGGGGGTTGTGGTAGACCACCACCTCGTGGTCGAGCTCAGGTAGGAAGGAAACCGGGAAACCACTCATAAACGATGCTCCAAACGAAAAGGGGGCAAAAACGAGAAATGCAAGATAGAAAGCAAGAACGATGAAGTCGCAAGCTAAAAGGTTGTTGACGAATTCGCGTTAGCAGAAATAATAGACGGCCTTTCTGTGAAGAAAGGCCGCAGAAGTCGAGATGGGGCAGCGACGCTGTACGAAATCCCGGCGGAATGCCGGAAGATGCGTGGTGGGGGGACTATTGAGCTGGAACCATGCTTACGTGGGTGGCCCAATCGAGGCTGATTCCCTTGGACTTGAGCCACTCCATGGGGCTGTCACCAAAACGGGTGATGCCTTCTACCGCAACCAAGGTGGCATCGATGGCGCGTTCTGCTTCCTCGGCGGAGATGAGGCCTGCGGAGGTTGCGGCGGCAAGCTCGTCGATGTCGACGACCTCCACTGCTTCGCCATCGTTCCACAGGAGGTCCACATACAGATCGCGGGTGGTCCAGACGCCATCCTCGTCGACGTTGATGTCGGCAACATCGAAGTAGATGTCTTCGCGGTTTTCCACACCGTCACGGTAGTGGAAGACATTGGCGCGCAGCCCGAGCTCAGGAAGCAGCCAGGATTCTAGATATCCGAAATTGGGGTGGTTAGCACCGCGAGCCATGTACAAGCCGAAGTCGGTCTCGCGGAAGGAGTCAACCTCGCGCAAAAAGCCCTTGGGGTCGATGTTGATTAGGGACTTTGGATTAAAAGTCTCTTGCTTCACCGGGTGGAGCTCAGTCATTATTTCACCTCGACAATTGCGGCGGTGGGGAAGAAGGCACAACGCGCGTCGGTGGTGGACACCTGTCCACTCACTACGGCGATGACGCGGCCGGTGCCGGTTGCTGCGGTGCCGGACAGCGTCGCAGGGCCTTCGGGATTGATGCCATGGTCGCCCAAGGCGGTCGTTCCCCACTGCAAAGAATCAATGTTGAACCACTGCACGTTCATGGACTGCTCACCGGCCAAGGCGGTGGTGCCCAGTGCAGTAAAGACGAATGCGGTTTCCCCAGCGCCTGCGCCCGGGGCAGGAATCGTAGTCGGACCCGGGACAGCTACTGCTGAACCCACTGCGTTGGAGGAGCCACCGATGCACGCACCGGCGACGGTCGGCCACAAAAACTGTGTGATCGCCGGAGCGTTGTCCGGGACCTGAACGTCACTGTCACCCGAGCCCTCGAAGTAGGCAACGGCTGCCAGCACTGCTGCCTGCAGCTGCGGTGGCAGGGTAGCTGCCAGGGCCTTTGCCTGCTCAAGGACGGTAGCGTTAGGACGTCCCAGTGCATCGATAGGAAGATTTGCTGTCTGGGACAGGCCGTGAGCCGATGAAAGAGCCTGATCGAAGGGCTCGCTCAGCGTGGATGCCTGACCGGTCGCTGGCAGGAGACCACTGATGGTCATTGCGGCGACAAATGCGAGAGCAGTCTTGCGATGCACGAACGGTTTCTTCCTTAATGCTTTGAGGGCGAAGTGCCGGTTGCGTCCTTGGGGTAGCGGCGACAACCGTGTGATCGATACGGGGTAAAAGCAACGGAACGTGAAAAAATCACAGTTTCTTTGCGGCGTGTCGCTCACCATTAGCCACATTGATTAACTTAAGTAACAGTAGTTACCTACATCATTCAATCGACTCAACGGCCTCAAGTCAATAAAATTGGCCCCATTTTCCAGATGTTGGACTGGGGTTCATCTACGGTTAAGGGTCAGTTCTTGACTGCTCCGAAACTGAAGATGAAGAGAATCCCCTGTTGTGGGCACTCTCACAGGCTAGGTCGCGAGTTGAGACCTTTTCGTTACATGTTTGTTAGCAACTTTCTTTAAAGGTGGGGCGGCTCACAATCTCGGAGGTGCGACAACCACTTTTATGAGGTGGCAGTCACCGTCTGAACTATGTTTCAGTTTTGTCGGCAGGCCTCGCCGGAGGTGGGGTGATTAAGGTGCACGCTTCAAGCATCTCTTTCGTCACGGGCTTCCGCTGTGCTGAAAGCGTGAAGCCTGACCGTTTGTGCGCTTCTAGCTTTGGGAATGGAAGGCGGCATAGTTACTGATCTGGGCACTGTCTAGTGCACATGGTTGGACAAAGATCGCATGATGAGGGGGATGCGATGGTCGCTCCTGCAAGTCGCACGGGTAGGCCGTGCGGGAGGGGTGTGTCGGGAATGTTTGAACCTGGATTGTTGTGGTTTTGGTCTAGTTTTTGCAGATTTCTTTCGGCTTTGGCAGCGAGAAGGTGCAATAGCCGCCGACGTGGAGTAACGTAAAAGCGCTGTACTGAGCTGATCATTGCCGATTAGTGTCGATCGTGGCACATTGAGGTCGACTTAAGCCGTCGAAGGCGGCTGGAGGCTTATGCCAAGGCCCGGCCCGCTGGCGCAAGCACACCGTTCGGAACCATCCGGGAACCGCCGGTAAGCCGTTGGATGGGGTGCTTGGCTTAGTGTTTTCGTCCATGTTGACCACCGTGCAAGCAACCGTTATCACCGAGCTTGAGAGATGCGGGTGTCCCGGGGGTTTCGCGCCGCGGTGTGGACATGGTCATGCTTTTCGCTATTTATCCAGGAGATTCCTTTGACTCATCCAGAGTTTCGTAATGTCGCCATCGTCGCACACGTCGACCATGGCAAGACCACCCTCGTCAACGCCATGCTTGAGCAGTCCGGCGCCTTCGGCGACCACGGCGAAGTCACCGATCGTGTGATGGACTCGGGTGACCTGGAAAAGGAGAAGGGTATTACCATCCTGGCCAAGAACACCTCCATCCGCCGCAAGGGCGCGGGCAAGGACGGTGCGGACCTGGTCATCAACGTCATCGACACCCCCGGTCACGCCGACTTCGGTGGCGAGGTTGAGCGCGGTCTGTCCATGGTCGACGGCGTGGTCTTGCTCATCGACGCCTCCGAGGGCCCGCTGCCGCAGACCCGCTTCGTGCTTGGCAAGGCGCTGGCCGCCAAGATGCCGGTGATCATCGTGGTCAATAAGACCGACCGCCCGGACGCCCGCATCGACGAGGTCGTCGAGGAGGCGCAGGATCTCCTCCTCGAGCTTGCCTCCTCCTTGGAGGATCCCGAGGCCGCCGAGGCCGCGGAGCGCCTGCTCGACCTACCGGTGCTTTACGCCTCCGGCCGCGAGGGCAAGGCGTCCACCGAGAACCCAGGCGATGGCAACGTGCCGGATGCGAAGGATCTGCAGGCTTTGTTCGACGTCATCTACGATGTCCTGCCGGAGCCATCGGCGACCATCGATGCGCCGCTGCAGGCACACGTCACCAACCTGGACGCTTCCTCCTTCCTGGGGCGAATCGCCCTGGTCCGCATCTTCGCTGGTCATCTGAAGAAGGGGCAGCAGGTCGCTTGGATTCACTATGACGAAGAGGGAAACCAACACGTCAAGAACGTCAAGATCGCCGAGCTCCTGCGCACCGTCGGCGTCAAGCGCGAGTCCACCGACGAGGAAATAGTCGCAGGCGACATCGCGGCAATCTCCGGCATCGACAACATTATGATCGGCGACACCATCGCCGACATCGAGCATCCGGTTGCGCTGCCGCGCATCACGGTTGACGAGCCGGCCATCTCCATGACCATCGGCGTGAACACCTCCCCGCTGGCTGGCCGTGGCGGCGGCGACAAGCTCACCGCGCGTGTGGTCAAGGCCCGCCTGGATCAGGAGCTGATCGGTAACGTCTCCATCCGCGTCCTGCCCACCGAGCGCCCGGACGCCTGGGAGGTCCAGGGTCGAGGCGAGATGGCCCTGTCCGTGCTGGTGGAGACCATGCGCCGCGAGGGCTTCGAGCTGACCGTCGGCAAGCCGCAGGTGGTTACCCACCTGGTCGACGGTAAGGTATTCGAGCCTTATGAGCACATGGTCATTGACACCCCGTCCGAATACCAGGGCGCTGTGACCCAGTTGCTGGCCAACCGCAAGGGCATCATGACCGCGATGGCCAACCTCTCCGGCGACTGGGTGCGCATGGAGTTCGACGTCCCGGCACGTGGCCTGATCGGCTTCCGCACCACCTTCCTCACGGAGACCCGCGGTGCCGGTATCGCGAACTCCTATTCCATCGACGCCCGCGAGTGGGCCGGTGAGATCAAGGATCGCGCCTCCGGCTCGTTGGTGGCAGACCGTTCCGGTCAGATCACCGCCTATGCCCTGACCCAGCTGGCAGACCGCGGCAACTTCTTCGTCGAGCCCGGCATGGAGGCCTACGAGGGCATGGTTGTTGGCGCGAACAACCGCGAAGAGGACATGGACGTCAACATCACCAAGGAAAAGAAGCTGACCAACATGCGTTCGGCCACCGCCGACGCCACGGTCACCCTTGCCAAGGCGCACGTCCTCTCCCTCGACGAGGCCATGGAGTTCTGTGGCCAGGACGAGTGCGTGGAGGTCACCCCGAACGCGCTTCGCGTGCGCAAGGTGATCCTGGACGCCACCGAGCGTGGCCGTGCCCGCGCCCGTGAGAAGGCCCGCAATAAGTAAGACCCTGCGCAGCTCGGCATCACGCGAGCGCATGAGCGCCCCGTACGACAGGTTGTTTCCTGTGCACGGGGCGTTTTTTCGTCTAGTTTGTGCTTAACGACGCCTACCGGCGGGCCCGCTTGATCGAACGCTCACCCACATGACGGGGTCGTCCATGCCCGATGTGGGTGCCGAGGACAAGACGTGGTTGCGACTAAGCTTGGTGGACATGCGTGTGCGTTCTCAGTCCGTCCTCATGGCAGCTACCACTGTCTTTGTGGTGGCGCTAGTGGGCTGTTCGGCAAACCCTGGTCCAGCCCCAGTAGAGGAAGCGGATCCTTCCGCCGAACCGACGACTTCTGCGGCTTCCGAGCCCAAGCAGGAGGAGAAGCTGTCGGAGATCAACATCGGCATCGATCCTTTGGGGCCAGGGCTGAACCCCCACCTCATCAGCGATGATTCCGCATTCACCCGCACCATCGCTGACTTGGTTTTTCCCAGCGCCTTTCAGGCTGGTGCGGTCAACACGGACCTTGTGACTTCCGCTTTGGTAGTGGCGACGAATGGGCAAACGAGCGCCTCCAGCCCGGCATCCGCGGAAGACTCACCAGGGCCAACGATCACAACTGCTCCAGCCGAGGCTACGCCAAGCACCACCACCGAAGCCGGCGGGGATGCTGCAACGGGGGCGGGGGCACCTGCGATGACCATCCGCTACACGATCCGGCCGGAGGCGCAGTGGAGCGATGGCACACCGATCACCGTCTCCGACTTTGAATATCTTGCACAACAGATCGTGGCCACCCCCGGGGCCCTCGATGTAGCCCTGTACCGAGAGATCTCGGACATCCGTTCCGCCGACGGCGGCAAGACTGTGGAAGTCGATCTCGCAACCCCCGTTGCCAATTGGCACGACCTATTTCGTCACCTTCTGCCCGCGCACCTATTGCGGGGAAACAGTTTTTCTTCGACGATGGCCTCGAGCGTGCCGGCGTCGGCGGGGCGTTATTCCGTCGCCCGCATCGACCGCCAGCGGGGCGTGGTCGAGCTCAACCGCAACGACCGATTCTGGGGCGAGGATCCCGCAAGCGTGGAGGTCATCAACTTCCACGAGGTGCGGTCGGTGTCTCAGGGCGTGGAGATGCTGTCCTCAGGCCAGGTGGGATTCGTCGATCTCACCCCAACCCAAACCTCCCACGTAGCCTTCGATTTGCTGCCGGGGGTGCAATCGCGCCTGCAGTCACACAGCCGCGAGCTTGCGGTAACCGCCAATGCCAGGCTCTCGCTGGAGCAGCGGCGCGCGCTCTTGCAGGCCATCGACATTCCCCTGCTCGCGAAGCTCGCCACCGAGCGCGAGGCTGAGCTGGAGGTGGGGGAGGGGTTGCCCGCAACCGAACAGCCGGGGTTGAGCGAGCTATTCCCCCAGGGCGTGCGCATCGGCGTTGACCCGAGCGATCCTGCGGCCGCGCGGGCGGCGACGAGCCTGAAAAACCTCTATGAGCGCGCCGGGGTGGCGGTGACTGAGGTGGAAACAGACACGGAGAGTCTGCTGCGCGACTACGTGTCCACGGGGAAAGTAGACCTCGTCATCGCGTGGGAGCGCAGCTTTGACCTCTCGAGATATCAGTGCGGGATAGGCGAAGCCGACACAGCAGTTCAGCCGACTGCATCGAACTCGCAGGCCGCCACACCAACGAGTGCAGGCCCCGACAGGGTCCCATCAACCGATGCTGCGACGGCAACCGCAGTTGTGGGAACCAACTTCTCAGGGTGGTGTCGCCCGGACACAGACGCCTTCATTGCGCAGGCCATCAGCGACCAGCACTCCGCCGACGAGGCCACAGCGTGGGCGCAGGCGCTGGATCGCGATGAAGCGATTCGAGTATGGATAACCAGGGATACTCGGCTGGAGGTACTAGGCACGAGTATCGTAGGACCGTCCCCGGAACTACAGACGTGGCCCGAGGGCATGAGCTCAGTGTTGACATGGAGGAAGAATGGCTGATTTCACCGCCGAGGAAACGAACGCGCCAAGCACCAAGGATCGCCGTCGCCGCGATCTTGTGGGAGCTTCCGTGCTTGCCGTCCACGCCCATCCCGATGACGAGGCCATCTGGACCGGGGGTTTGCTCGCCCAGCTGGCCAGGCGTGGCGCGGACGTCACCGTTGTCACCTGCACTCTCGGCGAGCAGGGCGAGACCTTCGGCACCAAATATCAGGGATTGGTGGCAGACGCGGCCGACCAGCTCGGTGGGTTCCGCCACGCGGAGCTGCAGGGATCTCTCGCGGTGCTGGGTGCACGTGGCATCTACCTCGGCGGTGCCGGTCGTTTCCGGGACTCCGGCATGGTCGGCGATTCCGCCAACCAGCACCCGCGGGCCTTCATCCACTCTGGGCAAGCGGCGGTGGATGCGCTGGTCGAGATCTACCGCGACATCCAGCCGGACCTCGTGATCACCTACGGTCCAGACGGTGGCTACGGGCACCCGGACCATATCCGAGCCCACGAGATCGCGCATGCGGCGGCGGAGATCGTCCCGGTCAAGCGCATCGTCTGGGCGGTAAATTATAGGCCGGAGGTCGATCGGGGACTGTCCGTGATCACCGCCCCTGCGGGATGGCGCAAGCCTCACCCGGGTGAGAACGCGACCGTGGAGGTCGCTGACTTCGAGGTTGAACTCAGCGATGTGGACGTTGCCTCAAAGATTGAAGCCATGGCGTGCCATGCCACCCAGCTTCAGCTTGCCGACGGCCGCGTCAGCGACGTCTACCCCGTTCCCGCTCGCGCCGTGGTCACCGACCCCGAGGCCACCATGGGAGTGTTCGCACTGACCAATCTCATCGCCTTGCCTATCACCCGCAGGGAGCACTATCAGCTCGGCGCGGGAGTGCTTGCCGACGCCCACCGCATTGCAGGCACCGACATGGCCACCTGCGTCATGGCCGGCATTTTCTAAAACCAGGAGTTGACGAGCATGGCTACAGCGCGCAAGCGAAAGCAAGCATCACAACGAAAGAAAACCGCGGAAAAGTCGGCGCGGACAACGTCGGAAAGCACGCCAGAAGATGCGGCGGAAGGCGCATCGATTCGGGTACAGCACTCCCGACAAGAGTTCGCGCCATCGCCTGCGAGCCCGCACGTAACCGAAAGGCACACCTATACCGGTTTCAGCCGTACTGAGCAGGTCACCGGCCTATTCTGGCTCAGCCTTGGTGCGCTGGTATCGGTCCTCTTGGAGGTCGTGTACCTGGGCACCTGGATCGGTGGGGTGCCCATTCCTTATACCATCGTGATCGCCTTTTTATTCAACATGGTGCTCACCAAGACCGGTTTGTTGTGGTCGAAGAATAAAGCCGTGGCGCTCATCCCGGCGTACGTGTGGACTGCGGGTTATCTCATCCTCATGATGGCCGAGGGCATCACGGGGGATCAGTTGCTGGGCAATAGCTTGCGTTCCATAGCACTGCTTATCGCCGGAATCATAGGTGCAAGTTGGCCACTCATGCACCGGAGGTGACATAATAGTTAAGCCCGCCACCGCCCATTGAATGGACGTGGCTGTCGAAAAGACCGAATCGTTGATTGCGATCAACATCCATTGGAACTGGAGAACTGACCACCGATGACGTACACAATCGCACAGCCCTGCGTTGATGTCATGGATAAGGCCTGCGTCGAAGAATGCCCCGTCGACTGCATCTACGAAGGCAAGCGCTCCCTCTACATCCACCCCGATGAGTGCGTGGACTGCGGCGCCTGCGAGCCCGCCTGCCCGGTTGAGGCTATCTTCTACGAAGACGATGTCCCAGACGAGTGGCTCGATTACAACGACGCGAACGCGGCTTTCTTTGATGACCTTGGTTCCCCAGGTGGCGCCGCAAAGCTAGGCCCGCAGGACTTCGACGCCCCGCTCGTGGCAGCCTTGCCGCCGCAGGCCTAAAGGCTCACCACCGTCGTTTTTCATTGTGCATCGCTAGGTTTTCGCCGCTAACAAAAAGCCCTGAGGCTTAAGGCGAAAGACCTAGCTGATGTGTTTCTACCACCGCTTCTTCGTTTAAGGACTCTCACGATGGCTCGCATCGGACTTGGATCGACACTGCCGGACTTCCCCTGGAACCAGCTCGAGCCGGCGAAGGCTCGCGCCTGCGCCCACCCGGAGGGAATTATCAACCTCTCCGTCGGCTCGCCCGTGGATGAGGTCGCACCCGGCATCCAGCTCGCCTTGGCCGAGTCCGGTGCCGCCCCCGGCTATCCGCAGACGATCGGCACCCCGGCCCTGCGCGCGGCGATCGTGGATAGCTTGAGCCGGCGCTATCACTGCACCGATGTCGAAGGGGTGCTGCCGGTGGTGGGCACCAAGGAAGCAATCGCCTTGCTGCCCATGCTGCTGGGTATCAAGGGGACTGTCCTGATTCCAGAGGTGGCCTACCCGACCTACGAGGTAGCGGCCCTCTTGGCAGGGGCAAAGCCGGTGCGCTGCGATGATCCTCGGACGCTGAGCGCCGAGGAGGCGGCTGAGGTCGACCTTATCTTCATCAACTACCCGTCGAACCCCACCGGTGCAGTCGCGGACATCGACACCCTGGTGGCCATCATCGACTGGGCGCGCGCCAATGATGTGATTGTCGCCTCCGACGAGTGCTACCTCGGGCTTGCCTGGGAAGCCGAGGCCTTCTCCGTGCTGGACAAACGCGTCAGTGCGGGTGATCACAGCAACCTGCTGGCCATTCACTCCCTGTCCAAGACCTCCAACCTCGCCTCCTACCGCTGCGGCTTCTTCGCCGGCGATAAGGAGCTCATCGCCGAGCTGACCGAGGTGCGCAAGCATGCGGGATTGATGATGCCGGGCCCGATCCAACAAGCGATGGTGGCTGCGCTGGAGGACGATGAGCAAGAGCTCATACAGAAGCTGCGCTACCAGAAGCGCCGCGAGCTGCTCAAGCAGGCGCTTTCCGAGGCCGGTTTTAGGATCGTCCACTCCGAGGCGGGCCTGTATCTGTGGATTACCCGCGACGAGGACTGCTGGGAGACCGTCGATTGGTTCGCCGAGCGCGGCGTGCTGGTGGCACCGGGCGCCTTCTACGGCCCAAGCTCTGAGAAGTATGTGCGCGTGGCCATGACTACCACCGACGAGCTGGCAGCCGCCGTCGCCGGACGCCTGGCCTAAGCTTTCGCCGTGGCTGGGTTCGTTCCTCCTCCTCGGGAGGGAATTAGCTGGCGCAAATGCGTGCTTGATCGAGAGGTCCCGGAAGGGGAGTACCTGGCTGCGCAGGCAGGCGATAGCCCCTTTTTTCCAGGTGAGGTTCTTTACCCCGGCACGCGCTTGCACAAGCCCGTGCCAGCGTGGCGGTGGACCGCCCCGGCCGAGGAAAAGCCGATCCCCTTTGACTATCGGGTTCTTGCACGCACCCCGCAGCTGCTGGTGGTGGACAAGCCCCATTTTCTGCCGGTGAGCTCCAACGGCAGGCTCGTGACCGAGACCGTCCAGACCCGCGCCCGGGTTCGGGAGAATAATCCTTTCATCACCCCGCTGCACCGCCTCGACAGGCTCACCGCAGGAGTGGTGTTGCTGTCGACCAATCCAGCAACCCGGGCGGCGTATCACGGGCTGTTTTCTGGCCACGCGATCCGCAAGACCTATCAGGCAGAAGTAATAGGCACACCGGCCTGGGCTGGCCCCATCGGCGGGCAGTGGCGCGAATTGAGCCTATTCATGCTCAAGCGGTCGCGCACCGTGGCCGTCGTCAAGCAAGAAACCCCTGGGGCGAAAAAGACCGTCACGCGCGTGCGGCGGGTAGGAGACAGCGGCGTCGAATTGCAGCCGATGACTGGACACACGCACCAATTGCGAGTGCTGTGCGCCCACTTTGGCACCCCGATTCAAGGCGACGACCTTTATCCTCATGCCCGGCCTTTAGATCTTTATGACTTTTCCACCCCGCTGCGACTATATGCCAACCGCCTAGAATTTGAGGATCCGGTCACGAAAATGCCCGTGGCTTATCAGCGCGAGGAAATCGGCGCGTAGAATTTACTAAGTTTTCTATTTTCGTCGAAGGGACATACGTGGCCGAATCGAAGCGGGCTCGGGCAGGGCGCAATCTACGCCAATTCATCCAGTTCGGAATCGTGGGTGGGTCCGGGACCATCGTTAACATCATCGCCGCAGCTATCGCGATGAAACTAGGCGCCGCTCTGTTTGACGTCTTGCCCAACGATCCTTTTGTCAACCTCTTCGGCTCCCAATTTCACATCCGCTGGTTCAACATCTTTTCCACCATTGCCTTCCTCGTGGCCAACACGTGGAATTACCAGATGAACCGCATGTGGACCTTCAAATCCGCCAAGATGGTGTCGTGGTGGCGGGGCTTTTTCCCCTTCCTGCTCACCGGACTATCCGCGCTCGTGGTGTCTTTGATCGTACAAAACCTCCTGATGAACCCGACCTCGCCGATTCACCTCTCGCCCGAGATTTTCGACAACTCCTCTGGATTGCGCACGCAGTACTACTGGGCAAACGCTATCTCCATCATCGTGGCCATGCCGATTAACTTCGTGGTCAACAAGCTGTGGACCTTCCGCAAGCGCAAGCCGGAGCAGGTTGTGATCGTCGCTGAACAAGAGCCGATGATCAGCAAGGCAAGCTAGTTGTTTCCAACGCCACGGTGTCGCCGTGGCGTTTTTGCTTGCCGATGCCCACCGCGCCGCAATAAATAAGGTTTGCCTTGGATGTGTATCCAACTTTCGTATGGCACGATGTGAGAGAAAGTTTGATTTTCTCGCTAACGCATCCCGCAACGGAGGGTTCACATGGCCGAGGCTGTCACCCAGCACGTCCCACAGGCACAACATCTTCATCTCGAGCGTCATAGGGAACACCCCGACGTGCGCAAGGTGCGCCATGATCTTGGTGAGAAGCCCTTCCTGGCGATCTGGGAGGTCACTCGCGCCTGTCAGCTGGTGTGTAAGCACTGCCGCGCCGACTCCCAGCACCATGCGGCGCCGGGGCAGCTGACCACCGAGGAGGGAAAGCGCCTGCTCGACCAGCTCGCTAGCTACGACCTGCCGCGGCCAATCGTGGTCTTTTCTGGTGGCGATCCCTTCGAGCGCACCGACCTTGAGGAGCTCACGGAATATGGCACTTCGCTGGGCCTGCACATCGGGCTTTCCCCCTCAGCCACGCCCAAGGTCACCCTCGAACGGCTGCAACGCCTGCATGAACTCGGGGCGACGGCGCTAAGTCTCTCTCTCGACGGCGCGGTGGCCGAAACCCACGATGCCTTCCGCGGCTTCCCGGGCACATTTGACGCGACTTTGGAAAAGGCCAGATTTGCCACCGACACGGGCTTTAGGCTGCAGGTCAATTCCACTCTCTGTGCCGAAAACATCCGCGAGGCGCCGGCGTTGCTCAAGCGGGTAATGGGAATGAACGCGCACCTGTGGAGTGTTTTCTTCCTCGTTCCCACCGGCCGAGGTACCGCGCTGACCCCGCTCACCGCCGTTCAACGCGAGGATGTCTACCACTGGATGGACGACATCTCCTCCTACATTGCGGTCAAGACCACCGAGGCGCCCGCCTATCGCCGCGTGGTCATTCAGGCCCACCGGGACCGCGATCAGGGAAAGCCACCCTACAAGGGCGGGGAGCTGTATAGGTTCCTTACCGAGGAGACTGCGCGCGTATTAGGTGACGGCCCCAAGCCGCAGCGTCGGCCGCGCCCGCCGCTGGCTATCAACTCCGGGCGTGGATTCGTGTTCATCGATCACATCGGCGATGTCTATCCTTCGGGCTTTTTCCCCATGCATCTGGGAAACGTGAAGGACACCCCACTGCCGGTGATCTACTCCGAGTCCGAGGTGTTTAAGAGTCTGCGGGAGCCTGCCAAGTGGAAGGGCAAGTGCTCGGTATGTGAGTTCAACGATGTCTGCGGCGGATCCCGCTCCACGGCCTATGCTATGACCGGGGACCCGTTTGCCTCGGACCCCACCTGTGGTTACGTTCCTGCATCGTTGCGAGACTAAGTGGTTTGCTAGCTCCCCGCACAAGGATCTGTGCGGGGGGTTGTGCTATCTGGTGGTAAAGCGGCGTTAGCTAGAACACTATTGAGGTGAACTCTTGGTTAACTTCATATGGTTTTTGGCTAAAATGCTGCACTTTTAGCTTGGTTAATGAAGGAACGAGGCAAAGAGCACCCTTAAAACCGCTGTTTATTCGGTATTTGCGGGGATTTTCTTGAGTCGGTGTGGAAGGGTCTACGATTAGCAGTGTTAACTGGGCAAGTATGCAACGGGTGTAGATATAGGATCGATTTCTACCCCTAGCGCCCGCCCTGGCCACCTGATTATGGCTTCCGAAAGGTCATTTTTTTCATGACAGCAACATTGCTCATCCTGGCAATTGTGGTGATCACTGCACTAGCCTTCGACTTTACGAATGGCTTCCATGACACGGCGAATGCGATGGCAACCTCCATTGCCACCGGGGCTTTAATGAGGCGGCCTGAAGTGATCGGAGACTAGGTTTTACCCTAGGAGGACGATCAGCATCATGGCACGACCCAGTCAGTACGACGCAGCTACGCAGGACCGCGCGGTGCGCATGTACTTCGAGCGCCTCGAGGAAGGCGACATCTCCAAGGCCGGCGCCCGCCGGGAGATCGGCGAGTTGCTCGGCGTGAAGGAATCGACGCTGCGCAACTGGATCCGCAGGCACGAGCAGCAGTCGCAGGCCCCGGAGCCCGGTTCCCTGTCCTACGAGCAACTCCAGGCCGCTTACGACGAGCAGGCCAAGGAAGTGGCCAAGCTGCGTCGGGCCAATGAGATCTTGAAGACGGCGTCGGCTTTTTTCGCCCAGGCGGAGCTCGACCGCAAACTTCGGTAATCGTGGACTTCATCCGCACCTACCGCCACCGCTTCGGAGTCGAGCCAATCTGCGAAACACTCACCGCCCATGGCATCGCGATTGCCCCAAGCACCTTTTACGCCCACCAGGCCCGCGGGTTCGGCCCTTCGGACGCCGAGTTGGATCAGGCCTATGCCGCTCACCGCATCTACCGGCTATGGGAGGCCAACCGCAAGGTCTACGGCCGCCGTAAACTCTGGAAGGCCGCTGTCCGCGACGGCATGAGCATCGGTCGTGACCAGGTCGAACGGCTGATGAAGATCACCGGCATCCGCGGTGTCTCACGCGGGATGCACCGTAAGAAAACGACGGTGGCCAACCCCGCTCACCGCCGGCACCCGGACCGGATCAACCGCAGATGGACGTACCCGTCGCACCCGGATCAGTGGTGGATCGCGGACTTCACCTACGTGTGGACCCGCCAGGGCTTTTGTTACGTCGCCTTCATCGTCGACGCCTATTCGCGGATGATCCTCGGCTGGGTGGTCACCACGGTCATGGACACCCGGATGGTGCTCATGGCCCTGGAACACGCCCTGTTTTCCCGCCGGCGCACCCGCATGGACTTCACCTCCACCGGCATCGTCCACCACTCGGACGCGGGAGCCCAGTACACCTCGCTGGCGTTCACGGACGCGCTGACAGAGGCCGGGTTGCAGGGCTCGATCGGCTCGGCCGGTGACGCCTTGGATAACGCGATGATGGAGTCGACGATCGGGCTCTACAAGACTGAGCTCATCGACTTCGACCCTGCACGGACATGGAGGGATGCCCAGGAGGTCGAAACGGAAACGGCCTCGTGGGTCTACTGGTATAATCACCAGCGTCTGCATTCGTCGATCGGTGACGTTCCCCCGATCGAATACGAGCAGGACTACGAGGAATTCAACATCATCAGAAGAGCCCAGTAAGGCTTTTACCCGTAGTCTCCGAAAAACTCAGGCCGATTCATTAAAGCCCAAGGTGGCCGTGGCGATCTCCGCCATCCTCAACCTGGTCGGTGCCTTCATTTCCGTCAACGTCGCCGCGACGGTGGCAAAGGGCATTGTGAACCTGGATTCCTATGACCTCAGCGCCAACGGCGGGGTGCCTACCGATGGCCACGCGCTGCTGGTCGTGGTGTTTACCGGTCTGATCGGCGGCATCATTTGGAACCTGTTTACCTGGTTGCTTGGGATGCCTTCGAGTTCCTCTCATGCTCTGTTCGGCGGCCTCATCGGCGCCGCGCTGGCCGCGATGGGAACCAGCGGTGTTGCCTGGTCGTCCATCGTGGGCAAGATTATCGTCCCCGCGATCGCCTCCCCAATCATTGCGGCCTTGGTCTCTGCCTGTGGCACCTTCCTCGTCTATTGGGTTACCAACACCATTCCGGCGAAGGTGAAAAACGAGCACTTCCGCCACGGTCAGATCGTCACCGCCTGCCTGGTTTCCTTGGCTCACGGCTCCGGCGATGCTCAAAAGACCATGGGGGTCATCTTCCTGGCGCTGGTTGCCGCCGGCGAGGCGGACGCCTCCCAGCACCTGCCCGGCTGGGTTGTGATCTCCTGCGCCCTCGCGATCGCGCTGGGTACGTTGTCCGGCGGCTGGCGCGTTATCCGTACGCTGGGCAAGGGCCTGGTTGAGATCGAATCCCCGCAGGGCATGGCCGCTGAGGCGACTTCTGCGGCCATCATCCTTACCTCCTCTGTCGGCGGCATGGCGCTGTCGACCACCCACGTGTCCACCGGCTCGATCTTGGGCACTGGCCTTGGCCGTAAGGGCGCCACGGTGCGCTGGGGTGTGGCCATGCGCATGGTCGCCGCTTGGCTGATTACGCTGCCGTGTGCTGCCGCTGTGGGCTTTGCCTCTTGGTGGGTCGCTACCGGCGTTGGCAACTTCTCCAACGAGAGCGTGGGTGTGATCGTGGACTTCATCCTACTCATCGCCATGGCCTTGCTGATCGTCATCCGCTCCAAGATGAACCCAGTGGACGCCAACAATGTCAACGACGACTGGGATGCGGATGCCGAGTCTGTCGATTCGTCCATGAAGCGCGAGGCTGCTGCACCGCGCCCGGCCGTTGCTGAAGGAAAGTAGGACCCATCATGACTGCTTCTGCCATCGTCATCGCTATCTCGCGGGTGGCCGCACTGGCGCTCGCGTTCGGCGCCGGAATCCCATTCCTGTTCGCACTGGGCATGCGGTGCATGACCGGCGATCCCATCCGCAACGCCGAGGGGGTGATCATCGGCGATACCGAAGCTTCCCCGCAGATGAAGGTTCTGGGTTGGACGGTGTACGCGGTATTGGCCGCGATCATCGTGCTGGCTATCACCTGGATTGCCAAGGATTCGCTCAATCACTACCTGGGATGGAACCTCTTCCCGGGCCTGTCGAGCAAGCACTAGGGAAGTGACCTCAGTTACCCAATAGGTTAATTTGAGGTTAACTAATCATTAAGCAATGGTTGCCTTTCAGGGCGGCCGGTGTTATTGTGGTCAAATCCACTTCACCGGCCGCCCTTTCTTGCGGTCCGGGAAGGGTCCTACAGATCGAGAAACGGACACTACTGGAAAGGAGAGCATCCATGACAGTCATCAATGACTTCTTTGGCAAGGTTTCTGCCACGTTCGCGGGCTCCACCACCATGACCGGGCTCGACGTCCTCGAATGCGCCTCACAGCCTGCCCGCGTCGCCGAGCAGCTTCTTGCTTGCGACCTCGTACCGGCCACCCCGGCGGAGATCACCGCAACCTATTGCGATCTCTACGGCGCCGAACCCAGCCAGGAACAGTACCTAGAGCTAGAACAGTTCCTCATTACCTTCGATTGGCTCGCCTAGCCTCGTTAAAGTAACAAGCTCCCGCATGGATCCCGTGATGGAATCGATGGGGAGCTTGCGGCATTTCTACTCGAAGATCGGCCCTGATGCCAGCCGTACCTGGGAATCGCCCAACCACTCAAGCTCGGCGGTGGCCCGGCGGAAAGGCGCCGCCGCTGAGGAATCAGCAGGTGCTTCAATCCCGAAGTCGATGTGCAAGAGCCCATCACGTATCTCGAGTTTTTCTAGCGAGTCGCCACTTAGCTCGCCCTCGGTGTGCAAGGTCGCGGGAAGAACCCGGGCATCAACATAGCCCAGGAGATTGGCCGCCTGATCGTAGATGGCGATATCCTGCCACACGCGGGAACCGCCGGGGTAGACGATAATGGGCACAGCGGCCTCCGATAAGCCATCGCCATTGAGGTCCCCGACCGCAGGTGCAACCCCCACGGGGCCACGGAAGTTGTCTGGTTCATCCTTGCTGTAGGCGCCGTAGACTTTCCTAAAGGACCGCCCCACTGTTCCCAACGCCGCCTGCAGCTGCTGGCCGTCCGTCATGAATGTGGGCGCAAATTCCTCGGTGCCGGCAAGTTCAGCGTTCATGAGATTTCGTGCAAAAGCCGCGACGTCGAAGCCCCCGTTGGGCTCAAGCGAAGGCGCCGGCGTCAAGCTCAGCGGATCGGCGACATGGGAAGGCTGCGTGCTCGTGGTGGCATCCATTGGTAAATGAGGCTCGTAAGAACCTGCGCCGGTATGTGCCGGGCTCGTAGCAATCGCAGCGCTGTGCTCCAGCTGGGTATGGGCCGAAAGGGGCGGAGGCGTGGCGATGGCGGTGGCAGCGGGCTGGATGGGGTGCTGCGTTGACGCGCTCGGTTGAGGGCCTTCCTGACAGGCGCTCAGCGGGGCAATCGCCAGCGCTGCCAGCGTGGCCAACGCAAGAAATCTCCTGCGTGCAGCGTCCATAAAGGTGTCCTTTCATCCTTGGGGTAGCGGAATGCAGGCACGGGAAATATCGGTGGTGGGGATTAAACGCTTATCTCTCGCGAGTATAGGCCGCACCACCCCATAAGGGGAAGTGTTTTCAGGAGATTAACAACAAAAGATCCCCGGGGCACACAGGCCCCGGGGATCGCTGACAGGTGGGTCTCCTAGTTCGCGTGCAGCGCCTCGTTGAGGGCAACTGCCTCGGACTTCCAGGCGGTGGCCTCGATGGCACCGCTTAGCGAGTTGCGGCGGAAGAGCACGTTGTTGGCGCCGGCCAGCTGAAGCGCCTTGACGGAGTCGCCGTCGGCAAGCCCCAAGGCCTCGGCCACAGCGGCGCGCACGATGACCTTGGAACCGGCGGTGACGTACAGGCCAGCCTCGATCACGCAGTCATCGCCAAGTGGGATGCCACAGCCGGCGTTGGCGCCCAACAGGCAGCGCTTGCCCAGGGAGATGACCTGCTTGCCGCCACCGGACAGGGTGCCCATGATGGAGGCGCCGCCACCGACGTCGGAACCATCATCGACGACCACACCTGCGGAGATGCGGCCCTCGACCATGGAGTTGCCCAGGGTGCCCGCGTTGAAATTGACGAAGCCCTCGTGCATGACGGTGGTTCCCTCAGCCAGGTGGGCGCCCAGGCGCACGCGGTCGGCGTCGCCGATGCGCACGCCGGTGGGAAGGACGTAGTCCACCATGCGTGGGAACTTGTCCACCGAGTAGACCACGACCGGGCCGCGTGCCTGCAGCTTTGCGCGGGTGAGCTCGAAGCCCGCTGGCAGGCACGGGCCAAAGTTGGTCCACACCACGTTGGTCAGCAGGCCGAAGATGCCGTCGAGGTTCTGGCCGTGCGGCTTGACCAAGCGGTGGGAGAGCAGGTGCAGGCGCAGGTAGGCGTCGTAGGCATCGATGGGGGCCTCGGCCAAGTCGCCGATCCGCGTACGGATGGCGATGCGGGAGACGCCACGGTCGGCGTCCTCGCCGACGAGTGCGGCTAGTTCCGCAGGAACCTCGGATCCCTCGAGGACGGTGGTGCCGGTGACGGAGGATTCCTCGGAAAGCTCGGGTGCCGGGAACCACGCGTCGAGCACGATGCCGTCGGGGGAAACAGTAGCTAAACCAGTTGCGTATGCAGAAGTCATGCCGACTACTTTACAAGTCTCCGAGGAAGTGGGGGCAATCCTAGGCGGGTGTCGTGTCCGCGGCGGCGATGTGCTTCGCCCGGGAGCGCGTGGTCAGCGACAAGGCGACAATGACGCCATAGATGATGGCCACGCTCCAGACCTGCGGCCGCGAGGAAGCGTCGGAAAGCATCAGGACAACCAATCCGGCGATCAGAACCAGGGATGCTATGGGCAACCACGGGTGACACCACATGCGAAGGTTGGTTAGCTCGCCGGCGCGCTCCATCTCACCGTGCAACTTGAGGTAGCTGAGCGCAATCATGGCCCACACCACGATCAGGCACCCGCCCACGGCGTTGAGCAGGAATGCCAGCAGCCCCGGCGGGTTCCAATACTGCAGGCCGACGGAGACGAAGGCGAAGAACATACTCAGCAAGACTGCGTTGGTGGGCACGAGGTGGCGAGAGACCTTCGCAAAGACCTTCGGGGCGTCCCCGCGAACCGCGAGTGAATGCACCAGGCGGGAGGTGCCATAGATCTGGGCGTTAAAGGCCGACAACAAGGCGAGGACGATCACGGCCTCCATGAAGCCGACCACGCCCGGGATATTGGCCATGGCCAAGATGATGGTAAACGGCGATTCCGCCGCGCTATTGGCACCCTGAATGGTGTCGTAGGGCATCAGGAAGGTGATGATCACGACGCTGCCGAGGTAGAACAGCGAAATGCGCCAGATGACGCTGCGCACCGCCACCCCGATGGCGTGGCGCGGATTTTCCGACTCGGCGGCGGCGATGGTGATGATTTCGATGCCGCCGAAGGCAAACGCCACGGCGAGCAGGCCGGTGGCCACGCCGGACAGGCCATTGGGCATGAAGCCGTGGCCGAGGAAGTTGCTGGTGCCCACGGCCTCATGGCCAGGAAGGAGTCCGAAGATAAGCAACACACCGATGATCAGGAAGGCAATAATCACGCCCACCTTGACGAAGGCGAACCAAAACTCGAACTCGCCGAAGCCGCGCACCTGCGCCAGGTTGACCACGGCGAAGAAGACCACGCAGACCAGCGCCGGGATCCAGGGGTCCACGCCGAACCAGTTGCCCATCATTGCCGCGGCGCCGGTCATCTCCGCGCCCATGACCATGGTGAGCATGAACCAGTACAGCCAGCCCAGGGAGAATCCGGCCCAGTGGCCGAAGGCCTGCTCGGCGTAGACGGAAAAAGAGCCGGAGGCGGGCCGTGCCGCGGCCATTTCGCCGAGCATTTGCATGACCAGTACGACGATGCCGCCGGCGATCATGTAGGCGATGAGTACTGCGGGGCCGGCGGCGTGGATGCCTACGCCGGTGCCAAGAAACAGGCCAGCGCCGATGGCCGAGCCCAGCCCCATCATGGTCAGGTGTCGGGTTTTTAGACCGTGACCGAGCACGGTCGTGCCCGGGTCGTCAGATTCGAGGGTGGTGGTGCGAGCGGCATGAGCCCGCTCGCCGTGGTTCGGGGAACTCATGCCATTCAACACTACTGCCACGACTTTTAGGATCAAGCAGCGGGTTGCACATTCGCTTGCCGACGCCCACAGGGCCGACCGTGGGCGCGGCGACGTTCCTGTGACCGTTTCTAGGTTCCCACAACCGGTTCGATTTTGCGCGCGACCGGCTCCGGGTGTCCAGCCTCCATCCGGATCGACCAGTTGGACTGGCCCTCAATACGGGTGGCCGGTGCGGTCTCATCGGTGTCGGCGAAGTAGAGGTAGGTGTCTGGGTCGATGACCACGTTATTACCGATATGCACATTATCGCCCAGGTTGATAAACAGCACGGCGGAGCTGACCCCTAAGGTGCAATTATCGCCCGCGCGTAACGTGCGCCCACGCTTCGGGGACACTAGCGAGGAGGAAATTCCCATGTCCATGTTCGCTCCCACGACGGTGCCCGAGCTCAGGCGGCCCTCGATGCGGCCGGGGCCTAGGGTTCCGGCGTTGAAGGAGACAAAGCCCTCGCGCAGCACCCAGGTGCCTGGCGCGAGGTAGGCGCCCAGGCGCACGCGCTCGGCCTCGGTGATGTGGACCCCGGTGGGCACGACGTAGTCCACCATGCGCGGCAGCCGGTCGATGCCGTAGACGTGGATGAGGCCGCGAGAACGCAGCAAGGTGCGCACGTTTTCGAAGTTTTCGGGCAGGCAGGGGCCCTTGTTGGTCCACACGACGGTGGCGAGCTTGGACAGGGCATCATCCATGTTGAGCTCGTGCGGCTTGACCAAGCGGTGGGACAGGAGGTGCAGGCGCAGGTACACGTCGTGCGCGTCGATGGGAGGGGATTGTAGATCGGTGATGGTGGTGCGAACAGCGATCTGTTCGACCATGCGATCTTCATCGATGCGTACGAGGCTCAACAACTTCGGTGGAAGGTCATGAGCGCCGAGGCGGGAGGTACCGGCCGGGTGCGTGATATGGGTGGTCAGCTCCGGTGTCGGGTACCACGTGTCGAGGACGGTTCCGTCCATGGCGATGTTCGCGATTCCTAATGCGTGTGCGCCAAGCAAAGTCATATACAAAAGATAACCCGAAATGCCAAGATTTCCCTAAGTGCAGTCTTAGGTAAGCGTGGAGGAATGATCCGGGGGAGTAAAGACGGGTAGAGTATTCAGTCATGCTTGATCTCACCACCTGCCCGATTGATCTGACAGCGGCGCTTGTCGACATCGAAAGCCCATCCCATTTCGAGAACGCCATCGCAGATGAGGTGGAGCAGGCGTTGAGCACCCTGCGCGATCGGCTTGCCGGTACCTGTCCGATCACCGTCGACCGCCACGGCAATACCATCGTCGCGCGCACCCACCGCGGCATTGGCTCCCGCGTCATCTTGGCCGGGCACATCGATACCGTTCCCATCGCGGACAACGTACCTTCCTCTCGCGGGCTCGACTCCCAAGGCCGGGACACTCTTTTCGGCTGCGGCACCGTGGACATGAAGTCCGGCATGGCCGTGTATCTGCACGCCTTTGCCACCCTGGTCGCGGACCCAGCACTCGCCCACGATCTCACCGTCGTCGCCTATGAGGGAGAGGAGGTCGCCTCGGTCTACAACGGCCTGCGCATGGTTGCCGAGGCCCACCCCGACTGGCTCGAGGGCGATGTCGCGCTTCTCGGCGAGCCATCCGGGGCCATGATCGAGGCCGGCTGCCAGGGCACCATCCGCCTGAAGGTCACCGCCCATGGGCTGCGCGCACATTCGGCGCGCAGCTGGCTTGGGGACAACGCCGCCCACAAGCTGGCGCCCGTGATGATGCGGATCGCCGGTTACCAGGCTCAGGAAATCGAGGTCGATGGCTGCCTTTATCACGAAGGCCTCAACATTGTGCATCTCGAGGCTGGGGTCGCCACCAACACCATCCCCGACGAGGCCTGGATGTTTGTCAACTACCGTTTCGCCCCGCACCGCAGCGTCGACGAGGCACTTGCCCACATGCTTGAGGTCATGGACCTGCCCGACGGTGTGGACTATGTCATCGACGACGCCTGCCCCGGCGCGCGTCCGGGCCTTGACCGCCCGGTGGTCGCCACCCTCATCGAGGCAACAGGCGGGCAGTTCCGTGCCAAGTACGGCTGGACGGACGTGGCCCGTTTTTCCGAGCTGGGCATCCCCGCCGTCAACTTCGGCCCTGGTGATCCGGCCTTTTGTCACAAGAAGGACGAGCAGTGCCCAGTGGAGATGATCACGGAGGTTTCCCACGTTCTGCGCGCCTATCTGTGCGCCGGGGCTTAAGGAACGCGAGACGTCGGCAAGCGAAAACCGCCGCGCCGTAGAAGACTAGAAGCGTAAGAGATCACACGAAGCAAAAGGAACCATCGACGTGGCCCCACGCATAACCCCCAACGAACACGCTAAGCGCATGCTGCGCGGACCGGTACTGATCCGCAAGAGCGAGCAGCAGCAAGAATCCACCTATGACCAGCGCCTGCTCGAGCTCACCGCCGATCATGACTGGATGCATGCCGACCCCTGGCGCGTACTGCGGATCCAAAGCGAGTTCGTCACCGGCTTCGACGCGCTGGCGGGAATCCCACCCGCGGTCACCGTCTTCGGCTCCGCGCGTATCGCGGAAGGTCAGCCCTACTACGAGCTGGGCTGCGAGGTAGGACGCAAGCTTGCCGACGCCGACTACGCCGTTATCACCGGCGGCGGGCCAGGGCTCATGGAGGCCGCCAACCGCGGCGCCTTCGAGGCCGGGGGCCTGTCGATCGGCCTCGGCATCGAACTGCCGCACGAGCAAGGCCTCAACGACTACGTCGACCTAGGCCTGAACTTCCGCTATTTCTTTGCCCGCAAAACCATGTTCTTGAAGTACTCGCAGGCCTTTGTGTGTCTGCCAGGCGGGATGGGCACCCTCGACGAGCTATTTGAGATTTTGTGCATGGTGCAAACCGGCAAGGTCACCAACTTCCCGATCGTGCTCATGGGCACCGAGTTTTGGGCGGGCATGGCCGAATGGCTGCGTGAACGGCTGGTGGCCGAGGGCATGGTCGACGCGAAGGACATGGGGCTTTTCTTGTGCACGGATTCCGTCGACGAGGCGGTGGCACACATCAAGGAAGCACACCGGGAAATCACCAAGACCCTCCAAGAAAAGCAAGCGGTGGCGCACCTGCGTCCGAGCCGCTGGGCAAAGAAGTAGCAAATGGTTCATTCCCAATTCCTTGGCCCCGACGGGCTGGCCGTGGTCATGGCCATTATCAACACCACCCCGGACTCCTTCTACGACCAAGGAGCCACCAGGAACTTCGATGACGCCTTGGCACGCGCAGAGTCGGTGATCGCCCAAGGGGCGCGGATCGTGGACATCGGCGGGGTCAAGGCCGGGCCGGGCGAATACGTCTCGCCCCAAGCGGAGCGCGACCGGGTGGTACCGCTGATCGCCGCGGTCCACCAGCGTTTTCCAGACATAACGATCTCGGTGGACACCTGGCGCAGCTCGGTAGCAGATGAAGCGATCGCCGCGGGTGCCACGCTCGTCAACGACACCTGGGCCGGGCACGATCCGGAGCTGTCGGCGGTGGCCGGCCAGCACGGCGTGGGGTACGTGTGCTCGCACACCGGCGGGGTGATCCCGCGCACCAGGCCGTATCGGGTGCATTTTGACGACGTGGTCGCGGACGTGATTAGGGAAACCACCGAGCAAGCCGAGCGTGCGGTCAGCCGCGGGGTACCTGAGGACATGATCTTCATCGATCCCACCCATGACTTCGGGAAAAATACCTTCCACGGATTGGAGCTGCTGCGCCGCATCGACGAGATCGTGGCCACCGGCTGGCCGGTGCTCATGGCGCTGTCGAACAAGGATTTCGTGGGCGAGACCCTCAACCGGGAAGTCAAGCAGCGCGTGGCCGGAACCCTCGCCGCCACCGCCTGGTCTGCCCAGCACGGGGTGGCTGCCTTCCGGGCGCATGAGGTGGCCGAGACCGTCGACGTCATCCGCATGACCGCTGCGATCAAGGGTGAGGTGGCTCCGCTGGTGACCACGAGGGGACTGGCATGACCCCGACGGTGTCAGTGATCATCCCGGCACTTAATGAGCAGGACACGGTGGCCTCCGTCGTCGACAGCGTGCTGGCGGGTCCGCGGCCGGTAGAGGAGATCCTCGTCATCGATGCTGACTCCCGCGACGACACCGCCGCGCGCGCGAGATCTGCTGGCGCGCGAGTGCTGAACTGGCGTGAGATCCTTCCCGCGCTGGGCCCAATCCCCGGCAAGGGGGAGTCACTGTGGCGGGGTGTGGCGGCCGCTCGAGGCGAGCTCGTGGTTTTCATGGACGCCGATCTCGTCGACCCGGACCCGAGCATCGTGTCCCGCTTGGTCGCCCCCTTTGAGGAGGGGCCGGGCACCAAGCTGGTGAAGGCCAGCTACCGCCGCGGCTTCCACGGGGCTGCGACCGGCGGGGGTCGAGTCACGGAGTTGGCGGCCAAGCCTTTGCTGCGTGCCTTCTTCCCCGAGCTGGGCTTCGTGGATCAACCCCTGGCAGGCGAGTATGCCATCCGCCGCGAGCAGGCCGTGCGCGTGCCCTTCGTCGCCGGCTACGGCGTTGAAATGGGATTGCTTATCGACGTCTATAGCGAGCACGGCGCCCAGGCGATCACGCAGGTGCCACTGCCGGATCGAGTACACCGTAACCGACCGCTGAGCGAGTTGGGGCCCATGGCCGAGGTAGTGGCGGCCACCGTCTTCGATCGCGCCGGGGTGACAACCGAACTTAGTATCACCCAGCGTCCGTCGCTGCGCAGCCTCGGCTATGGTTAATAAGGACAAGTTGAGAAAGGTTGAAGTGGGGTTATGGCTTCGTGGATTTTGCTGATCGTGGTCTTGGTAGTGCTGATCGTGCTTCTGACGGCTGTGTTCTCCACCGCCTTCGGCCGTGGAGAAGCAACCGAGCCGCTTCCACCCACCGCACAGCTAAACGAGGAAAACCTAGCAGCAATTGAGGAAGGTAACCTCTGGGACGTCTCCTTTGACGTGGTGCCTCGCGGCTACAACCAAGCCCAGGTTGATGCTGTCGTCGAGTACCTCTACGACCAGCTGCAGCTGGCTCGACGGGCGCTCGAGGAAACCGGCGCCCCGGCTCAAGAACGCACGCTCCATGAGTGACCAACTTGGCGAAGTTCGCCGGCTACCTCGGGGGTGAGATGAGGGTACACTGGGGTTAATTGGTTGCGTTTTATGCGATCAAGCTGGTTTTCGCCAGCGTTTACTTCTCACTTTTTAGGAACATGGTGATCTCGCATGGCAGCAATGAAGCCCCGCACAGGAAATGGTCCAATGGAGGCGGTCATCGAGTCCCGCAAGATCGTTATGAGGATCCCTACCGACGGTGGCGGACGCCTCGTGATCGAGCTCAATAAGGAAGAGGCCGCTGAGCTTGGGGCCTTGTTGACCGAGGTTTCCCAATAGGGGATTGCCCACCCATGCTGCGCCCGCTCGTGCGGGCGTTTTGCGCTTTTAGGCACTAGTATTTTATTCGTTCATCACCATGCACTGTAAAGGAATACGCCCACGCATGTTGTCTCACGTCGTTGATCTTCTCGCCGACCCCATCGATCTCAGCCCGCTGCACGGGGAAGATGATTTCACCCGTTTAGTTTCTGAGTCCGGTCACAGCTATGATGTGGCCCGCCAAGGCTACGTCACCCTCGCAGGTGGCGCGGGGCTTCGTTATGGTGGCGATGATTCGGACATGATCAATGATCGCGAGACCTTCCTGAGCCGGGGGCACTACGCGCCTTTTGTTGAGGCCGTCACCCATGCCGTATCCCAGGTCATGGACGAGGGTGGGGTGCCCGATGACGCCGAACCTGCGATCTGCGAGGTCGGCGCCGGTACCGGCTACTACCTGTCCCACATGCTCGACTCCATCGATGGCTCCCGCGGCATCGGGCTGGATGTGTCCATCCCGGCTGCAAAGAAGCTGGCTCGCTGCCACCCGCGTGTGGGTGCCGTGGTTGCCGATGCGTGGGCTAAACTGCCCATCCGCGATGCGTCATTGGACGCCATCGCCGTGGTCTTTGCACCGCGAAACGCCAGCGAGTTTGCCCGGGTATTGGCACCGGGTGGTCAGGTTGTCGTCCTTACCGCAGACACTGGCCACCTGGACGAGCTGCGCGAGCCGCTTGGCATCATCGGGGTAGAAAAGGGCAAGGTGACGCGCATGATCGAGCAGGCGCGCGATCATCTCGTGCCCGTGGGGCCCTCGGAGCCGGTGCAGTTTACAATGCAGCTGGACCAGGACTCGATTGCCACGCAGATCGGCATGAGCCCTTCGGCGCGACACATCCATCCCGATGTGCTCGCCGAGCGCATCGCCACCCTGCCTTCGACCATGGAGGTCACCGCGCGGGCGATGATCACCCGCTTTCAGAAGGCCTAGCGCACCCGCGGCTCGGGCTCCCCGAAGCGGGCGGCATCGGGGAAGAGGCTGTCCTCGCGGATGAGGGTAGTTCCGGCCGATGCAGTGACGGCGAATTGCTCGCACTGCCCTTGGAAGTAGACGCGACTGGCCATGGCCACCTGGCCGCCATCGGCAAACACCTCCACTGTGGAGCCGTCGACAATGATGGTTACGGCATCGGTATCGGCCTCATTCAAGGGGGCAGTGGCAACCTTGTCACCTGCGTGATGGAGGTTCATCGAGCGGTCCAGCTCCAGCTGATCCCCACGGTGGGTGATGGTTGCTGCGACCTGGCCGGTGGAATCAACAAGCTCGATTTGCAGGGACTCGCCCGTGGGCACTTCACCCATGCCCACCCACATGCAGGCGGCATCCGAATGCGCGATGGCCGTGGGGATGCCTGCGACCGGGGTCTGATACAGCAGGCCACCCTCCAAAGTCACACGCCGCGGCAGTGAGAGGCAGTTGGCCCAATCTTCTGCACGGAAGGACTCGTGGTTGGTTTCCTCATCCAAGCGTCCAATACCATTGAGCAGGCCAAATATGGTGGCCGCATCGTAGCGGTGGGTTGGATCGATGGCGTGGTCGGGGCGGTTAGTGTTGCGCGGGCGGGTGAAGTCGTGGCCGTAGTCGACTCGCGTAAACGGGGTGCGCACCTGAAACTCAGTGCCCACCAACGACCCGACCAGATATCCAGTGACGTCAATATCCTCGCGCTCAAGGGTGATGAACAAGATGTCGTAGATCTCGCCATCGACCTGGTCGCGCAGGCGGATGATGCGCGGTGCCACCAGGCGGCGATCCTCAATCCCGGTTTCCCCGCTGATGACTAGCTCGCCGAGAACCGACCACTGGCGCCCGTCGTGGGACTGTGCGATGACAAGCTGTGGGGAGGCCGAATCGCCGGTGACCGCGAGCATGATCCAGCCCTCGTGCCCATCGTCGCGGGCCTCGTCGATCTTCCAATCCGGCACCACACACGGCGAGCGGAAACGCCGGAAAGCTGTGCCGTTAGGGTCTACCGCACCGTCGGCGAGCAAAGCGCCTAGCCGGTGGACGTGCGGGTCGAGGCTGGCTCCTTCGTCGTTGACCTCCTCCGTGGTGGCATCGAGATCGTCGATGATGGCCATGTGGATTTCGGCGGTGTCCGGCTTCACCGAGGTGAAGTACAAAGTGACGTCGTTGCCAACCGCGGTGACTGCACCCGCCCGCAACTTAGTCTCATCGCCTTCCGGTGCAAGGACGTCATCGCAGACCTCCCAATGAAACGGAGTGCCGTGTGAGACCTGGTGAGCCCAGCGCGCGCCCGCATGGGGTGTGGGGCGAAATTGGTGGAAGATATGCCAGCTATAACCGTCATACAGGGCTCCTGCAGGGGCATCGAGGATGCCTTTTTCGGGGGTGACGTGGAGTTCCGGGCGCAAAGTCATGGAATGTTCTACCTCAAGTTTTCAACCGTGTGCGGGGCGTTAGCTTTTCACTTCGGTGGCATGGATCTGCCGGTCAAGATCCTCGGGGGCGAGCTGAGCGCGGGAGAAATCATGGCTCAACGGCAGCCGCAGCGCGAGGTCGGTGCCAGGACAGACCTCGACCGTACCCTCGGTGAGCACGAAATCGAGCACATGCCCGCCGCTGGTGCGCGAGTCGTCGATGAAATGAACGTGGCAGCCGGGCACCCCGATGCCCTTTTCGTACACCGGGGTACGAAAACCGGCGATGACGCCTGTGACTTCGTGGAAATGTAACTCCGCGTCGTCACCGGTGGCTTCCATCATGGGACGGTAGGGGCGCTGCTGCTTGGTGACGGTGCGTACCGTGATCTCCTCGAAGGAACCCGTGATACGCACCGCGTACATGTAGTTTTCACTCGGCAGCAGGCTGGAAATGAACTCCGACAGCTCCGAGCGACGCAGGTTATGCGGAGCGGCGGCTACTATGCGGGGTACGAAATTGGTGGCCACGGCAAAAGGGGAGCGCTGATCCAGCTGGGCGACACTCGCGGTCCCGTCGCCGCGGACTTGGTAGGCCACGCCGTCGATGATGATCATCTCACCATCAAGTGCATCGAAGGTGCCGATGCCGAAATTGCCGTGTCCTAGAATCTCGCCGACGGAGATCTCCCCGTCATAAATGCCGTCCAGCAAGGCGGTCATGAGAGAGCTTTGAAAAATGGTGTGTCTTTCGATTGCTAAAACATGATCCTCGTTCATGTTCGCCCAGAATAGTCGCGGATGAACTTTCCTGCTTGAAGACCCCGCCTTAGGTGGGAAATCCCAACCCCGCCTTAATCGTCTGCGGGATTGGGAGGTTTTCATTAAGTCGTGGGACTAGCCCTCGATGAGCGAGCGGTAGATGTCGACCGTCTGCTGGGCGATGGTGGCCCAGGAGAAGTCGTTGACGGCGCGCTCGCGTCCGGCCAAGCCGAACTTCTTGGCACGCTCGCGGTCAGCGACCATGGCGTTGACGGCGGCAGCAATGTCGCGTTCGAAGGATTGCGCATCGGCCTCGTCGTAATGCACCAGCGTGCCGGTGGTGCCGTCAACGACGACCTCCGGGATGCCACCGACGTCGGAGGCGACAACCGCGGTGCCGCAGGCCATGGCCTCCAAGTTGACGATGCCAAGCGGCTCGTAAATCGACGGGCACACAAAGGTGTCTGCGGCGGTGAGGATCTCTTGAATCTTGGGCTTATCCAGCATCTCCTGAACCCACACGATGCCATCTCGCTCGGCCTGGAGCTCGTTGACCAGAGCCTCGGTGCGTGCGGCGATCTCCGGGGTGTCCGGGGCGCCTGCGCACAGCACCAGCTGCACGCCCTCGTCGAAGTGGCGCGCGGCCTTGACGAGGTGCTCCACGCCCTTCTGGCGGGTAATGCGTCCAACGAAGGCGACGATGGGGCGATCCGGGTCAATACCCAGCTTCTTGAGCACCGAGTCCTCGGCCTCGTCGAAGGTGGGGCGTGGCTGCCAAAGCTGAGTGTCGATGCCGTTGAGGACAACGTGGACGCGGTCGGCGTCGATGCGCGGGTAGGCCTCCAGCACTGCGTCCTTCATCTTCGAGGACACGGCGATCACGGCGTCGGCATACTCCATGGCGTTTCGCTCCGACCACGAGGAGATGTCGTAGCCACCGCCGAGCTGCTCGCGCTTCCACGGGCGATCCGGTTCGAGAGAGTGCGCGGTGGCAACGTGCGGAATGCCGTGCAGGCGTGCGGCGAGGTGCCCGCCCAGACCCGCGTACCAGGTGTGGGAATGCACCACGTCTACCCCCGTTGCAGCCTCGGCCATGCGAAGCCCTGTGGACAAGGTCTTGATCGCAGGATTCGCGTTAGCCAATTCCGGGTCGACCCCGTGAACATATACGTTGGCCTCATTACGCGGTGCGCCCATGCAGTGAACATCCACGGGGATGATTTCGCGCATGTAGCGGGTCAATTCGGTCACATGAACACCGGCGCCACCGTAGATCTCCGGCGGGTATTCCTTCGTCATCATCGCAACTCTCATAGATCAAACCTTAACGCGAATACGTCCAGCATGTGCGGGTGTTGTACGTCGCAATCATCACCAATACTCGCCAATGCCAAGCGAAGGTTGCCGGAACGATATAAATTGGGCGGGGTGAGGAGTCAAAGTAATGTTTTAGCAATCGTGCTCGCCGGTGGTGAAGGAAAGCGGCTGTTCCCGCTGACCGAGGACCGCGCGAAGCCGGCCGTCCCGTTCGGGGGTACCTACCGCCTGATCGACTTTGTGCTGTCGAATCTCGTCAACGCCGGATACATGAAGATCTGTGTGCTGACCCAGTACAAGTCCCACTCCCTGGACCGACACATCTCCCAGGCGTGGAATTTCAGCGGACCCACCAGCCAATACATCGCATCGGTACCCGCCCAGCAGCGCTTGGGCAAGCGTTGGTACATGGGCTCCGCCGACGCCATCTTACAGTCGCTGAATCTGATCTATGACGAAAACCCGGACTACGTTATCGTCTTTGGCGCCGACCACGTCTACCGCATGGATCCCTACCAGATGGTGGAGGAGCACATCCGCTCCGGTGCCGCGGTCTCCGTGGCTGGTATTCGCGTCCCGCGCTCGGAGGCCAGCGCGTTTGGTTGCATCCATTCCGACGAGGACGGCAACATTACTGAATTCCTGGAAAAGCCGGCCGACCCACCGGGGACCCCGGATGATCCGGAGATGACCTACGCCTCGATGGGCAACTACGTCTTTACCACGAAGGACCTGATCCAGGCCCTCAAGGAGGACGAGGTCAACGAGAATTCCACCCACGACATGGGCGGGGACATTATCCCCTACTTTGTCGCGAAGGGGCAGGCTCACGTCTATGACTTCAACGACAACCAGGTTCCGGGTTCCACCGACCGCGACCGTGGCTACTGGCGTGACGTAGGTACCATCGACGCCTTCTACGAGGCTCACATGGATCTCATCTCGGTGCACCCAATCTTCAACCTCTACAACCAGCAGTGGCCGATTCGTTCCACCGATTTGGCTGAGCTGCCCCCGGCGAAGTTCGTCCAGGGTGGTATTGCGCAGTCGTCGATGGTTGCCCAGGGGTCGATCATCTCGGCAGCTACCGTGCGCAACTCAGTGCTCTCCACTGATGTTGTTGTGGAGGAGGGCGCGACCGTTGAAGGATCGGTGCTTATGCCGGGCGTGCGCATCGGCAAGGGTGCGGTCGTCCGCCACGCGATCTTGGATAAGAACGTCGTGATCTCCGACGGCACGCTCATCGGCGTCGATCGTGAGCGCGACGCCAAGCGCTTCGCCATCAGCGCGGGCGGCGTCGTGGTCGTGGGCAAGAACACCGTGGTGTAGCGAGCTAGCGATGAGCCTTCAATGGGGTCGCTTCGGCGGCCCCTTTGCCATGTGCGGGGAAAGATGCGAGGCCTACGACCGGAAGGCGACCTTAGGGTGCGTCAGTGTAGGCTGCATGAGACCTTATTGACGCTAGAGCTGTCGTGGACCCGCGGGCTTATCGTCTGCCGCAACGAAGTAGGCAAGTTGGGCAGGGCGCGCAAGCAACAGGGGTGGCTTAGCGCTTCAACGTGATAATGGTCATGCCAGCGCCGAGAGGAAGCCTCGTGACGTGCACGCCCTCGAGGGAACGGAAGTATTCGTCGGCCTCGCGGGCGGCGACGGTGTCGCGGTCTTTGCGCGAGGAATCGGCGATGGTGCCATCTAGAAGCGCGTCCGCGAGGATCAGGACCCCTCCTGGGGCAAGAAGTCGCAGGGCGGCGTCGACGAAAGACTTGAGGATCAGCGGGGCAACCTCGCCGTATACGAGCTGATAGGAGCCGTCGGCAAGCCTTGACATGACATCCAGCGGCCGTGACGGAAGGAAACGGATGCGGGAGGGGGAGTAGCCCGCCTCGCGGAACGTGATCTTGGCGCGGCGTTGGTGCTCCGGCTCGGGGTCGATGCAGGACAAAATGGCAGACTCCGGCAGGCCCTCAAGCAAGTAGAGCCCGACAGCGCCGGCGGCGGGGGTGACGGCGATAGCGTTGTGCGCCCCGGTGGTAGCCGCGAGCGTGCTCAACAACTGGCCGGTCATCGCATCGGGGATGGGAAGGCCGAACTCGGCGGCATCCTCGATAGCTGTGGCTAAAGCGGGGGACACAGGGGAGGTCCCTTCCACGTAGGAACGGAGGGCATCAATAACAGAATCGGTCACAAGTGGCAATGATAGGCGACGAACCTTCCACAGCAACCGTGGCCCCGCCGTGTCGCGCAAGCTAGTGACTGAAGTGATGAATGAGTTTGCCGGATCGGAAAGATCCCCTTTTCGTGGGAAAACTCGAACCGCCTACCATGGGGAGATTGATTTCTTGCACCGCGAAGTAACAGCGCCTCGCCACCAAAATTCGCTTTGAGTGCAAGGAAGACATGTTCCGTCCGAGCCGGGTCCGATCTCACTCAAAGTCGACGCGTACAGCCACATGTGGCCTCTTTTGTCAGTGAGGGCCATCATTGTCCGGCCATGCGTCAGCAGCTTGCTGGCAAGTAAGGCGTGAGCTCAACACATTCCTCTCTATGCAGTGCTAGTTCTGAGCGCCCAGCAAAGCAATGGATGGAATCATGGGGGTGGAAAAATTCGATAGGAGGATCAATCGTGGCCTCTAAAGGAACGCTTGCGTCGAACTGACCTGTGGCATACCTGGCATGCGTCAAGGTCCGCGAAGGGGAATCGGGTCGGTCTAGGTGTAGATGGCGCCACCGGCCACGGAGTAGAACCAGGTGATGTGTTCACGTACGGCATTGGCAGCGGCATCGGGCTGGCGATCGATGACCGCAGCGAGAATGCGCTTGTGTTGCTCCTGGAGGTGGACCACGATGTCACGCCAGTCGTCGCGGTTGGCCACGGCCTCACGCACATAGCTCATCGTGGCCTCGCGCAGCGACTCCATGATGGTGTCGACCACGATATTTCCTGCCAGGGACGTGATCACCAGGTGGAATTCGGTGTCGATCCGGTGGTATTCATCCTTGGGAAGTCCAGGATCGTCCATGACCTCGATAAGCTCCTGGGCACGTGCCAAGGCGGCGTCGCGCTCGGGGGAGTTCTGGCTCAAGGCCGCGTCCGCGGCAGCCTGAGACTCGATCATGACGCGCGTTCCGACGATATCGGCCACAGGCAAGGCCTTGGTGTAGACGTGCATGCGCAGCGCCCACTTCAATGCGGCCGAAGGCTCGGCGATGACGATCGCACCAGCGTTGGGGCCGGAGCCGGTGGCGGAGCGGACAAGCCCCATCGCATCGGCGACCTTTATGGCCTCGCGGACAGAGGAGCGTGATATCTCGAATTGCTCGGCGAGGGCACGTTCGCCGGGGAGTTTGTCTCCCACTCCGATCGTCCCCTGCCGAAGCTGGTCCTCGAGCCAATCGAGAACCATGGTGTATGTCCGGGCTGCGGTGGCGGGCATGGGGACGTGCTCCTTAAATGAATCGGTACGTCATCGATCAGGTGACCATGCCTGTGATGGGATTGGTCAAATAATCATATGACTATTGTGGCGATAGATGGAGAGAATATCGTCCTTATTATTTCATGGGAACAAAGATCCTGTTAATGAAGGAATTGAGGGGTACACACGTGCTATCCAAGTGCGATTCCACCTGGGATAATTGTTAAAAACCCGGAGAATGACAAACGGAATGATTGACAGGATTCTTTCAGGAAGCTCGCTGGCAATCCCAACCAATATCGGGCACAATGGGGCGCATGACACGTTCAGCCGACGACCACACCCAGTCCAGCCCGCAGGAGGCTACGCATCTCACTGGCACTGCAGCATTTGACGCAGGAACCGGTGAGATGCCTTCATGGGCGCAGTTGGTTGAGGAGCACGCAGATAGCGTCTATCGCCTGGCCTACCGCCTGTCCGGTAACCAGCATGACGCGGAGGACCTTACTCAGGAAACCTTCATGCGCGTGTTCCGTTCACTGAAGAACTACCAGCCCGGCACCTTTGAGGGATGGCTACACCGCATTACCACCAACCTCTTTTTGGATATGGTTCGCCACCGCAGCAAGATCCGAATGGAGGCGCTGCCGGAGGATTATGAGCGGGTTCCTGGAACGGATATGACCCCGGAGCAGGCCTATACCGTGGCCAACTTGGACCCGGCACTTCAGGACGCGCTCGATGGCCTTAGCCCCGATTTCCGCGTGGCGGTGGTTTTGTGTGACGTGGTGGGCATGAGCTATGACGAAATCGCAGACACCCTGGGGGTGAAGATGGGTACGGTGCGTTCCCGCATCCACCGCGGGCGTTCCCAGCTGCGCGCGGCGTTGGAACTGGCTGCCGAAACCGATGAAGGCGCCTCCCTGCTGATCCCGAATCAGAGCTAGCGGAACCTGCTCTCACAGACCCTCACCGCGCGTGGCTAGGTCCCGCACCGGCGAGGGTTCGTGTGATTGCGGAGCTTTTCAAAGCACTCACCTTCGTGTTGAGGGAACTTGGCTGTCGTATCAAGCGTTAGGCTAATGACAGTGGTTACAACGGTGTGTGCTGTAGTTTTGCCCCCAGGTTCCCAAGTCATACCGCGAAACTCCGTCAACGTTAATTTCCGTGTTCATTTCCACCACACTCGTTCGAGGAAGGAGGCCAGATATGCAAAGCCCCAAGGCCTTCCACTCTGATGATGGGTCTCACCATGCCCGCTTTGATCGCGAATACCTGCGCGCGGAGGCAGTTCGGATCAAGCACCTCACCATCAAGCGCCGCGTCACGATCCATGAGTTTGCCTCTGTCGAGCATCTCAATCCCGAGGCCGTGGCCGCGTATGTGGACAATGAGCTCAGCCAGGCCGCGGTGCACCGCGCCAGGGTGCACCTGGTGCATTGCGAGGAGTGCCGCCAGGAGGTCCATCGCCAACGCTCCGCCGCCGAGCGCCTGCGTCAAGCAACGAGCGATTCGGTGCATGCATCGTCGGATTTGGTGGCCAAGCTGACCCAAATCGCACAATCGTGCCCGGCCGGCCCTACCGCCGAGGAGCTGGAGGCCAAGAGCAAGTCGTTTCTGGCCAAGCTGGATGCGATGACTCGGCAAAAGCGCAACAAGAAATAGTAGCTGGCGTTGGTGGCGCCTGCGTGCGTCGGCAAGCGCGGTGATGAGGGTAAAGTAGACACCTGTGTTTGACTCGATAGGTTGGCCAGAGATCCTTACCGTGGTGGTAATCGGCATTATCATCGTTGGCCCGGAGAAGCTTCCTCGCGTGATCGAGGATGTCCGCGCGGCCATCTATGCTGCCCGCAAGGCAATCAATAACGCCAAGGCGGAGCTCAACGGCGAGTTCGGCGAAGACCTCGAGGAGTTTCAGAAGCCCTTGTCGCAGATCGCCTCGATTCAGCGCATGGGGCCGCGCGGTGTGATCACCAAGGCCTTGTTCGATGACGATGAAGAATTCATGGAATCCTTCAACCCGAAGAAGCTCATCGAGGAGGACCCACGACCGTCGACACGGCCTTCGCCTCGCAAGCAACGGCGTCAAGCCAAGCAAGAGGCAGCGCGCTCAGACTCGCACGCAGCGCCTTCGGCACAGCCGACCCAGCCCGCGCGTCCGACGTTTAACTACGCGGAGATCTACGCAAAAAAGAACCAGCAGCAGGCAACACCCACCCCGCAGAATCCGCAGCCGAAACCGCAGCAGGGCACCGAGGGGCCAAGCAGCGTCTACGGTGATGTGATTTAGCCACCCATGAAACCCCGTATCCCGGATTGGCTATTTTTTGTTGTGGAGGTCACGGGTTGAGATCGCGGTGACGAGGTGGGTTTTCTCGGTGGTTAGTGGGGTATCTGCGTGATTGGTTTTTGTGCTTTGTGGTCAGTCTGAGGCTGCGGTTTTTCGACGCCCGGCGGAGCATTTGACGCTTAGCCGTGTTGTTTTTCCTTTATGTGGCTGATGGTGGGAGTAGCCATGGCGTTGTTGGGGCGTGGGTTGGTGGAGTCTTCGGTGTGGGTGGAGGTAGGGTTTCAATGGAATTGAACTTTGGGTTTGGCTGGTTGATGGGAGCATGCGCGAGGTCAGCGACTATCTGATCATTTCCGTTGGGGCTGCTTTGGGTTCTTAGCGTTGGTGGCAGGCATTACTGCGGTCGCAATGGAAGTCAGTTTTGTGGGAAGAATCGTTTGTGGGTTGTCTTTCGAATGCTCAACGGCAGGTTGTGGGTTGGGGTGATTTCAATCGTGATCCACTGTGGGCTGGTCACCGTTGATGATGCGTGTGGCTTCGGCTTTCAACTGATCAGGTTTCGTGCACATTGTTCCGTCGGGCTGGTTGCCGAAAGGGGACTTGCCTCCGGGATTCCTTGGGCTTGTTAAGTTGGGGTCAGCTGTTGCGACCTGCCCCTTGCGGCCGGTGCCGGATCCACCAATGTATCAGTGTCACTGAGAGTACCGGTGCCCTTGCACTCAACGATTTACTCGTTTATGCGAGGCTTTACTGCCGGGTCAAAGGGTGTGGAGCAATCGGCGGTGAAAAGAAAATGATGCCAGTTGAGCGCGTGAGGGTGTCACAGGAAGTAGGGAAACGCCCCTGCGTCTTTTCTATGGTCTCAACGGATTCAAGCCAGAAATGGTCATGGATTCGGTTGTTGGTTTCGAAAAGGTGGTGGCCAGCGGGTTTCGATTTCACTAAGGTGGTGGGTGTTATTGATCAACGCTGCACCTCTTGCGCTGCCTGTCCCTTAAAGGAGTGACCATTGACCCTTGACATCGCCGCACTGACCTGGATGGTATCCACGCTCTTGGTTGGCTGGATCTTGGCTGCGGCGAGGCCGTCAGGGATTCGGGACGACGGGATTTTGGGGGTCAATGTCCAAGCGTCGCAACACGGCGACAAAACTATCCGGCAGGTGGTGCGCTCCTATCGGATCGCCATAGTTGCCACGGCCGTCGCTTTGGGGGTCGCGCAGCTTCTGTGGCGCATGCCTTGGGTTACCTTGGCCCAGCTGCTGCTGGCGCTGCTTACCTATTCCAACGCTCGCAGGCAGGTGGTGCGGGTGATCGGCGAAGGGTCGAGCCAGCCGCAGGCGTCGTCACGCATGGCCAAGCGGACGCCAGCAGTGCGAATGCCGTGGACACAGGCTTTGATTGCGCTGGTGTCGGTGGGTGCGTCGGTGGTGATAATGGCTAGCCAGTACTCGCAACTCCCGGAGACCATCCCGACGCATTGGGGCAATGGTTTTGAGCCTGACGCGTGGAGTGAAAAGTCAATCGCGTCAGTCTTCGCCTTGAGTTTCGTTGCCCTGGGACTGGTGGCGCTCATGTTGCTGATCTCTGCGCTCGTGGTTGCAAGTGCGCGCTCATTCGGCGCCGATAGTGCTGCTTCAAACGGAGAGGGCAGGCTACATAACTATGCAATGATGGCCGCGACGAACGTCGGCCTCGGCTGGCTCATGGCCACCCTAGCCGCGTCCTTCGGCATGATGCAGGTCGTCCTTTATCATCCCGAATTTCACGGGCAGGCGCCGATGACGATGGCTTTGGTGCTCGTGGTTTCGCTTGTCGGCGGACTCGGGCTGGTCGGCTACCTTGCTACTGTGCAGAATTCGCTCGAGGACGACCTCCGGCGCACCGGTGTTCGGGACACCAGAGTAGGCTCGGACGATGGTCACGCCTATAAATGGGGGGCCTTCTATTACAACCCCGCGGATCCATCCGTCATCGTTGAGAAACGGTATGGCATCGGCATCGATTTTAACTATGCAACGTGGCAGGGCAAGGCCTTCGCGGCCTTTGTCCTAGTGACCCTGGCTGCGTGCCTTGCCTTGCCCTTTATCATCTAGCCCACGAATCCAGACCGTTGCCGCTTTCGCTCTCGCCTGTGATTACCCTCGAGTTGTGGACACACAATTAGTACGGATCGTGTGTCCGTAGGAGCAGATGTTCATCATGAGTCAGCAACGCAAGAAGTTCACCCCTCAAATACCGGGCGGAGGCGGCTAGGCTTGTCATCTGGTCCGGTCGACCGATTGCCCGTGTGGGGTGACGAGATCGGTGTCAGCGCCGGACTTCTTGGCAAGTGGGTGAAAAACGAACGAGAACGCCAAGGCACCGTTGACGCAATGAGCTAGGCTGATCTACGCGCTGAGACGGGCTGAAAGGCCTGCCGGAAGCAGTGGAAGCAGCCCTGGCTAGGGCCAAAGGTTCAGAACTGCGTTGTCCATCTTATTCGTGCTGCTCACCGGCGGGTGGCATACGCAGACCGCAAGGCTGTATCAGCGGCACTGAAGAAGGTCTACACCGCCCCCGATGAGCCTAGTGCCGCAGCGGCCACCGCCCTGCCCCCATTACTGCTGGCCCCATCAATCGCCCCATCGGTGCGGAAAACACCCATCCCTCATGCTAAAACCGCATGTCTACTTGTCAACAGTCAAGTTGAGCACACCTCAAACAGCCAAGTCAGGCACCGCCACCGAAACCTCAGCAGTGCACCGAAAGTCCAAGCAGCGTCTACGGTGATGCGATTGAGCCACGCATGAAACCCCGTAACCGTAAAGCATGTGCGGTTACGGGGTTGAGTGTCTGTGACCTAGTGGCGGGTCACACCCAGGCCGAGGGACTTGCCTGCCAGGGACTCGCGACGCACGACGAGCTGGTCAGCGATCGCGTGGATAGCCTTGCCGGTGGGGGACTCGGGTGCCGACAGGGCAATCGGGGTGCCAGCGTCGCCGCCCTCGCGCAGCCGGGGGTCGAGCGGGACGCTACCCAAGAGTTTGACGGGGGTGCCGGTCAGCGCCTTGAGGCGTTCGGTGACGGCCTCGCCACCGCCGGAGCCAAAGACGTCGACGGTGGTGCCGTCGGGAAGCACCATGGCGCCCATGTTCTCGATGACGCCGGCAATCTTCTGGTGCGTTTGCATGGAGATGGTGCCGGCGCGTTCGGCGACCTCGGCGGCCGCTGCCTGCGGGGTGGTGACGATGAGCAGCTCGGCGTTGGGGACGAGCTGGGCCACGGAGATGGCGATGTCGCCGGTTCCCGGCGGTAGGTCGAGCAGGAGGATATCGAGGTCGCCCCAGAAGACGTCGGCAAGGAACTGCTGGATGGCGCGGTGGAGCATCGGGCCGCGCCAGACGACGGGCGCGTTGCCTTCGACGAAGTGAGCGATCGAAATCAGCTTCACGCCGTGTGCCTGCGGGGGCATGATCATGTCGTCGACGGCATGGGGGCGCTCGGTGGCGCCGAGCATGCCGGGGACGGAGTGGCCGTAGATATCGGCGTCCAGGACACCGACCTTGAGCCCGCGGGCGGCAAGGGCGGTTGCCAAATTGACGGTCATGGAGGACTTGCCCACACCACCCTTGCCGGAGGCCACGGCGAAGACGCGGGTGGTGGAATCTGGCTGCGCGAAGGGAATGACGGGCTCGTCGGCGGTGCCGCGCAGGCTTTGGCGCAGCTCGCGGCGCTGCTCGTCGCTCATGACGTCGGTGGCCACGGTGACCATGCCCACCCCGTCGATGTCTTCAATGGCGGCCTTGGAGTTATCCACCAGGGTGTTTTTCATGGGACAGCCGGCGATAGTCAGGTATATCTCAACGTTGACGTCCGGGCCGTCGACGGAGATGGACTTGACCATGCCGAGTTCGGTGATGGGGCGGCCGATCTCCGGGTCCTCGACGCGCGCGAGAGCTGCGCGCACCTGGGCTTCGCTAATGCCGACAGCGTCGGCGGAGGGGGTGTGTTGATTCATGTCAGTATTCATTGCCTAACCACAATACGCTGTCGCCTCTGGCGACTTCCACCCAGGGATCTGAGCGGATTGTTGCAGGCAGCGGTGGTTATTGGAGTCGGTTGTCGGAAGGGGAGTCGTCGTGATGTTCTTCGATGACATCGCCTTGGGTTGGGTCGGTGAGTTGTTCGATGGCCGAGCTGTCGAGCATGTGCCGGGTGGCGATGCGCGCCGCAGCTTCGTCGTCCAGCTTTGCCTCGATGCGTTCGAGCATCGAGTGCACGTCCTCGAGCTCGCGGCGTAAGTAGTCGCGCGAGACCATGTCGCCCAAGCTGAGGCGCAGGCCTGCGAGCTCGCGGGTGATGAACTCGGTGTCGGCCTTGGTCTCGAAGGCGCGGCGGCGGTCCTCGTTGAGCGAGATGCGGTCGCGGTCTTCTTGACGATTCTGGGCCAGGAGGATGAGCGGGGCGGCGTAGGCGGCCTGGGTGGAAAACGCGAGGTTGAGCAGGATGAAGGGGTACTCGTCCCAGCTAAACCACCAGCCGCCCACGTTGAGCAGGATCCAGACGGCAACGAAGACGGTCTGCCACATGAGGTAGCGGCCGGTGCCGAAGAAGCGGGCGATGCGCTCGGCGTAGGCGCCGACGGTGTCGTCGTCGAGCTTGAGCCAGCTTCGGCGCTGCGGCAGGAAGGGAGTGTCTAGCTGGGAACGGTTGTAGTCGGCCATGGGCTAGGACTCCTTTCCTGGTGCGTGGTGGGCGTGGTGATGCGGGCGGATGCCGGTATCGCGCCAATCGTCGGGAAGCAGGTGATCGAGCAGGTCGTCGACGGCGACGGCGCCCAGCAGGTGGCCATCGTTGTCGAGCACCGGCCCGCACACAAGGTTGTAGGTGGCGAAGAAACGCGCCGCGGTTTCCTGGGAATCATTGGCGTACAAGGGCGGCAGGTCCGGATCGAGGATGCCCGAGACGAGCGTGCTCGGCGGTTCGCGCAGCATCTTCTGTAGGTGCACGCAGCCCAAATACTTGCCTGTCGGGGTCGAGGTGGGCGGGCGCACGACGAACACCATGGACGCCAGGGAGGTGGGAAGATCAGGGTTACGCGCCAGCGCCAGGGCCTCGGCGACGGTGGTCTGTGGGGAAAGGATAAGCGGCTCAGGGGTCATGAGCGCGCCCACGGTGTCGGGGCTAAAGCTCATGAGGCGGCGCACCGGGGCGGACTCCTCGGGATCCATCAGTTCCAGCAGGACGTCGGCTTTGGCTTCGTCGAGCTCGCCGAGCAGGTCTGCGGCGTCGTCGGGGTCCATTTCCTCCAGCACGTCGGCTGCGCGCTCGATGTCGAGGGTTTCCAAAAGCTCTGCCTGCCGATCCTCGCTCATCTCCTGAAGGACGTCGGCGAGGCGCTCGTCGTCAAGCTCACTGGCTACGGACACGCGCTGGGCCTCGGGCAGGTTGTACAAGACGGTGGCTACGTCGGCTGGCCGCATGTCCTCGAACTCCGCCAGCAGTTCGGCGGCTTCGTCGGGAAGCCCGGAGCCGGCGGCGTAAAGGCCGTGGATGTGATTCCACGGCACGGTGTGCAGGTCGGGGCGGCGGCCGAACTTGGGGCGCTCGCCGATGACCGCGACGCGGGAAATCGCCCAGTCCCGGGTGCGGGTTCTTTCAATTTCGATGTCGGCGATCTCTAACGCTCGGGAATGCAGGTGCTCAAGCTCCGGGTCATCGACGTGGACTTTTGAGCCGATAATATCGCCGATGACAGACACCTCGCCTGTGCGGGGCTTGAACCCGCGCAGCGACACCGAGCCGGAGACGAGGGTAATTTCTTGCGGTTCGATCGAAGCGATGCGCAGCATGGGCAGGAAGATGCGCCGTTTGTTGGTCATCTCAACAACCACGCCGAGCACGCGGGAGGTGTGCGGGGCGGGGCGGACATTGACGATGACATCGCGCACGCGCCCGATGACATCGGTGTCTGGTCCGCGAACGACCATTCCGGCTAGGCGGCCTGCGTAAACCCGGGTAACTTCGCTCATGAAATACGAGTGTAGTTCACGAATCGATTTCGTTTTCTTCGGCCACGTGGCTGGGTCACTCAGCCACGCTTTCCCGCATTCGTGCGTGAGCGGCTGCGCGGGCGGTGCCTTGCTTGCCGACGCCCACCGCGTCACACCGCACAGACACCGCGCACAGACACCTACGGCGAAGTCATTGACGCTCAAAGCAGTGTGACAGACATGAGTGGAAACTTTTGCCCCGATACAGGCGTTGCATAAAGTGGATAACACCTTAGATTTCGCAATTGTCCCCTAGGAGGGATCCCCCGTGAGCTTTGCTTTCAATTCCCCGCAGCAAACACCCGCCACACAGGGCCGGTCGGCGGGCATGCGTACCAAGCCGGAGGGCTGGCCGGTAGGCAGCTTTGAAACCTACGCGGAGGCCCAGGCCGCGGTCGACATGCTTTCCGACGCACAATTCCCGGTGGAGGATCTCACCATTGTCGGCGTGGACCTCATGGAGGTTGAAAAGGTCACCGGGCGTTTGACCTGGGGGCGTGTCTTGCTTGGTGGGGCGGCCTCGGGCGCGTGGCTGGGCATGTTCTTCGGCCTCGTGTTGGGTCTGTTCGTCGGCGACTGGACCTCCGCGCTGGCGATCGGCGTGGCGATGGGCGTGGTCTTCGGACTGGTTACCGCTGCCATCTCCTACGCCATGACCGGTGGGCGGCGGGACTTTATCTCCCAGACCCAGGTCGTAGCCGGGCGCTACGACGTATTGTGTCTGCCGCCGCGCGCACGCGAGGCGCGTGACAAGATCGCCGAGTATATCCGGCACACCCCGCGCCCGGGTGCCACGGAAAGCGGCCAGCCCGGCCAGGGCCTGGGGCCAGGCTTTAGCCGGTAGGCTAGAATCTAATCGGCACGATATTCGGCCTGGCCGGCGCCTGGAGGGGGCCTGGAGGGCACAGCTTTTCCATTGTGGAAACAAGCGTTTATCTGCCGCACCCGTCCTGACTGCCAAAGGAGAATCGCCCCCATGTTCCACCCTGCGCGTCCGAGACTACGCCGAGGCCTGGCCGTGGGGGCTGTCGTTCTCAGCACCTGTCTAGTGGCCTCGTGCGCCAGCCAGGAACCGGCACCGCCTAGCGATCCCGAGCGTCACGGGCTGCTGACCATTGCGATCAGCCCGAATTCCTATGAGCAGGTCATCTTGGGCGAGATCTACAAGCAGGTGATGCAAAAAAGCGATCGGGACACCACGATGATCATGGTCGACCCCAAGCAAGGCCCCATGGTGGACACACTCATCCATACCAACGCGGACGTGATCATCGGCTGCGCCGGCTCCATCCTCGAAGAGCTCAACCCGACCCGCGCCGAGGAATTGCGCGCGCACTACGCGGATAAGGATCGCACCGCGCCCACCGTGCAGGCAGAGCTGCGCGAGGATACCTATAAGTCCATGGTGGGAAGCTTGAGCAATGGCCTCGATGCCGCCGATCCCTCCAATGGATCCGGCTGTGCCGAGGACTCGACGGACCTGGCACAGAACTTTGTGCCCGTCTTCCTCAGCGACCATGCCACTCGCGAGACACGGCTTTCGCTGAACATCGCCTCCGGCGCGTTGCGCACCGACGAGATCAAGGAGTTGGTCCAGCGCGCCCAAGGCGGCGAGTCGGCCCGCAAGTTGGCAGCAGACTACATCAGCAGCAAGGGCATCGAGTAGCCCAATTCATCAGGTGGGGCAGCGTTACCCCACCTAGAAACTTTGCTGGCTCCCCTTCGGGGGAGCTTTTTTATGCGCAGTTGGGTAGGGTCGGCAAGCAAGAAACGAAAGAAGGCGGTACAGGCCAATTAACCTGTACCGCCTTGTTGCTGTGCCGCCTAGCTAGCCGGCCGCGAGGGAAGCGGGCCTATTCGGCGAAAGCATCGTCGAGAAGCTGAGCCTGCTCCACGGCGTGGACCTTGGAAAGGCCGGTCGCGGTGGAAGCCTGTGCGCGGCGAGAAACGCGCTTGAACGGCAGCAGACCCGGGATGAGCTCGCGCAGGTGCTCGTTGAAAAACGGCCACGGCCCCTGGTTCGCCGGTTCGTCCTGGCAGAAACGGATCTCCTCGGCGTTGGTGTAGAGGTCGAAGGTTTCCTTCAGGCGGTTGAACGGAATCGGGTGCAGCATCTCCACGCGCACGATGGCGACATCGTCGCGCTTGTCCTTCTCGGCGCGCTTAGCCAGCTCGTAGTAGAGTTTGCCGGACACCAGCAGGATCTTCTTCACGCCGGCGCGATCCTTGCCACCGGAAACGAAACGTGGATCGTCGATGACGGACTGGAACTTGTCGACCACGGTGAAGTCCTCGACCGAGGAGGTCGCAGCCTTCATACGCAGCATGGACTTCGGGGTGAACACGACCAGCGGACGCTTCAGGTTGCCGAGAGCGTGGCGGCGCAACAGGTGGAAGTAGTTGGCCGGGGTCGACGGCTGGGCGACGGTCATCGTGCCCTCAGCACACAGCTGCAGGTAACGCTCGATGCGGGCGGAGGAGTGGTCCGGCCCCTGGCCCTCGTAGCCGTGCGGCAGCAGCAAGATGACCGAGGAGGTCTGGCCCCACTTGGCCTCACCGGAGGACACGTACTCGTCGATGATGGTCTGTGCACCATTGGCGAAGTCGCCGAACTGCGCCTCCCAGGCGACCACGGCATCCGGGTTACCCACGGAGTAACCGTACTCGAAGCCCATGCCCGCGTACTCGGTCAGAGCGGAGTTGTAAACCAGGAACTTGCCGCCGTTGCCCTTGCGCTCAGCCAGCTCGTTGATGCCGTTGAACTCGGCGCCGGTCTCCGGATCGTAGACCACGGCGTGGCGCTGGGTGAAGGTACCGCGGCGGGAATCCTCACCGGCCAGGCGCACCAGCTTGCCGGAGTTTGCCAGCGAGCCGAAGGCGATTAGCTCGCCCCAGCCCCAGTCGATGCCGCCCTCGAGCACAGACTCCATGCGCTTCTTGGCAACAGGGGCCACACGGGGGTGGAAGTTGAAGCCTTCTGGCGCGGTGGAGTAGGCCTGACTAATCTCGACCAGCTCTTCGCGGGTGATGTTGGTCTTGAGGCCATGCGGAACCTGCTGTGCTGCAGTGATGCCTTCCTGCAGCTCGAACGGTGCCTTCTCGGTCTCCTTGACCTCGTTGAACACGGCCTCCATCTGGTCGTGGAAGTCGCGCTCGGCTGCCTCAGCCTCTGCGCTGGTCAGCTCGCCACGGCCGATGAGGTCGGCGGTGTACTGCTCACGAACCGTCTTGCGGCCGTCGATGAGCTTATACATCTTCGGCTGGGTCATCGAAGGATCGTCGGCCTCGTTGTGGCCGCGCTTGCGGTAGGAGATCATGTCGATGAACACGTCCTTGCCGAAGCGGCGGCGGTACTCGGTGGCCAGCTGGCCCACCCACACCACAGCTTCCGGATCCTCGCCATTGACGTGGAAGACCGGGCAGCCGTAAGCCTTTGCCAGGTCGGTGGCGTAGTGGCTGGAGCGGCCGGAGTCCGGGGTGGTGGTGAAGCCGATCTGGTTGTTGACCACGATGTGGACGGTGCCGCCCACGGTGTAGCCGCGCAGGTTAGCCAGGTTGATGGTCTCCGGGACGATGCCCAGGCCGGCGAATGCAGCGTCGCCGTGCAGGAGCAGCGGCATGACGGAGTAGCCGTCCTTGCCCTTGTCCAAGATGTCCTGCTTAGCGCGGGCGATGCCCTCCATGACCGGGTTAACGGCCTCGAGGTGAGACGGGTTAGCGGTCAGCGACACCTTGATCTCGCCGTCGCCGAACATCTGCAGGTGGGTACCCTCGGCGCCCAGGTGATACTTCACGTCACCGGAACCACCGGCCGCCTTCGGGGTGATGTGACCCTCGAACTCGGTGAAGATGGTCGCCAGCGGCTTGTTGACGATGTTGAACAGCACGTTGAGGCGACCGCGGTGCGGCATGCCGATGACAACCTCGTCCAAGCCCTGGCCGGCGGCGGTATCGATGGCGGAGTCCATCAGCGGGATCAGCGCCTCTGCACCCTCCAGAGAGAAGCGCTTCTGGCCGACGTACTTGGTCTGCAGGAACATCTCGAAAGCCTCGGCGGCGTTGAGCTGCTGCAGGATGTACTTCTGCTCAGCGTTCGTCGGCTTGGGCATTCCTGCCTCGAGGCGATCCTGCAACCAGAGGCGCTCGTCGCGGTCGAGGATGTGGGTGTACTCGGAGCCCACCTTGAGGGTGTAAGCGGCGCGCAGGCGAGAGAGCACCTCGCGCAGGGTCATGGTCTCCTTGCCACCGAAGCCACCGACGTGGAAGCTGCGGTCGAGATCCCACAGGGTCAGGCCGTGGGTCTCGATCTCCAGGTCGCGGTGATCCGGAACCGGCATGCCCGGCTGAACCCACTTCAGCGGGTTGGTGTCGGCGATGAGGTGGCCGCGGGAGCGGTAGGCCTCGATCAGCTGCATGACACGGGTGTTCTTGTCTAGGCCAGTGTTCGGCAGATCCTGGGCCCAACGCATCGGGGAGTAAGGAATCTGCATGGCCTCGAAGATGTCGTCCCAGAAGGCGTCATCGACGAACAGCTGGCTCATGGTGCGCAGGAACTCGCCGGACTCTGCGCCCTGGATGATGCGGTGATCGTAGGTGGAGGTGATGGTAACCAGCTTGCCCACGCCCAGCTCGGCAAGGCGGTCGACGGAGGCACCAGCAAACTCGGCCGGGTAATCCATGGAACCCACGCCGATGATGGCGCCCTGGCCCTTGGTCAGGCGCGGGACGGAGTGCCGGGTACCGATGCCACCCGGGTTGGTCAGGGAGATGGTCACGCCGGAGTAATCGTCCATGGTCAGCTTGTTGTCGCGACCACGCTTGACGATGTCCTCGTACTTCTCGACGAACTCGGCGAAGTTGAGCTTCTCGGTCTCCTTGATGGCGGCAACAACCAGCGCGCGGGAGCCGTCCTTCTGGGTGAGGTCGATGGCGAGGCCGAGGTTGATGTGCTCCGGGGTGTGCACGGTGGGCTTGCCGTCAACAACGGAGTAGTTGTTGTTCATGGTCGGGTGGGCCATGACGGCCTTGACCAAGGCGTAGCCGATGATGTGGGTGAAGGAAACCTTGCCACCGTGGGTGCGAGCCATATGCTCGTTGATGATGGCGCGGTTTTCGAACATAAGCTTGACCGGCATATCGCGAACAGAGGTCGCCGTGGGGATTTCCAGGGACTCATCCATGTTCTTGGCGATGGCCTTAAAGATGCCCTTGAGGGTCTTGTCGCTGGCCTCAGGCAGCTCGACAGCGCGCTCCATGGGGGAGGCTGGCTTCTTCTTTGGCTTAGGCGCAGGCTCAGCGGGTGCGGCAGCGGCGGCCTGGACCGGAGCGGCCTGTGGCGCTGCGGGGGTCTGGGTGGCCTTAGCCTGGGCGACCGGCTGCGAAGGAGTGGCAGCGGCAGTTGGTGCGCCTTGCTTCTCAAACAGTTCACGCCACTCTGGGTCAACAGACTGCGGATCCTTCTGGAACTGCTGGAACATTTCGTCCACCAGCCACTGATTCTGACCAAAGGTACTAGCGCTGCTCACGGCAGGTGCTCGCCTCATTTCTTTGTGAGATGTCTAACTTCTATAAACAACGTATTTCACATCGTAATAGCTCTATACAGGCTAACCGTTCAAACGGGTTCTTTGTAATCTTTCTTTCCCCTAAATGGCGTATTTAACGCTCCTTCGTGGAACCTTCCTGAACCAAGGTTAATACGCTGCGAAAATAGGATTATTGTCCGCCCCAGAGTGTGGCGTATCTACCCCCAAAAGTAAGTAGCTGCTCATGGGTTCCATCCTCGACGATAGTGCCCTCGTCCACAACAAGGATTCGGTCGGCGCGGGCGGCGGTGGCCAAGCGGTGCGCAACTACCACCGAGGTGCGTGATTGGGTCACCCTTTCCGAGGCCTTGAGAATCGTCGCCTCGGTTGCGGGATCCAGTGTGGCCGTGGCTTCGTCAAGCAGCATGATCGCAGGTTGACACATCTCGGCGCGCGCGAGTGCGACCAGCTGGCGTTGCCCGGAGGAAAGCCCTAGGCCGCGCTCGCCGATGCGGGCGTGGAAACCACCGGGGATCGCGGCGATGGCCGATAACGCACCCACGCGACGTGCGGCGTCGGTTATTTCTTCCCGGGTCGCCTCGGGGCGCCCGTAGGCAATGTTGTCGGCTATGGTGCCGGAAAATAGGTGTGCCTCCTGAGGCACGAATCCGATACGCGAGCGCCACCCGTGCACCGGGAACTCCTTGAGGTCGGTATCGCCCGCGGTGACCACGCCATGCACCGGATCGTAGAAGCGCTCGATGAGCTTGATGAAGGTGGACTTTCCTGCTCCTGTGGGGCCGACGACGGCAACCGTCGAACCGGCCTGAATCGTGACGCTGAGGTGCTCGGTGACCAGCGGAAGCTGCTGCCCGTAGGAGAATGCGACATCCTTGAATGCCACATCCTTGGTGGCACGGTTGGCAACCACGTGCGGGGGATAGCTGGTTGCGGCATCGTGCTTATCGACGATCGAGGGTGCGGTTGCCAAGAGGTCGCTGATGCGGCGGAATCCCACCTGCGCTTGTTGATAGTTATCGAAAACCTGGGATAGGTGCTGGATCGGGGTGTAGAGCCGATCGAGATAGAGCAGGAAAGCCACCAAGACACCGGTTCCCAAGCGACCATCGGCAACGAGGCCGACACCCACGGCCAGGGTTGCCGCCTGTGCCAGCTCGCTGACCGCATTGATGCCGGGGAAGTAGATGGCGACCGCGGCCTGGGTGCGGATGCGGGTGTCGCGAAAGCGCTTGGCCTTGGAGCCGAACTCCTGGAGACGGAAGCTTTCCATGCCGTGCAACTGCATGGCTCGAAGTCCCGCGATGGATTCGTGGAAGTAGGCGTTGACCGAGGAAACTTCTTCCCTTGCGCGGGTGTACATCGTGGTGGAGTAGCGCCGGAAATAGACCGTGGCTACGGCGATGATGGGAATGCCCACCAAGGCGATGAGCGCAAGCAGCGGGGAGGTGATGGCCAGCAGCACCATGATCCCCACCAACGTGGTCAGGGCGACGACCGTGTTGGCAAGCCCGGTTTGTAGGAAGGTGTTGAGAGCGTCGATGTCCGTGGTCATCCGGGTGAGGATGGTGCCGGACATCGTGCGCTCGTAATAGTCCATTCCCAGTCGCTGCAGGTGCGAATAGCTCCTGATGCGCAGCTCGAACAGCAGCCGTTCCCCGGTAGTAGTGGTAAGGATCGTGGTGGCCACATTGATAGCCCAGGCGAGCAAAACGATGCCCGCACCTAGCGCGGTGACCTTCCACAGCACCTGCTCGTCGGCCATCTGCACGCCCTTGTCGATGGCCACACGGATCAGGCTGGGCACGGCAAGTCCCGCGGCGACACCCACCACATACAACACGATGACGCCGAGGATCAGCCAACGCACATGCGAGAACAAGGCATGAGCGCTGACCTTGCCCAAGGAGGCACGGAAGCGTGCCGCATCCCCTGGCGGGACAGCTGTGGCCGGCGGCAGCTTTGCCACCCGTTCTAGGAGCTCCTGGGTCGCCGGAGTAGCCGCAGCCGTTGCCATGCCACCGCGCCCGCCGCGGGCTGGCACCCCGCCGGACATCGGGTTGGCGCCTGCCGCCCGCGAGCTCATCCGGGCAGCGCTCGAGGACATCGCGGGCATCGCCCCGGCTGCATTCGCCCCCCGTGGCCACAGCGCATCCAAAGGTGGCTCTGATCCCTCCTGGTCGAGCAGGATGACCGGGTCTTTGCCTGCCCGATGTGGGGCGGGCTGATAGTCCATGAGCTGGGAAAATGCATGGATTTCTTGCATTTCAGGCAGTGTGCCGGCGGCCAACAGGCGGCCGTGGTCAACCATGGCCACGGTGTCGGCTAGCTCCAGGGTGGAGTGCCGGTGCGCGATGGCGACGATGGTGGTGTCCGCAAAGTGCTCTTTGAGATGCGCGTAGATGCGGCGTTCCGTCTCGGCGTCGATGGCCGAGGTGGCATCGTCGAGAAGCAAGATGCGCGGGTTGTGTATGAGCACGCGCGCCAGGGCAATGCGTTGGCGCTGGCCGCCGGAGAGCGTGAGGCCGCGTTCGCCGATGACCTGGTCATAGCCTTCTTCCAGCGCCGAGATGAACTCATGGGCTTGGGCACCCTTCGCGGCGGCGATGATCTCTTCCTCACTGAAATCCCGACCCATGGTGATGTTTTCGCGGATGCTCGCGGAAAACAGAAATGGTTCGTCGCTGCAATAGCCGATGGCCTGGCGGACATCCGCACGCGCCAAGGAGGCGAGGTCTACGGTGTCGCCAGCCGTATTGAAGAAGCAGATCCTGCCCGCACGGGGCCGGTAGAATCCTGCGATGACGTTCATGGCAATGGACTTGCCGGAACCCGCAGGTCCAACGATCGCCAGGGTCGCGCCCGGGTCGACTCTGAAGCTGAGTTCGTCCAAGATGCGGTGGTCGGTTCCTGCCGGAGTAGTCATGGAAAACGTCACCCCGGAAAGCTCAAGCCCCAGTTGCCCGTCGATCATCGTCGCAGGGTGCGCGGGATCGGGGACCTCCGGGGCGAGGTCGATGACATCGAAGACGCGGGCAGCCGAGGCGTAGCCCAGCTGCATCTGCACGATCATGCCCGCGACCATCGAGGCCACCGCCGTCAGCGAGGAAAGGTAGACGCTAAAGGCCAGGAAGGTGCCTACGGTGATGTGCCCGTGCAAGGCCAAGTAGCCGCCCACCCCGATGCCGGCGATATTGGCAAAGGCCGGCAGTTGTTGCACGGCTGGCTGGAAGCGGGCCTGCATCCTGCCCTGGCGGATCATCTTGGCGTAAATGTCGCGGGCGATGCGCTCTAGCTTGGTGATCTCGCGCTCTTCCTGGGCGAAGGCCTTGACCACCCGCACGCCGGTGGTGGTTTCCTCCACATGGGTAGCTAGGTCAGCCACTGCTTGTTGGGCGGACCAGGTTGCGGCAAAAAGGGTGCGTCGAGACAAAAAGGTGAGCGCGATCAATACCGGCATCACCGCCAACGCGATGAGAGACAGTACCGGAGAAATCCACACCAGCACCGCGATGGTGCCCACCACCTTGAGCAGGTGGCCGATGGTCATCGGAAGCATGGCCACCATTGCTTGGGTGAGGTTGAGGTCGGAGATCGATCTGGACACCAGCTGCCCGGAACGCAGCTTGTCTTGGGCTGGACCGTCAAGACGCAGGAGCGATTCCATGATCTGGAGACGCAGTGTGTGCTGCAGGCTGTTCGAGAGCAGGCCTGCGGTAAAGCGCCTGCCGAATTGGAAGACGTAGCGTGCCAGGGCGACGATGACCAAAATGGTGACAACCGTGGCCAGCGGGGTGTCCGACTGGCCGGTTGCCACATCGACGGCCGATCCTGACAGCATGGGGATGATGATGTCGAACGCGGTCACCATGAAGGTGGATACCAGCGCCGCGATAAAGGCGCCCTTGGTCAGCCACATGGTAGAAACCAGCCGGCGAAGCGGTCGTACCCCCAGCTTCTGCTTTTTCATCCCGGAAGACGTACCCGCTGTGCCCATTCCTATTCCCATGCCACCGGTACCAGCGCCCATCCTCGCACCCATCGCGGGTGAGGGCATTTTGCCCATAGCGTCCGAGTTGGCACCGATTGGGGATGAAGCGTCGCGCACGCGGATCTCCTTTGATTTCGACGGTTTCGCAAAGACCTGCACCATACAGGCCACGGTAAACCTGCAGGCAGACTACCTTCGCTCTTGCCCCATGGCGGCAAAAGAATCTGCGCCTATTTTCGCCTGGCCGCATGATAAGCGCCGTGGCCAGGCGAAGCCTTGAGGGGCAGCCAATGCAAGGTCGTTATTCTTCCACCTTAGAGTGTGGGCTAGACACGAAGAATTCTTGCGGACATTAATTCGAAAACCAGCAAGTAAAGCCCAAGAAGCATGCGAAGTAAAAAAGGTGTGGCTAACGCGCCACACCTGGAAGTTACGAGGGCAAGTGATCAGCCGCGGGTTCCGGGGCCGACTTGTGCTGCGGGTTCCTCCACGTAGTCCGGGGCGGGGGAGGAGAAGGTTTGGGGCAGCGAACCCAGCGAGGTGTGTACGTGTTCGGCAACGCGCTCGGCGATGCGTCGATTCGCAAGCGAGCCGACCACGACGCCCACGCCCAGCGGCAGCAGCTTACCCAGCCACGCTAGGCGAACGGACTTCGAGACCTTCTTGATCGCCATCTTTAGCAGGCGATTGTTGACCTCGGTGACGTTTTTGAGCGAGAGTCGTGAAATTAGCGCGGCTGGCGAGCCGCCGCCGATGGAGGCGTCCACGAGCGCGGTGCCGGAGGAACCGAGCAACGCGATGAGGATGAGGGCCTTGCGCCGTTCCGGCTCCTTGATGTCCGCGCCGCGCACGTGCGAGGAGGCCAGGGCGTAGACGGTGGCAGCATCGAGGAAGACGAGGCTTTCCGCACCCACGGCCAGCGCGCCGGTGACAAATCCGATGCCGGGGATCGCCGAGGTGGCGCCGGCACTTGCACCAGATCCGGTGACGATGGTGAGGAAGTGCTTGTCCAGCAGCCTTTGGATATCGGCCGGTGTCGCATCGGGGTTGCGTGAACGCAGCCAGTCGACGTACTTGACGATCACGGAGGACTGCATGTGTGCAGCCTTATCCAAGGCGACGATCAACGCCTTGCCCACCGGGCCGGATTCCTCGGCCAGCCGTGCGTGGTCGGAGCCTTCGATGTCGAGGAATACCTCTGGGTAGTCCTGCTCGATGGTGCCGTTGCCGTTGCTGACATCGTGCGCTTTGCGCGCGGGGAAGCGGTCAAATAGACCCATGTTCCTCACAAACCCTTCTTGTACGTGTGCTTTGGGGCACGGGATGCGCGCGTGGTGCTGCGCGCATTGAACCAACGCCCCGGTGGTGGCCAAGATTCCCGGCGGGATGGGAATTTTTGGCTTTGAGTCGGCTTTGCAATGAAATCGTATCCGCCCCGTGACCAACCGCCCGTCTCATTTATCCGCCCCGCGTGTCGCCCACTGATACCTACCAGCTAGCGTGCGCGCCCTTGGACGCCCGGTCGTGATCCTGTGCCGCCTGAAGGGCCCTGTGCCGCCTGAGGTGTGGTTGTCGGGGGCAAGGACACGGCGACAGGGAGGTGCCATCCCCTATTGTTATCGTGGAATAACGTACCGCGTTGTGCAGCCTTTACTACCACCTTGATTTGCACCCAAATTGATTTGCGCCCACCTAGATTCTCGCCGCGCGGATGATCGCCATAAGGACTATCGCCTTGAGCACCTTGTCATGGGGTATATCGCCTGGAGGTCATGGGGATTATCGCCGCGAGCATGGCAAAAGAACAGGTCAGTGGTGGCCTGCCACGCCGCCTTCGCCGATGGCGTAGCTTGTGCTTTGCGACGCTTACCTGCGCCGTTTTTCGTTGCTGCAACCGAGACATGGCAGGCAGAATAGCTGCAGCCGGTGACCCACCGACGTAGGAGAAGGTGGTATCACCGGCGTGACAGTAGTGATGAGGACGCAACCAGCCTCGACTAACGGTGCTAGCTTTGCGCGTATTCCTCGGCGGCGGCGACGTCCTCGCTGCTGGGACGGACGCCGGTGTAAAGCTCGAACTGCTCTGCCGCCTGCAATGCCACAACCTCGCCGCCGTTGATAGTGGGCTTGCCGGCCTTCTTGGCCGCCTTGATCAAAGGGGTTTCCACGGGAAAGGCGACGACATCGAAGACGCAGGCAGCGCGGCTGATTTCTTCGTCGCTAAAGGACTGGACGTCAGCGGCGTCGCCGTTCATGCCCAACGGGGTGACATTGACCAACATCGTGGCGTCGGCGGGAACGTCAGTGGCGTAGTCCCAGCCATAGCGCTTGGCCAGTGCAGAGCCGGTGGAGGCGTTGCGGGCAACCACGGTGCCCTGCAGGCCGTAGTCGGCGAGGGCGGCCACCACAGCGTTGGCCATGCCGCCGGAGCCGCGCACGGCCACCTTCAGCGCAGGATCGACGTTGTGGGACTGCAAAAGCGAGGCGACAGCCACGTAGTCGGTGTTGTATCCGACCAGCTCGCCGTCGGTGTTGACAATGGTATTGACCGCGTTGATGCGCTCCGCGGAGGGATCGAGCTTGTCGATGAGCGGGATGACGTCTTGCTTATACGGCATGGACACGCCCGCGCCGCGGATGCCGAGCCCGCGGATGCCGGCAACGGCCTGGGTGATATCGGTGGGAGCGATCGCCTTGTAGAGGTAGTTCAACCCCAGCTTGTCATAGAGCCAATTGTGGAAGCGCACACCGTGGTTGGACGGGCGGGCGGCCAAGGAGACGCACAATACAGTTTCACGGTCGACGATGTTCACCATGCTTACTACTCTAGGGGATAGAAAGGGGGTGTAGGAAGGCTTCGGACAGAAAATCCCACCCAAACGGATATTCAAACGGGCGAAATCGCACAAAACTACACATTCCGGCTCACACATCGTGTGTGCATGACCGGGCTGATGTGATTCAGGCCGGCCGACACTCACCGCGTGGTCGTGGCGGAGATGGGATCGCGGGAAGAAACCGGCCGAGACATGCACGAAGCCGCGATGGTAGCGGCGCGGTGGACGTCGGCAAGCATGAATGGCGGCGGCCCGGCACGCAGACTACGGGCGGGACAATGGATCCACGAAGTGTTACCTCATGGCAGATAAAAACAAAGGCACCAGCCCCCAGAAGCGCCAGAAGGCGGGCACACAGGTGGCGGCACCAGCGGGCGGAAGACGCCACGCCACCTCCAATCAGGCACCCGACACGCGCGCACAAGCACGCAAGCCCAAGCGGGTAAGACCCACCCGCATCTTCGGCACCACCAGCGCCAAGGCGAAGGTGGACGAGACCGCCCGCGAAGCCGCCTTCGCCGTGGACAACCGGGGAATCGTCACAGCGAACCCCGCCAACACAGAAGCGTCCGCGGCCACTTCCCAAGGTGCGGACGCAATCAAGCAGCCCGCAAGCCAGCGCCAGGCACAGCGGGTGGAAAAGAAGCGCAAGAAAGCGGACAAGCGCGAAAGAAAGCACGCCAGAAAGCTGGAGAAGAAACAAAGAAAGCAGCTCACCAAAGACCAAGACAAGCAGGCCCGCCAGGCGCCGATCATCACCGAACCCGGCGCGGTGCGAAAGCCCCACGATTCAGGCGGGGCGGCGGTACCGGATGCGGCTACTGCCTTATCGCGGACATCTCTGCCCTTGGCCGCTGACGTGGTTGCAGAGGCATCCGGTGCCGGCAGGCACGATCTTTCTGGCCACCGTAGTGACCGCGGTCCCGGAGCTGGTACCGCGCCGAAGCCGAAAGGACCTGTGGTAGCGACCACCCAGGGGCGCGTCGAGGGCATTATCGCGCTCGGCGTGCGCACCTGGCGGGGGATCCCGTTCGGGCGTGATACCAGTGGCAGTGGCCGTTTCCGGGCCCCGCACCCGGCCAATGAATGGTCGGGGGTGCGCCCGGCCGGAAACTACGGCCCGGTTGCCTTGCAGCCGACCTATGGGCCTGCGGATCGCCTGCGCGGCAGCGAGGACTGTCTCAATCTGGACATCGTGCGTCCTGATACCGACGAGGTGCTGCCGGTGGTGGTGTACTTCCACGGTGGATCGTTTATCTACGGTTCCTCCCATGAGCAGCTCCTGCGCGGGCACTACCTGGCGGAGTCGATGAAAGTTGTCTACGTCGCGATTAATTTCCGCCTCGGCGCGCTCGGTTATCTGGACATGCGCACCTTCGGCGATGACTGTGTTGCCAACCCCGCGGTCTACGACCAGTTGTTGGCCTTGCGCTGGATCAGGGAAAACATTGCGGCCTTCGGCGGAGATCCGGGAAACGTCACCGTCATGGGGGAATCGGCCGGCGGGGCGGCGGTGCTGACGCTGATGTGCGTGCCGTCGGCCAAGGGGCTTTTCCACAAGGCCATCGCGCAATCCCCGCCGATCGCGACCATCCATTCGCAGGCCCAATCCACCATGTGGGCCCACGCCATCAACAACCGGTTGGGGCTGGGGCCAGAGACCACCTTGTCGGATCTGCGCCGCCTGCCAGCCGGGGACCTTGTGCGCGCCGGGCAGTCGATGTTGTGGCGAACGCGCGAGATTTTCCAATTGAATTCCTGCTATGCGCCGACGGTGGATCACCGCATCATCCACGATCATCCCCTGGATGTTTTTGCCAAGGGCGAACAACACAAGATCCCGCTGTTGGTCGGCACCAACGGGGATGAGGCTTCCTTTGCCAAGGGGTTTTACCTGCGGCAGACCGCGCGCGGGCGGGCCGCCGAACGCATGCTCGCGGCCTTCGACCCAGCAGGCGCGCCCGGGGTGCTGGCTGCCTATTCTGGCGCAGAGCGGCGCAGCGATTTCGCCGAGCTACTGACCGACGCTGTGTTTTGGGCGCCTGCGATGCGGGTGGCAAATGCGCACGCCTTGGCTGCTGATACCTGGATGTACCGCTTCGATTTCGCCCCGGCGATCCTGCGCTGGATGGGCCTCGGCGCGATGCATTCCACGGAACTGACCCCCGTATTTGGGGACATGACCGCCTCGAGAATGTCCTCGCTCAACCGCTTCAGCGGGCGGGAGGCGCTGTTGGCGCTGCGCGATGAAATGCAGTACCACTGGTCGCAGTTCATTCACCACTCGGCACCCGGTTCGGCACACGCGTGGCCACGGTATGTGCGCCCGACGGATACGGATCCGGGCAGGGCCACGAAGGTCTTCGATGCCACCAGCCGCATCGTCTATGATCCCAATCGTTATCGTCGCCGCGCGTGGCGCAACTACGACATGCGCGAGTGGGGTACCGGCCGCCCCGACCTGCTCGTCCAGCTCGGCCTTGCCGACGACACCTATGCCGATCGCGGCCCGGTTGCGCTCCCGCCCGGCCGGTAGCCTGGCGTGCGAGGTAGGCGGTGGGGGAGTAGGTCGTGGCAATGAAGCCCCGAATAGGGTCTAAGGAGGGTAGGTTTTTCACTGTGAACACCAGCATCGACCACGCCCTCGCCCGCCTTATCGCCCAGCATCCGCGCTTTGCCCCCTCGCTAACGCCTACCTCGGCGGTGCTTTCCGACGTTTCCTGGGCCGAGCTAACCCTTAAGGCTATTGCCGCGGGCAAGCAGCAGTTCTTCCTCGATAACGACAAACATGCCGCCCAACTGTGGCTTTATACCCTGCTCGGCGATGTGGTAGCCCCCTCCATGGTACTCATGGTGCAAGAGGGGATCTTCGCCGATCTATCGGTTGCTGGCGCTTCGGGCTTCGACGGTGCCCGGGAATCGGGCGGGAACGGGCACTTTTTCCAGCGCGACGACGCCGGTTTCTGGTTTGGCTTTGCCCCGAGCAACCAGGTGGAATCCGCCTTCGAGGTAGGCGAGAGCCTTGGAACTTTCCTCCCCGACCTCATCGAAGACATTGCAGCCTGCGCTAAGATGCGCTCCGCACCGTTGTGGGCGGTGGCGGTAGACGGTTTCATCCAGCCGCTCATGGGGGCTGGCAACGAAGAGTTGGAGACCGCCGCAGCGCTCGCCTATGCCCAGTCCGTGTGGGAAGGGCTTGCCCACAGCACAGGAGTGGCGCTGCCGCGGCCACGGTTTGCACAGGTCATCGATGAGCAGGTGGCTGACATCTCGCCCGAGGCGATCGCTGGTGGCCAGGTGGCCGAGGACGAGGAGCCGGAATTTGTCTTCTCCCACCGCGTGAGCTGCTGCATGATTTATCACTCTCCGAAGGCCGGGCTGTGCACGTCGTGCCCGCACCAGGACAAGCAGCAGCGCCTCGCCGGAATTATCAGCGCCGCAGCAGGGTTCTAGGCGGGAATATTTCAGCGAATTGCTCGGGTGTTTCATGCCCATGGGGCCGAAAGTTTTTATGTTTTCGTACGGCAACAGATAGCGGATGTGGCTAGGCTAGTGCCTAGGCTGCACCCATGGCGGCCGTGTTTTTCCTTCACAAACGCCCGGAAGGCAGCGTGTACGTAAATCATGAGCTTTTTTGAAGACCTTGCTGCAGCACTCGATGAATCAGGAATTGAGTCCCGCGTCAATGATGACGTGATGTTCGTGCCGATCACCTCGGATCTGGAGATTCAGTTCGTGGAGATCGATCCGCACCTGCCCGCCGCCAATGTGTATATTGCCGCCGCCGACGTGGACGAGGACGATGAGGCCTTTGAGTCCGCGTTGGTGTCTGTGGTGTTCTCCGTCGACGATGCCGTCGCTGCCGTCCTTGAGCATATCGCCACCGATCAGGTGGTTACCGTATTGCGCGACCTGCTCGAGGGTACCGATGAACGCATCGCCGATCTCGAGTTTTTCCAGGATCCCACCCACGCCAACGTGGTTCATGCCGAGGTCACCGAGACCTCAGAGATTCAGGTGGAAATAGAAGCCCACGAAGGAGTGCCTACCGCCAAGGTCACCTTCGTCGCCTACGGGGAGACCTTCGACGAAATCGTCGATCAGGTCCTCGAGGAAATCTGGGACGATGAGGCCACGCTCACCGAGGAAGACCGCGAGCGGTTGTTTTATGACGTAGCCAGCGAGGTGGGGGAGTACACCGACGAGATCCTCGAGCTCGGCTCCTTCACCGACTTTGATCGACTCTTCGATGTCTTATCGCTTGCCGCCGATCAGGCCGAGGATTGGGAGGCCCAGCTCGTCCCTCTCGAAGACGACCTCGGCGACGAGCCGGACGTGTATGACATCTTCGGCGATGATGATATCGAAATCTCTCACGCGTCCCCCGACGAAGAGGACGAGGGCGCCGATAATGGTGAAGACCTCTCCGACGATGACCTCGAGGAAGACCTCGATGATGACGAGGATGATGACGACGACGAAGACCTAGCTCTGTTCGACTTCGAGGATGAAGACGATGACGAGGAAGACGACGATGACCTAGAAGATGACGCCCGGGACCAAGACTCCGCGGACTAAGAGCGCATCCAGCAAAGCCCACCCTCCCTTGAAGCCACCAGCACCGGCAGGCGGCGGTGGGCTACCATTTTTCCTGTGAACTCCCGCGATTTCTCCCCCGTACCCGTCGTCCTCGACTGCGACACCGGCATCGACGATGCTATTGCCCTGGTCTACCTTGCGGCCTTGCACAAGCAAGGCCAGATTAATCTTTTGGCGGTCACGACGACCGCGGGCAACGTCGATGTCACAACCACCGCGCGCAACTCCCGCTTCCTGCTCGACGCGTGCGGGCTGGAGTCGATTCCTGTGGCGGCAGGGGAGCCCGTACCGCTGGTCGTACCGTTGGTGACCACACCAGAAACGCACGGCCCACACGGTCTGGGGTACTGGGAAGCACCCGCAGACGTCGATGCCAGAGTCGAGGATGATTGGCAGCGTGTGTGGGACCCCGAAGCACACCTCATCGTCACGGGCCCCGCCACAAACCTGGCGCACTACGCCCGCGGGCACCGTTTCCCGCAGCAGGTCACACTCATGGGCGGGGCCTACCATTATCCCGGAAACACCACGCCGACGGCTGAGTGGAATTCCTGGGTCGACCCGCACGCAGCGTCCGAGGTCTTTGCACACACCCCGACCCCGATCACCATTTGTTCGCTCGGGGTAACCGAACAAATGCTCATCGGGCCCGGTGAGCTGCACGAGCTTACCGGGATCCTGGGTGCGCACCCGTTGGCTGCGGTGTTGACGGAAGCGTTAAGGTTCTACTTCGAATTCCACCAGGCGCAGGGTGAGGGGTATCAGGCTCAGATCCATGACCTTCTCACGTGCATGATCGCGCTGGGGCGGATCCCGTTTGAGGCAACGCAAACGGTCGTCGACATTGAATGCGATTCCCCGCTCATGCGCGGCACCACCGTCGCTGATTTCAAAGGGCATTGGCAGCGCAGGCCGAATGCCCGGCTAGTTACTGACGCCGACATCGACGCCGCCCATGATGAGTTGCGCCGCGCCTTTGCATCCTTGGTCAACAAGGGCCTGTGATTGCCGGGGAATGCCGGATTGTCGGGCGTGCTAAGATACCCACCGTTCGGAGGCTGTGCCCTCATTCACTGCGAGTCTTTTTGTTGATGTCGCGGTGGTGGAAGGTGCGGTGCGTCCTCCCGAGGTGACATAGGGGTGGCGCGGACGCGTTTGACTCATGCGTATATCAAGGGTCAAGCGTTGATTTTTGTTCTTTCTTTCCTGAATTCTTGACTCATTAAGCGGAGAGCCCTCGTGTCACAGTCAACTTTGACAACCAACAACGAACCCACCTCAAACGGACCCGCAACCTATCGCCGTGGCCTGATTGCCGCAGGCGTGCTGATTATCGCGGCAACCTGGCTGTTCCTCGTCATCGCGCGCCCCACCGAATGGGACTCCGTCGGCGCCAGCGCACCCGCACTCATCACGCTTGTCGGCTACGTCGCCGGTGCCGCGTGCTTGCTGATCGCCAGCTTGCCGACGCTGCCAACGCGCACCATCGCCCTGATTCCCATGGCGCTCGTGCTCAACATCGTAGTCGGCCAGATCGTGGGCTCTTTCGGCATCCCGCTGTACCTCGACTCCGTGGGCACCGTCCTCGTTGCCGCGCTCACGGGTCCGGTCGGCGGACTGGTCACCGGCGCGCTCAGCTCCGTGGTCTGGGGGCTTTTTAACCCTGCCGCCTTGCCCTTCGCCGCGGTCAGCGCCGCAACGGGTGCCCTGGCTGGTTGGGCCGTCAAGCGCGGAGCCTTCCGTAACCTGCTCACCGCGATCGTCTCCGGCGCCGTCATCGGCATCGTCTGCGGCATGCTGGCCGCCCCGTCGCGGCCTTCGTCTACGGCGGCACGGCAGGCGTTGGCACCGGCGCGATTGTGTCCGCCTTCCGCGAGATGGGCAATTCCCTGCTTCAGTCGGTGACCATGCAGTCGTTTATCTCCGATCCGCTCGACAAGGCGCTGGTCATGGCATTGGTGTGGGCAACGGTCAAGGCCTTGCCCAAGCGCACGCTTGCTCAGCTGTCCCCACGGGGTGAATCCGGGGACGAAGACTAGTCGGCTCAAGGCTGGAGAGAAAACAAGACTGAGACGAAGAAAAACAAGCCCACCACACTTTCACCGCAACAATGAGCATCCCCACTCAGGAATCACGAACCATTAACCCGCTGACGGCACTGGTCACCGGGTTTTCTGCCTGGCTTGTGGTACTCGGGCTCAACAATCCCTGGGTTTCCCTGCTTGTGGTCATTGCCTCCTTCATCGTGGGGTTCGTGGGCTCGGGCGGATTCGGCGTCGCGTGGACTTCGCTCGCGCTTTCTGTTCCCGTCACCTTGTCGATGGTGATCGTGCACGCGCCCTTTGGGGACAACCACCTCGCCCGATTCATTACCACTGACGGCCTGCTCCTGGCAGGTGAACTGGGGCTGCGTTTTCTCGCGCTGATGGCGGCGATCTTGGCAGCCATGACGTTTGCGCCGATTCCGCAGCTAGTGAAGGCACTCCAGGCGACCCGCTTGCATCCCTCGATTTCCTACATCGCTGGCGCAGCCTTGCAGTTTCTACCCCAGGCGAAGCGGGCGATTGTGACCGTTCATGAGGCGCACTTTCTGCTGGGAAACACCTCCCGCAATCCATTGAAAAAAGCCGCCCAGGTGGCGATACCAGTCATGGTGCAGGCCCTTTTCACTGGCGCCGATCGTGCGCTCGCAGTCGAGGTGGCAGGGGTTGGCTTGCCGGGCCGACGAACCGTGCTGCGCCCGGTAGCTGACTCGCGGTTCCAAAAGGCGCTGCGCTGGATCGTGCCAGCCTGTGCCATCGTGCTCGTCCTCTACAAGTCAGGCGGTTGGCTATGACCCAGATGCCAGACGAGATCAAGGTGGTCACGCAGGCAGCATTCCACACCGCCCGCCGAAGCCTCATCCTTGGGGCTTCGGGATCCGGCCTGAGCCGCTTGGGGGAGAGCCTGTACCGCGGAAAAGACGATGCCACGATGATCACCCAGGATGCGATAAGCCACATCACATTCTTGCGGGAGACCGTGATCGAAGAAATTGCCTTCGGCCTCGAGCAGCGCGGTGTTGACCCGGCGTCGATGCAGCAACGAGTGGGCGCAGTGATGCAAGCCTTGGAGCTTGAGGATTTGGCGGAAAACCATCCCACTGCCTTATCGGGTGGGCAAACGAAGCGGGTTGCCATAGCGTGTGTTGCCGTGCTGGGCGCAAAGCTTGTGATCGCCGACGATCCCTTCGCCGGGCTGGACACGCATTCGCGGGGATTGCTTGCCGCCTACTTCGATTCCTATCCCGGTACCGTGGTCATCCTGGCACACGAACGCCCCAGCGAGCTCAGCGAAAGCTTCCAATGCTTCGAGCTTAACGCCCAGGGTTTGATTCCCCGGCGCACCTGGCGCCCAGCAAAAGTACGGGTGCCGAGCCCGGTCACGCCGCCGCAGCTAGATCACCAGGCTGAGGTCATCGACCTGGGTGTGATCAGCGGTACGAGGGGGCACAAGCGCAGGCGCTGGTGGAACTTGCGCGCCCAAGAAACCCCGGGCTTTTCCACCCAGCCGGTCCACCTTCGGCTTCGAAAAGGGGCCGTCGTGTGGCTCAAGGGGGAAAACGGTGCCGGAAAAACAACCCTGCTTCGCACGCTCGCGGGGCTCGGTCCTCGCCGGGACATGAGCTACAGCGTCAGCCTGCAAACTCAGCGGGCCGTGGATCAGGTCGTGTGTTCTTCCGTGCGCCTGTTCCTGCCCGATGCCGCCTGGCGTGACCGGCTCGGCATCGATCCGGATGCGCATCCCCTTGATTTGCCGCAATCCAAACTGCGCCTGGCGCAGGTTGCAGCGGTGGTGGGACAGCGCCGGGACATCGTTGCCCTCGACGAACCCGACGTGGGGGTTGACCGGGCCGACCGGGTGTATCTCCACCAGATGATCGCCGACGCACTGCAGGCAGGTCAGGCTGTCATCATGACCTGCCACGACGAGCAGATCATGGCTGAAGTATCGCAGTATGCGGAGGTGTCGGAAGCCGTACTCGACAACCCCACATCGACTGCCTAAAGGAGAAGGGCATCCTCCCTACAACGGGGAGCCTGTGTACACACCACGCCCTGTTTACCCCTGCGCCCCCAGGAGAACCTGGGTTCCTTTTTGCATGAAGGCACGAGGATCACCGGCGCCAGCGGCGAGGCGAGGTGTTAAGCGCCTAGGCCGCGGCGCGTAATCCGCTGAACAGGGCGGCAGGCGAGCGTAGCGGGCGGAAGCTTCCGTCAACGACCCAGACGAAGGTCGGTGTGGTAGCAGATTCAAACTCGTGTACGCATTCTTTGAATTCCTTGCCAACGATGGCCATCGCCCAGCCTTCGGCAACCTGTGGCGGGATATCCATCCCCGAGGGCGAGGTCATGCGGGCTGTGATGAGGTAGGCGGCGGGACGGTGCTCACCAAATCCCTGCAGGCGAGCTTGCACACGAGGCCCGATCCGGTGCCTGGTGATAGTGGCCGTGATGGCATCGTGACCGAGGACGGCTGGCAGGGAATGTGACGGTGGGCGCCAATGCGGTTGCGGCCGGGCGAGTGAACGTGGATGGGCAATGATCGAACGGACCGCATCCAGACTCCCGCCGTGCGAGGCGGCGATCGATTGGGCGATGGCAGCAGCATTCAAGGCTGCGGAATGAGCCTGCATAGATTGAGATTCACGGGACTGCTTGCGACTGTTAAACAGCGATACCTTCTTCATGGGGACGACCTTAGAGTGGGTGCGCGACATCATCATGGTCCTAGCATAGAACAACTGTTCGAAATTGGGAAGGGTGGCATCTATTTGTGAACGGACGATGTGGGGTTTTCTGCGCGCACGTGCGAATGCCCATTCCCGTCTGTCGCGGACGCTTCGGTGGCTTTCATTAATGGGAAAGGTAATCGACAACTACCGCCATAAGTGGGAGCGGGGCTAGTCTTTTCTAAGTGACATCCACACAAACTCCCCTTGCGGGGCGCACACCGGCCCCGCAGAAAATACCGCATGAAGTCTGGGTTCTTGTCGCCGCGGCGTTCATTATCGCCCTAGGTTATGGCCTGGTTGCCCCCGTCATCCCGCAGTTTGCCACCAGTTTTGGCGTTGGAATGGCGGCCGCGGGGGCGGTGGTGAGTGTTTTCGCAGGCACGCGCCTTCTCTTCGCCCCGGCATCTGGTTCACTCATCGATGCACTTGGATCCCGGTGGGTATATCTGACCGGACTGATCCTGGTGGCGCTATCCACGGGATTGGTGGCCTGTGCCCAGGAGTATTGGCACATGCTGGCCCTTCGCGCGCTGGCCGGTTGTGGTTCGACGATGTTTACCGTCTCAGCGACGGGGCTTATTATCTCCTTGTCACCGCCGGAGATCCGGGGCCGCTGTTCCTCGGCGTATGCGTCCGGGTTTTTGTTCGGAAATATCGGCGGTCCCATCATCGGTGCAGCACTGTCTGTGCTGGGTATGCGCTGGCCGTTTATCATCTACGGGGTGATGGTGGCGCTGGCTGCGTTCGTGGTGTGGTGGCGCATGCCACGTGCCATTGGCGCCCGCGCAACCAGTGGTGCAGCACTTCCTGTGGTTCCGGTGCGCGGAGTTTTGCACGATCGCGCCTTCCTTGCCGCCCTCGTAGGCGCGTTTGCCAATGGTTGGTCCAACTTTGGTGTCCGCGTGGCCACCGTGCCGCTTTTTGCCGCAGCGGTGTTCGACAATGGTGCGGCCATCGCCGGACTGGCCATGACCGCCTTCGCCGCGGGAAATGCCGTCGCGTTGCAGTTTTCGGGGCGTCTTTCGGATCGCATCGGGAGAAGGCCCTTGATCATCGCAGGCCTCGTTGTCAACGCGGCCTTTACCGCCACGTTCGGTTTCTCCCACCAATTTGCCACCTTGTTGGCCGTCTCGGCCGGTGCGGGTTTTGGCGCGGGCCTGCTCAATCCCTCGCAGCAGGCGGTCATCGCTGACATCGTGGGGCCTGAGCGCTCGGGCGGAAAGGTTGTCGCGGCATACCAAATGACCCAAGACCTGGGAACGATCGTGGGTCCGATTCTGATTGGTAGCCTCGCCCACACCGTGGGCTTTGGCTCGGCATTTATTATTTGCGCTGCCATTTCCACCATCGCCGCGATTGCGTGGCTGTTTGGTAGGGAAACCCGCACCGCACGGGTCTAGGTGAGCTGAGCAGACAGCTCGCGATTCAGGCGCCCGAAGTTGTAGTAGGCCGCGCAGGCGCCTTCGGGGGAAACCATGCAGGTGCCGATCGGGGTATCGGGCGTGCAGGCGGTGCCGAACACCTTGCACTGCCAGGGCTTGATGTGGCCGGTGAGCACCGAACCGCATTCGCAGGCCACGGGGTCGGCGACGCGTTTGCCGGGGACTTCAAACAGGCGCTCGGCATCGAACTCGGCGAACTCCTCGCTAATGCCCATGCCGGAATTGTCCAGCCAGCCGAGACCGCGCCACTCGAAGGTGTCGCGGATGGTAAATACCCGATCGAGTAGCGCCCGGGCGGCTGGGTTGCCCTCGGGGCGCACCACGCGGGCGTACTGGTTTTCCACCTTGGCGTTGCCCTTGGCCACCTCGCCAGAGACGAACTGCTCGATGAGCATCGCGGTGCCCTGCAAGATGTCGAGCGGCTCGAAGCCACAGACGGCCACCGGAAGGTTGAACTCCTGAGGGAGGAACTCAAAGGCCTCGGTGCCAACGACGGTGGCGACGTGGCCTGGGCCGATGAACCCGTCGACCTGAGTCTCGCCACCGTCGGCAATCGCGCGTAGCGGGGGTTCGATGGTGACGTGGTTGGAAAAGACGCTGAAGTTGGACAGCTTCCTCTCCTTGGCGTATTTCAGGGTCACCGCCGTCGAGGGGGCGGTGGTTTCGAAGCCGACGGCAAAGAAGACGACCTTCTTGTCCGGGTTTTCCTCGGCGATCTTAAGCGAGTCGAGCGGGGAGTAGACGAAGCGAATGTCGCACCCCTGAGCACGGGCTTGCATGAGCGAGTAGTCGGAGCCGGGCACGCGCATCATGTCGCCGAAGGTGGTCAAAATGACGTCGGGCTGGCTGGCCAGCCACAGGGCATCGTCGACTCGGCCCATCGGGATCACACACACCGGGCAGCCGGGGCCGTGGACGAAATCGATGTTGTCGGGGAGGAGGTTTTCCAAGCCGTAGCGGTAGATGGTGTGGGTGTGGCCACCACAGATCTCCATTAGCTTGATGGGGTGATCGAGCTTGGTGGACATCTCCTGGATGCGCTCGATGAGCTGGCGGGCGGCCTTGGGGTCGCGGAACTCGTCAACGAATTTCATGGGTGAACTACCTTGTGAGACAAAGCGGTGGTGGGGAAAGAAGAAGGATCAGAATGTGGTGGTTATTCGATCTTGGACTCGCTAAAGGAGGCGAACTCATCTTCGAAGGTGTCGCCACCGAGTTGTTTGATTTGCTGGAGAGTGAGCTTGGCTTCCTCCTCGTCGATGACGCTGAGCGCGAAACCGACGTGAACCAGCACCCAGTCGCCGACGGTGAGTCCGTCGGCAAGCAACAAATCGGTAGACACCTTGCGGTTGACGCCATCGATGCTCACGGTGGCGCGGGTGGGGTCTTGGACCTCAACGACTTGGGCCGGAACGCCTAGGCACACGTTTTGCTCCTTGCTCGGTTGATATGACATGTGACGCTTCCCCAAACTCTACTCCCACCAAGCCACAGCTGTGTCTTTGCTCGCACTGAGGCTTGATTCTGCGACAGCTCATACCCTTATTCCGGCGGCGCCGCTGGACCCACAGTGCGCAATCACCGCGGTGGCAGGCGGTGTGGGCGTGGCCTTCTTCCCCAGACAAGCCCCTTTAATCAACAGCGGTGACCTGCGCGTTGTGCCGCCTTCTTCGGCAATGCTCGCCGCACAGTTCGTGTTGGATAGCCAATGCCCGAAGCACTGAAGCCGCGGGCACTAACATGGCAAGAGACGCCCCACGTCGGTGACTAAGATTGCCGAAGGTGCGATGTGGGGAAAGGGTAATGAACGAATAAGAAAAGCCGAAAAAGCGAGGTTGCGGTGGAACCGAAGAACCGACTGAATGAGGACGTGGATCAGGTCAATGAGACGATCGCCAGGGTGCGTCGCCGAGGCGGGCGATTGAAGGACGAGCATGTCACCTTGGCCCACGGCGCCGGTGGCAAGGCCTCAGCCAGCCTGTTGCAGCACGTGTTCTTCGATGAGTACGGCAACGAACTGCTCGCCCAAGGCGGCGATTCCACGGTCATGGATCTTGACCTCACCGGCGGCAAACTGGCGTTTTCCACCGACTCCTACGTGGTCAACCCGATCGAGTTCCCGGGCGGCTCCATCGGAGAACTCGCCATCAACGGCACGGTCAACGATCTTGCGGTCG